>JADGOR010000013.1 GCA_017882855.1 Cellulomonas sp. | reverse complement strand
CCGATGCCGCCGAGCGGGCTCCACGGCAGGAAGGCGATGCCGAGCTCGGCACACAGCTCGAGCTCGGGCTCGCTGTCGCGGAACACCGGCGAGAACTGGTTCTGCACGGAGACCAGGCGACCGCCGAGGATCTCCTGGGCCAGTCGGATCTGGTCGATGCTCGCGTTGGAGATGCCGGCCATCAGGATCTTGCCCTCGTCCAGCAGGTCGCGGATAGCGCCGATCGACTCCTCGTAGGGGGTTTCCGGGTCCGGTCGGTGGGACTGGTACAGGCCGATCGCCTCGACGTCGAGGCGCTGAAGCGAGGCCTCGCACGCGGCCTTCAGGTACTTGGCGTCACCCTGGATGTACCACGAGCCATCGCCGGGCCGACGGTGCCCGCCCTTGGTCGCCACCAGGACGTCGTCGGGCCCGAGACCGGCCTGGCGCAGCGCCTTGGCGATGAGCAGCTCGTTGTGCCCGACGTCGGTGGGCAGCAGGTGGTACGCGTCCGCGGTGTCGATGAACGTCACACCGGCGTCGATCGCGGCGTGGATCGTGGCGAGGGACCGCGCCTCGTCCGGGCGACCCTCGATCGACATCGGCATACCACCGAGGCCGATGGTGCTGACGCTCCGGTTCCCGATCATGCGCTGCTTCATCTGGGCTCCCCTGCTCGGGTCGTAACGATTCGACCACCATCCTGACTCCGCATGACGGCAAGCACAAGCGTGGCCCGCGGTCGTGAGACGCGCCAGTCGCGAACCTGGTCCACCCTGGAGCCATGAAGGTCGAAGCCGTCCGCGGGGACATCACCAGGCAGCGTGTCGACGCGATCGTCAACGCGGCGAACTCCTCGCTGCTCGGCGGTGGCGGGGTGGACGGCGCGATCCACGCGGCTGCCGGACCCGCTCTGCTGGCCGAGTGCCGCGAGCTGCGGAGGAACCGCCTGCCCCACGGGCTGCCGGTGGGCGACGCCGTCGCGACCGGCGCCGGTGACCTCCCGGCGCGCTGGGTGATCCACACCGTCGGTCCCAACCGGCACGCGGGCCAGACCGACCCGGCCCTGCTCGCGTCCTGCTTCACGCGATCGCTCGACGTCGCGGCCGGCCTGGGTGCGCGCTCGGTCGCCTTCCCGGCGGTTGGCGCGGGTGTGTACGGCTGGGACGTGCACGACGTCGCGCGCGTCGCGGTGACCGCGGTCAGGGCCTGGGTCCCGCCGCGCGACCGGACTGACGCCGCCGCCGCCGCACCGCCGGACGACGACGCCGCCCTCCCCTCGCAGGGGCTCGGCGAAGTGGACCTGATCCGCTTCGTACTCTTCAGCGACGACGCGCTCGCAGCCTTCTTCGCTGCCATCTCCGACGCGGTTTCCGACGCCGCCGGACGGATCGTCCGATGAACGACCTCGAAGCGTCCGCCCGAGCCCAATCTCGACCGAGCCAGGCACAGCCGTGCCAGAATCCTGGCGTGGACAGGGCATCTGAGCAGGGCGTGGCCTTCGTGGCGACCAGGATCGGCGTGGGGCCGGCGCCTCTCGCTCAGCACGGCACCGCGATCGTCGGCGTGTCCCGTGCCTCGAAAGCGCTGATGATGCGGGTCTTGCCGGTCGGGAAGTGACCGGTCACGGGGAAGTGCGAGCCCGCGCGGGGAGTTCCTACTCCCGAGCCCGCACCCGGATCCGTCGCACCAGGCGCCGCGTGCTGGCCGTCGCTCGGCTGACCTGGCTGCGGGTGTCTCTCAAGGTCCTCGAGGTCGTGTCGCCGGCCGCCGCCGACCGGCGCGCCCTCGAGCTGTGGTGCACACCGCCGCCGTCGTCCGCGCGGCGCCGCAAGGACTACCGCCCGTCCCCCGGCGCGGTGGTCCGGCTGCCCGTGCCCCGCGGTGGGAACGCAGTCGCGGAGGTGTGGGGTGATGGCCCGGTCGTGTACCTCATGCACGGGTGGGGCGGTTGGCGCGGCCAGCTCGGGGCATTCGTCGCACCGCTCGTCGCGGCCGGCCACCGGGTGGTCGCCCTCGACGCACCCGGCCACGGCGACTCCGACGTGGCATTCATGGGTCCCCGCCGTGGGACCGTGGTGGAGTTCATCGAGGCGCTGGATGTCGCAGGGCGCGAATTCGGCCCCGCAGCCGGCGTCGTCGGGCACTCGCTCGGTTGTACGGTCACCTCCCAGGTGGTCCGGTCCTCGCTGCACGCCGATCGCCTCGTGCTCATCGCCCCCAACCACGAGTTCGGCGAGCTCCTCGACGAGTTCGGGCACACGCTCCGGCTGTCCGGCCGCGCGCGCCGTCACCTCCAGGCCGCCCTGGAGGAGTTCACCCAGCGGCCGATGAGTGGTTTCGATCTTGAGCCGCTGGGAGCGGACGGCAGCATGCCGGACACGCTCGTCCTGCACGATCTCGCCGACAAGGAGACCCCGTACCGGGTGAGCGTGGCCCTCGCGGCAGCGTGGCCCAACGCCCGCCTGGTCACCACCGACGGGCTCGGTCACCAGCGGATCCTTGCTGACCCCGGGACGGTGGCGGCCGTCGTCGGGCACCTCACCGACCGAGTGCCCGCCCCGGAGCCCTGACGGCTCGGGTCGAGCCGGCGTCCTGGACGCTCGAAAACTCCGGAGACGTGTCGACGGGTGCTGCGTACGGTGACGCCATGAGGACTCGAGACTTCGTCCAGGTCGATGTGTTCACCGCAACGCCGTACCTGGGGAACCCGGTCGCCGTCGTGCTGGACGCAGTCGGGCTCACGGACCATGAGATGGCGAGGTTCGCGCGGTGGACAAACCTGTCGGAGACGACGTTCGTGCTGCCGCCGAACCACCCGGACGCCGACTACCGGCTGCGCATCTTCACCCCCGGTGGCGAGCTGCCGTTCGCCGGCCATCCGACTCTCGGCAGCGCGCACGCCTGGCTCGGGGCCGGGGGCACGCCGAGCGGTCCGGGGACGATCGTCCAGGAGTGCGGGATCGGCCTGGTCCGGTTGCGCCAGACCGCTGGTCGGCTGGCGTTCGTGGCGCCTCCGCTGCGACGGTCGGGGCCGGTCTCGAACCAGATCCGGGCCCAGGTGGCCCGGTCGCTGCGCTTGCCCGACGACGCGATCCGCGAGTGCGAGTGGGTCGACAACGGTGTGCCGTGGATCGGCGTCGTGCTGGCTGACGCCCGCACCGTGCTCGACCTCGACCCGGACCTGGCCGCGATGGGCGACCTGGACGTCGGCGTCATCGGCCCGTACGTCGTCGGTCCCGAGAGTGACGGCCACGACGCCGACGTTGAGGTGCGCGCGTTCGTGCCGAGCCTGGGCATCGCCGAGGATCCGGTGACCGGCAGCCTGAACGCGGGCCTGGCCCGGTGGCTGATCCCGGCCCGGGTGCTGCCCGCTCGGTACGTCGTGTCGCAGGGAACTGCGCTGGGCCGGGATGGCCGGGTGCACGTCGAGCAGATCGGTGCGGAGATCTGGATCGGTGGGGACACCGTCACGTGCATCACCGGAGAAGTCCTGCTGTGAGCCCGAGGGCGAGCCGTACCTGCCGCGCGCGAGGGTTCACCCGCGGCATCGTCACGCCGCTGGCGAACACGGACGATTCGGCTTCTGCGCGCGGTTAGCATCGATGTGGTCAGACCCGGAGACCGCCTCGGGGTGCCGGCCGCTCGCAGGGAGTGACGATGTTCGAGAGATTCACCGACCGAGCCCGCCGTGTGGTCGTCCTTGCCCAAGAAGAGGCACGGATGCTCAACCACAACTACATCGGCACCGAGCACATCCTGCTCGGCCTGATCCACGAGGGCGAAGGCGTCGCCGCCAAGGCCCTGGAGTCGCTCGACATCTCGCTCGACGCCGTGCGCCAGCAGGTGCAGGAGATCATCGGCGAGGGCCAGCAGGCGCCGTCGGGGCACATCCCGTTCACCCCACGCGCCAAGAAGGTGCTCGAGCTCTCGCTGCGCGAGGCGTTGCAGCTGGGTCACAACTACATCGGTACCGAGCACATCCTGCTCGGCCTGATCCGCGAGGGTGAGGGTGTCGCCGCCCAGGTGCTGAACAAGCTCGGCGCCGACCTCAACCGGGTCCGCCAGCAGGTCATCCAGCTGCTCTCCGGCTACCAGGGCAAGGAGCCGGTCGTGGCCGGCGGTCCGGCCGAGGGGACTCCGTCGGGGTCAGCAGTGCTCGACCAGTTCGGCCGGAACCTCACCCAGTCGGCCCGCGAGGGCAAGCTCGACCCGGTGATCGGTCGCGAGAAGGAGATCGAGCGGGTCATGCAGGTGCTGTCCCGCCGCACCAAGAACAACCCGGTGCTGATCGGCGAGCCCGGCGTCGGCAAGACTGCGATCGTCGAGGGTCTCGCGCAGGACATCGTGCGCGGGGACGTGCCCGAGACGCTCAAGGACAAGCAGCTGTACACGCTCGACCTGGGCGCGCTGGTGGCCGGCAGCCGCTACCGCGGCGACTTCGAGGAGCGCCTGAAGAAGGTGCTCAAGGAGATCCGCACCCGCGGCGACATCATCCTGTTCATCGACGAGATCCACACCCTCGTCGGCGCCGGTGCGGCCGAGGGCGCGATCGACGCGGCGAGCATCCTCAAGCCGATGCTGGCCCGTGGCGAGCTTCAGACCATCGGTGCGACGACGCTCGACGAGTACCGCAAGCACGTCGAGAAGGACGCCGCGCTCGAGCGCCGGTTCCAGCCGATCCAGGTCCAGGAGCCAACCCTCCAGCACACGATCGAGATCCTCAAGGGATTGCGCGACCGCTACGAGGCGCACCACCGGGTCTCCATCACCGACGGAGCCCTGGTCGCCGCGGCGACCCTGGCCGACCGGTACGTGAACGACCGGTTCCTGCCGGACAAGGCGATCGACCTGATCGACGAGGCGGGCGCCCGGTTGCGGATCCGCCGGATGACGGCGCCGCCCGCGCTGCGCGAGCTCGACGAGGCCATCGCGGGGGTGCGCCGCGACAAGGAGTCCGCGATCGACGAGCAGGACTTCGAGAAGGCCGCGCGCTTGCGCGACACCGAGAAGACGCTCGGCATGGAGCGGATCGAGAAGGAGAAGGCCTGGAAGTCCGGGGACCTGGACAGCGTCGCCGAGGTGGACGAGGAGCTCATCGCCGAGGTGTTGGCGATGTCCACCGGCATCCCGGTGTTCAAGCTGACCGAGGAGGAGAGCTCGCGGCTGCTCCGGATGGAGACCGAGCTGCACAAACGCGTCGTCGGCCAGGAAGCCGCGATCAAGGCGCTCTCGCAGGCGATCCGTCGGACCCGCGCGGGCCTGAAGGACCCGAAGCGGCCCGGTGGCTCGTTCATCTTCGCCGGCCCGACGGGCGTCGGGAAGACGGAGCTGGCCAAGGCGCTCGCCGAGTTCCTGTTCGGTGACGAGGACGCGCTGATCCAGCTCGACATGAGCGAGTACTCGGAGAAGCACACCGTCTCGCGGCTGTTCGGTTCGCCGCCCGGCTATGTCGGCTACGACGAGGGCGGGCAGCTGACCGAGAAGGTGCGCCGTCGGCCGTTCTCCGTGGTCCTCTTCGACGAGGTCGAGAAGGCGCACGCGGACGTGTTCAACTCGCTGCTGCAGATCCTCGAGGACGGTCGCCTGACCGACTCGCAGGGTCGGGTGATCGACTTCAAGAACACCGTGATCATCATGACGACGAACCTCGGCACGCGGGACATCGCCAAGGGTCTGATGACCGGCTTCCAGGCCGGTGGCAACCTGGGGAACGACTACCAGCGGATGAAGAACAAGGTCTTCGACGAGCTCAAGCAGCACTTCCGGCCGGAGTTCCTCAACCGCGTGGACGACGTCATCGTGTTCCCGCAGCTGTCGCAGGACGAGATCGAGGCGATCGTGGACCTGATGATCGCCAAGCTCGACACCCGGTTGCGCGACAAGGACATGGCGATCGACCTGACGCCGGCTGCAAAGCGGTTGCTGGCCGAGAAGGGCTACGACCCGGTGCTCGGTGCCAGGCCGCTGCGCCGCGCCATCCAGCGGGAGATCGAGGACGCGCTGTCCGAGAAGATCCTGTTCGGCGAGATCAAGCCGGGCCAGACGGTGATCGTCGACGTCGAGGGCGAGGGCCTGCTGGGCGAGTTCACCTTCCGCGGCGTGCCCAAGGGCGACAAGGCTGTGCCGGTTGCGGCGGCGGCGCCGTCGGCGTCTGCTGCGGCTGCGGCGGCGGCGGCCTCCGGCCGTCACGCGGGCGGCTCGAGCTCGGGTGGACTTCAGGCCGAGGCGAAGTCTTAGCCCGCGAGCGGCGGAGCGCTGGGCTCGCCTAGCGGGCGCAGGATTGTTGAGGGGCGCGGCCCAGGGGGCCGCGCCCCTGCCTCGTTCGGTGGGGCCCGCTGGGACGGCATCGAAGGTCGCCCCGGCCGCACCTGCCTCTAGTCTGGGCGCATGAGCCACGACCCGTACCTCGCTGCGTCGAATCGATACGACTCCATGGTGTACCGCCGCTGTGGACGCAGCGGCCTGGACCTGCCGGCGATCTCGCTCGGGCTCTGGCAGAACTTCGGCGAGCCGACGCCGCTCGAGCGGCAGCGCGCCATCGTGCTGCGGGCCTTCGACCTCGGCATCACCCACATCGACCTGGCCAACAACTACGGCCCACCAGCGGGAGCGGCCGAGGACAACTTCGGCCGGCTGCTCGCGAGCGACCTGGGCCCGTACCGCGACGAGCTGGTGATCTCGACCAAGGCGGGCTACGGGATGTGGCCCGGTCCGTACGGTG
This sequence comes from Cellulomonas sp., assembly GCA_017882855.1. Classification (GTDB taxonomy): domain Bacteria; phylum Actinomycetota; class Actinomycetes; order Actinomycetales; family Cellulomonadaceae; genus JADGOR01. The sequence continues at coordinate 26,953 of JADGOR010000013.1, read as the reverse complement.
ACTGGGGCTCGCGGAAGTACCTGCGCGCCTCGCTCGACCAGTCGTTGACCCGGCTGGGCCTGGACTACGTCGACATCTTCTACCACCACCGCCCGGACCCGACGACGCCGCTGGCCGAGACGATGGGCGCCCTCGACACCGCGGTGCGCCAGGGCAAGGCGCTCTACGCGGGGATCTCCAACTACGGTCCCGAGGAGACGAGGCAGGCGATCGAGATCCTGCGCGATCTCGGAACGCCGCTGCTCATCCACCAGCCGCGCTACTCGATGTTCGACCGCCGGCCGGAAGAGGGACTGCTGGACGTCATCGGCGACGCGGGGGTCGGCTCGATCGCGTTCTCGCCGCTCGCCCAGGGGCTGCTCACCAACCGCTACCTGGACGGCTCGGTTCCGACGGACTCACGCGCTGCGCGGGCCGAGTTCCTCAGCGGGAAGCAGGTCAACGCGACGTACCTCGAGCGGGCCCGCGCGCTGAACGAGATCGCCGTCGGCCGCGGCCAGTCCCTCGCGCAGCTCGCGCTCAGCTGGGTGCTGCGCGACGAGCGGATCACCTCGGCGCTGATCGGCGCGAGCAGTGTGGCCCAGCTCGAGCAGAATGTCGGCGCGCTGAGTGCGCCGCCGCTCACCGCCGGGGAGATCGCCGCCATCGAGCCGCACGCCGTGCACGGGACCGAGTGGGTGACGGGGGACTAGCGGGCGGTGGCCTGCGGCCAGGTCAGTCGACCGCGCAGCCACAGTGCGACGTAGACGAGGCCGACGAGCACGGGCACCTCGATGAGCGGGCCGACGACCCCGGCGAGGGCCTGGCCGCTGGTCACCCCGAACACCCCGATGGCCACCGCGATCGCCAGCTCGAAGTCGTTGCTGGCCGCGGAGAACGCGAGCGCCGCGGTACGTGCGTACGACAGGCCGAGCCACCGGGCGATGCCCACTCCGCCGAACCACATGATGGCGAAGTAGCCGAGCAGCGGCAGGGCGATGCGAGCGACGTCCAGCGGGTGGCCGGTGATCGTCTTGCCTTGCAGGGCGAACAGGACGACGACGGTGAACAGCAGTCCGTACAACGCGATCGGGGCGATCCGCGGCAGCAGCCTGGTCTCGTACCACTCCTGGCCGCGGGCCCGTTCCCCGAGGGTGCGAGTGAGGTATCCGGCGACCAGCGGGATCCCCAGGAAGATCAGCACGATGACGGCGATGCCGCCCATGGACACGTTGAGGTCGGTGGTGGCCAGACCCAGCCAGCCGGGGAGGACGCGCAGGTAGAAGTAGCCGAGCACGGCATAGGTGAGCACCTGGAAGACGGCGTTCAGGGCGACCAGGACGGCCGCCATCTCGCGGTCCCCGCAAGCGAGGTCGTTCCAGATCAGGACCATGGCGATGCAGCGGGCCAGGCCGACCAGGATGACGCCGGTGCGGTAGGCAGGCTGGTCCGGGAGCAGCAGCCAGGCCAGCGTGAACATGACGGCCGGACCGACGACCCAGTTCAGCAGCAGGCTCGCGGCCATCATGCGGCGGTCGGCGGTGACCAGACCGATCTCGCGGTAGCGGACCTTGGCCAGCACCGGGTACATCATCAGCAGCAGCCCGAGAGCGATCGGCAGCGACGTCGTCCCGATCTTCACGGCATCCAGGACATCGGCCAGGCCCGGCACGACCCGGCCCAGGACCAGCCCGACGATCATTGCCGCACCGATCCACAGCGGCAGGAACCGGTCCACCACGGAAAGTCGGGCGACCACTGCCGCGGCGTCGTCAGGCGCGACGGCGGCACTGGACGTGGACGTCACGTCGGAACGATCATCGGGCGTGGTCATGAGCACGGTCTCCTGGTCTGCCCGCTCGTCCGGGCGCTCTCGGCGAGGTGGGTGAGTCGGTCGGCGAGGCCGTCCAGCGCTTCCGGGCGCAGCCGGTAGTAGGTGTAGCGGCCGGCGGGTGCGGCCTCGATCAGCCCCGCCTCGCGCATCGCCCGCAGGTGGTTGGACACGTTCGTCTGACGCGCGCCGGTCAGCTCGACCAGGTGACACGTGCACAGCTGCTCGTCCGCGAGCAGCTCCACGATCCGAGCCCGCAGGGGATCGGCCAGGACGCGCAGGATCGCATCGTCAGTGTCTGACATCACCGTGCGATGGTATCAGCAGAGAGTGATGCGATGGTCAGCCCGGACCGATCCATCCGGCCCCGCCGCGTGGCCTCGGCGCTCGCGGGCAGCGTCGTCGCGGGGTGGGAGTGACGGCCGACGACGAATCCTGATTACGGTTGGCCTGTGACGAGCGAACTCTTCTTGATCCGCGCCGCCCGGCCGGCCGACGTCCGGGCGATCCACACGCTCGTCGATCCGTTCGTGCGTCGGCGCCTGCTCGTGGCCAAGGAGCTGATCGGCTACTACGAGGCGGTCCAGGAGTTCCTGGTGGCGGAGGACTCCGACGGCACGGTCATCGGCTGCGGCGCGCTGCACATCCTGTGGGAGGACCTCGGCGAGGTGCGCACCCTGGCCGTCCACCCCGACTGGCGGCGCAAGGGCGTCGGCCGCGCCCTGCTCGAGGGCCTGTTCGCCCGAGCCCGTCGTCTTGGGCTGAAGCGGCTGTTCTGCCTCACCTTCGAGGTCACCTTCTTCGGCCACAGCGGGTTCGTGCCGATCGAGGGGACGCCGGTCGACCCGGAGGTGTTCTCGGAGATGCTCCGATCGCACGACGAGGGGGTCGCGCAGTTCCTCGATCTCGCGCGGATGAAGCCGAACACGCTCGGCAACACCAGGATGCTGCTCGAGCTCAGCTAGCTCAGATGGCTCAGATGGCTCAGCTAGCTCAGATGGCTCAGCTAGCTCGATCAGTTTGGCAGGCGATAGGCGCCTTGGCTCAGCCCGCTGCGGTCGGTGGCCCGGCCTGACCCGCCCGCGCGGGTGACGCTCTGGACCAAGCCGTCCGTGACCAGCGCGGCGAGACACCGATCGAACCGCTCCGCGCCGTCGTCGACCAGCGCGGCGAGCTGCGGGTACGGGATCGGCTCTGCCGACTCGCACAATGCCGCCATGATGAGCCCTCGCACCTGCCGATCGGACCCCGCCCAGGGCTGGGCGCGACGTCGCGGGCCGTCACCGGCGGGGAGCCCGGCCTGGTACCAGGCGCAGTGCCGGGTGAGTGGGCAGCCCCCGCAGTCGGGAGAGGTCGCCGTGCAGACGAGCGCGCCGAACTCCATCACACCGACGTCCCAGGCCGCCGCTCGAGCCGGCTGGCGCGGGAGGACCTCGGTGACGCGAGCCCGTTCCGCCGCGGTGAGGTGTGGCGTCGGGAGGGCCCGACCCGCCAGGACGCGCGCGAGCACGCGACGAACGTTCGTGTCGAGGACGACGGCGCGTTCGCCGTAGCCGAAGACGAGCACCGCCGAGGCCGTGTAGTCACCGACGCCGGGCAGGGCGGTGAGCTCGCCATACGTGCGTGGCACCTCCCCGTGGTGGCGTTCGACGATCATCCGGGCGCACTCGAGCAATCGAAGGGCCCGCCGCGGGTAACCGAGGCGACCCCACGCGCGGATCGCATCAGCGGGACTCGCGGTGGCGAGCCGGGCCGGCGTCGGCCAGGAATCCAGCCAGCGCCGCCAGACCGGCTCGACCCTGCTGACCGGCGTCTGCTGGAGCATCACCTCGCTGACCAGAACCCCCCACGAGGAGCACTCGGCGTCACGCCACGGCAGAGCCCGCGCGTGGCCCGCGTACCACCGGGCGATCGCGCGATGAAGGGCGGCCGCGACGCGCGGACCCACGAGCGGCGATGGGTCGACCGAGTGGGGGTCGTTCGTTCCGGACACCCGAGCATTGTGCCCGGCGCGGCGTCGTGGCCGTCACCGGCGTGCCGCACGGTCCGGCGCGTCGTGGGGTCGTAGCGTGGACGTGCGCCGACATGCCATGGTGGCGAGGGATCGGAGGACGCATGAGTTACGTCATGCACCCGGTGGGTCCCGAGGGTGCGCGGGTGTACTGGATCCGCCGCCTGATCGTGATCGCCGTCGCCATCTGCCTGGTCGCCCTGCTCTGGGCGTTCTTGGCCCGCGCTGGCAAGTCGTCGTCCGGCCACCAGGCAGGTCCGACGTCGTCCCCATCGACGACAGCCGCACCATCCGGCGGCGCCGGCTGCGTCGCCGCGTCGCTCCAGGTCACGCTCACCGCCTCGGCACAGGCCTATGCCGCCAGCGAGACGCCGTCCTTCACGCTGACCGCCGTCAACACCGGCAGGACGGCGTGCACCTTGACGATGAGCGACGCGAGCCGCCAGCTGGTCATCACCTCGGGCTCGGATCGCATCTGGTCGAGCGCGGACTGCCCCGCGACTGCCCCGCCGGCGACCCCGCTGCTGCTCCTGGCCGCGGGCGACAAGGGGACGGCGACCGTCGCCTGGGACCGGATCCGATCGACACAGGGCTGCCCGGCAGGGCTGGCGGTGCCCCGCAGCGGCACCTACAAGGCCGCGGGTTCCCTGCTCGGCGCGAACAGCGACGCGGTGGTGTTCACGCTCAACTGAGCGCCGTTGCGAGGTTCAGCGACGTCACGAGATTCGCGGCGCTGCGACGTCGTCAGACGTAGCGCTCGAGGATGCTGGACTCCGCGAGTCGTGACAAGCCCTCGCGGACCGCCCGCGCGCGCTGCTCGCCGACGCCGTCCACGGCCATCAGGTCTTCGATCCCGGCCGCGAGGAGTTTCTGCAGGCCGCCGAAGTGGTTGACCAAGCGGTCGACGATCGCACCCGGGATGCGCGGCACCTTCGAGAGCAAGCGGTAACCACGCGGGCCGACGGCGACGTCCAGCGTCTCGGTCGGGCCGGCGAGACCGAGGACCTGCGCGATGTGCGCGAGGTCGAGCAGCTCGGAGCCGTCCAGCGCGGCCAGGTTGGCCTGCACCTCCACCAGTGTGCGCGCCTTGCGCGCCAGGTCCACGTAGTCGCGGATGACCTGCTCGCGATCCGTCCCGAGCCCGCCGATCAGCTCGCCCAGCTGCAGGGCCAGCAGCCGCCCCTCGGTACCGAGCTCGATGCCGTAGCCGGAGATCTCCTCCGAGATGCGTCGGACCATCTCTAGTCGCTGCACCACCGCGGAGACGTCGCGCACGGTGACCAGGTCCTCGATCTCGAGGGCGGAGAGCGTGCCGCCGACCTCGTCGAGACGGGCCTTGTAGCGCTCGAGCGTCGACAGGGCCTGGTTCGCCTTCGAGAGGATCGCGTCGGTGTCCTCGAGGACGTATCGGACGTCGCCCACGTAGAGCGCGACGATCCGCATCGACTGGCTGACCGAGATGACCGGGTAGCCGGTCTGCTTGGCGACCCGCTCAGCGGTCCGGTGCCGGGTGCCCGACTCGGTTGTCTCGATCGTCGGATCGGGGAGGAGCTGCACGGCCGCGCGAGCGATGTGCTTGAGGTCGCGGTCGACGACGACGGCGCCGTCCATCTTGCAGAGCTCGCGCAGCCGGGTCGCCGAGAACTCGACGTCCAGGGTGAATCCGCCCGAGCAGATCGACTCGACGGTCTTGTCGTACCCGAGAACGATCAGCGCCCCGGTGCGCCCACGGAGGATCCGATCGAGGCCGTCACGCAGATCCGTGCCGGGCGCGACCGCGGCAAGGGTTGCGCGCAGCTGCTCGTCCGCGACGTGTTCCGTGATGGCCATGGCCAAATCTTATGCGGCCCGGGTTCAGGTCGTGCGCACCTGTGGCTCGCGACTTCTGGCCACGGCTTCGGCGAGATCGCCGACCTCTATCAACTGCATCCCCGCCGGCGCAACCGGGCGATCGCCGGGGTGCCGGGGGACAACCGCCGTCGTGAAGCCGAGGCGGGCGGCTTCCGAGAGGCGGCGGGCGAGGCCGGACACCGGGCGGATCTCGCCGGCGAGGCCCACCTCGCCGAGCGCGACCAGGCGCGGGCGGAGCGCGAGGTTCTCGCGCGAGCTCACCACGGCGAGCGCGAGGGCCAGATCGGCCGCGGGTTCGCCGGCCCGCGCGCCACCGATGGTCGAGACGTAGACGTCCTGATCGGCGAGGCGCGCCGAGAGCCGGCGCTGAAGGACCGCGAGGACCATCGCGAGGCGGCTCGAGTCGACGCCGCTCGTGGTGCGGCGCGGGTTCGCCAGCGGTGAGCCGGCGACGAGCGCCTGGATCTCGGTCGCCAACGGCCGGCGGCCCTCGAGCGTGATGGTCACGCAGGTCCCGGGCACGTGGCCGCTCTCGTGCGAGAGGAAGAGGCCGCTCGGGTCCGCGAGCCCCTCGATGCCGGTCTCGGTGAGGTCGAAGCAGCCCACCTCGTCGGTCGGGCCGTAGCGGTTCTTGACGGCTCGGAGCAGCCGGAGCCGGGTGTGCCTTTCGCCCTCGAACTGGCAAACGACGTCGACGAGGTGCTCCAGGACGCGCGGACCGGCGAGGCTTCCGTCCTTGGTGACGTGACCTACCAGCAGCGTCGACATCGAGCGCTCCTTGGAGACCGCGATGAGCGCCGCGGCCACCTCGCGGATCTGGCTCACCCCGCCGGCGGTCCCGTCCACCTGGGCCGAGGCGATGGTCTGAACCGAGTCGACGACGAGGAGCGCTGGAGTCGCGCGCTCGACCTGGGCGAGGACGGCGGACAGATCCGTCTCCGCCGCGAGGAGCAACCGTGGTGCGAGCGCGCCGATGCGCTCGGCGCGGAGCCGGACCTGACCAGCCGACTCCTCGCCGGTGACGTAGAGCACCGTCTGGCCGCGCTGGGCGGCTCGAGCGGCGACATCGAGCAAGAGGGTGGACTTCCCCGCTCCCGGCTCGCCCGCGACCAGCACGACGGCGCCGGGAACCAGGCCGCCGCCGAGAACCCGGTCGAACTCGGGCACCCCCGTGGACTGGGCCCGTGCGGTCTCGATGTCGATGTCGCCGATCGGCTGAGCGGGACGGCGCAGCGAGGTGGCCGCCGATGTGCGTGGGCCCGAGGTGGGCGCCGCGGCGTCGACCAGGGTTCCCCATGCTTGGCACTCGCCGCACCGTCCGACCCACTTGGTGGCGCCCCAACCACACTCGACACACTGGTAAGTGGCGCGCGGTGGGCGCACGGTCTTGCTGGTGCTGGTGGCCACGACCTGAACGCTAGCCCGTGTCACCGACACGGCTCCGGAGCGGCGCACCCCGGCGATCCGGGAGAAGGGGTGGCGCGTTCGCGTGTGGTCCGCATCGTCGGACGTTCTAGGCTGCTGGGGAAGCGGGCTCGCCGGGCGAGCCGCCACCTATGACGCCCAATGGCGAGGAGATGCCCTGATGACTGAGCCGACCGGCGGTTCGAACGGCGACCCGGGGGTTGGTGGGAACCCGCTCGAGGGGTTCCGATGGAGCGCTCCCGAGGAGGAAGCGCCGTACCAGCCCACGATCGTCGAGCCCGATGACAAGCTCACCGGGAGGCTGAGCCCCGTCGTCGCCGGCGCCGGGTTCCCGGGCGCAGTGACGGAGGCGCCCGCGAAGCCCTGGTGGAAGCGACCCCTGACCTGGGCGATTGCCGGTGGAGTGGTGGTGCTCGCGGTGATCGCCGTGATGATCGTGAGCTCTCGTGGTGGCAGCGCCGCCCCGGCGGTCACGCTTCCTGCCAGCACCGTGACCCTCCCGCAGCCGACGCCGACGGTCTCGCCCTCGCCGCTACCGGCGGACGCCACGGCGTTCCTCAAGGCGCAGCCAACCAAGGTGCTGTCCTATGCACTGGTCTCGGCGGAGCGCGACGCCGCCGCGACGAGCGGCGCGATCGAGTCCTGGCGGCTCGGTTACTCCGACGGCTCGAGCGCCGCGCCGCTCTCGGTCTACGCCGAGCAGTATGCGGACGAGCCGAGCGCCAAGGCAGCGATCGGGCTCTACCTCGACCCCACAGTGCTGGCCTCGGCCACCCCGGCGCCGACAGCTGCGGCCGCATCGCCGAGTGCGTCCGCGACGGCTAGTGCCTCCACCTCCGCGGCCGCCGTACCACCGGCAGCCCCGGAGACCGGACCCGTCACGGTCGCCGGACAGGCCACCGGCGTCTACTACTTCGTCCAGAACAGTGACAAGACCGAGACGGTCGTCTGGGTCAACGGAACGGCGCTGTTCGTCGCGAAGGGGCCGGCCGGCGTGATGAAGGCGTTCTTCCTCGCGTACCCGCTGTAAGGGCTGGTCGGGCCGGTTGAGGGCAGGTCGATCGCGGTGAGCACCGACGGTGTCGGCGCCCCACCCGGTCGCGGGCGGCGGGCCGCAGGTTCGGGCACCCGTGACAGGATCCTCGACGCGGCGCGGGCCGAGTTCGCCGAGCGGGGCTATCTGGCCGCGAGCGTACGGGCGATCTCGCGCCGGGCGGCCGTCGACCCGGCGCTGGTCCGGCACTACTTCGGCGCGAAGTCGAACCTGTTCGCCGCGGCGAACGACATCCCGGCTCAGCCGGAACGCATGGTTGCAGCCGTGCTCGCGGTGCCCCCCGAGCAGCGCGGCGAGCACCTGGTGCGCTCTTTCCTGGCCATCTGGGACAACCCCCCAGGGCGCCAGCGGATGCGGGCCCTGGTCGCGTCGCTGACGACCCAGCCGGCCGAGCTCGACCGCTTCCGGGAATTCCTGCTGAAGGAGATCTTCGGACGTGTGGTTGCCGCTTCGGGTGGCCGGGAGCAAGAGCTGAGAGCCTCGCTCTTGGTCAGCCAGATCTTCGGGCTCGTGGCGGTGCGTTTCATCTTCGAGGCCGAACCGCTCGTCTCGACCGATGTCGAGGACGTCGTCCGCTGGGTCGGACCGACGCTGCAGCGCTACCTGGATCCACCGGAGGACTGAGGCATGGCACCGACACCCTTGCGGGACCCGAGGCCGGGGAGCATAATTCCTCACATGGGGAATTTATCGCAGGGGAGCCACGCCGACGAGCACTCGAGCGCGATCGTCTCGCGCGGACTGGTGGTCCGCCGCGGCAAGAACGAGGTCCTGCACGGGCTCGACCTGGACGTGCCGAGCGGTCAGCTCGTCGGGCTGCTCGGTCCGAGCGGCAGCGGGAAGTCCACCCTGATGCGCGCCATCGTCGGGGTGCAGCTGGTCGAGAGCGGCACCATCACGGTGCTCGGCATGCCCGCGGGTGACCCGAGCCTGCGGCACCGGGTCGGTTACGTGACTCAAGCGCCGAGCGTGTACGCCGACCTCACCGTCGAGGAGAACCTCAAGTACTTCGCCTCGGTCCTCGGGACGGACGGCGACTCGGTGGCCCGCGCCATCGGAGCGGTCGACCTCACCCGGTACGCCAAGACCCGCGTCTCGCGGCTCTCCGGAGGCGAGACGTCCCGCGTCTCGCTCGCGGTCGCCCTCGTCGGTGATCCTGAGGTGCTGGTGCTCGACGAGCCGACCGTCGGCCTGGACCCGGTACTGCGCCGCGACCTGTGGGCGCTGTTCGCGCGGCTCGCGGCGGACGCGAGGACCGTGCTCGTCTCGAGCCACGTGATGGACGAGGCGACCCGTTGCGACCGCTTGCTGCTCCTCCGCAACGGTGACCTGCTCGCCGACGTGACGCTGCCGGAGCTGTTCGAACGCACCGGCGCGGACGACGCCGACCAGGCGTTCCTGACCCTGGTCGAGCGGACGGAGGTGGCCCGATGAACGTGCACCGCACCCTGGCGACCAGCGCGCGCGTGCTGCGCCAGCTACGGCACGACCCGCGCACCCTCGTGCTCCTGATGGGGCTTCCGTGCTTGCTGCTCTGGCTCATCGCGTGGATGTTCAACAACACCCGCGTCCTCGACCAGTTCGGACCCCTGTTGCTGGGGGTCTTCCCGCTGATCGTGATGTTCCTCGTGACGAGTGTCGCCACCCTGCGTGAGCGGAAGTCCGGGACCCTCGAGCGGCTGATGGCGAGTCCGCTCGGCAAGGTCGACTTCGTCCTGGGCTACGGGCTGGCCTTCGGGCTGGTCGCCACCATCCAGGCGGTCGTCGTGACCACGTTCTCGGTTGGTGCTCTGGGCATGGACATGCCCGGGCCGCTATGGGCGATCATCATGGTCGCCGCGCTGGTGGCGTTGGTAGGGACCTCGCTCGGGCTCGTCGCATCAGCCTTTGCGAGCACCGAGTTCCAGGCCGTGCAGTTCATGCCGGCGATCATCTTCCCGCAGCTCATCCTGGGCGGTCTGGTGATGCCGCGCGAGCAGATGCCGGCCGCTCTCGAGGCGATCTCGCGGGTGATGCCGCTCACCTACGGGGTGCAAGCGATGAAGGATCTGTCGATGAGCGGCGACCCGGGCCAGATCTGGTCGGAGGTGGTGGTGCTCGTCGCCTTCATCGTCGGCGCCATCGCTCTCGGCTCCTTGACGCTGCGGCGCCGGACGGTCTGACCCTCGGGCATTGTGTCCGCCGACGCCCGGGTCGGACGCGCAGGCGCCGATGGAGCCGCGGATTCGGTCGGGTCGCTAGGCTCCGGACTTGGGAGTAGGCACGCGGACGTGCGCGCTGGTGGCATCGCGAAAGAGGGCGAGATGACAGAACACGCAACGGGCCGACGCACGCGCGTCGCCGTGCTCGGCGGCGGAGTGATGGGCGAGACGGTGCTCGCTTCGGTGCTCGCCGCGGGATGGGCACTCGACGACGTCGAGGTCGCTGAGCCGACCGCGACCCGGGCGGCCGAGCTCGCCGCGACGCACGGTGTGCGTGTGGTCGGCACCGCGAGCGAGATCGTGGCTCACGCCGACGTCGTCGTGGTGGCCGTCAAGCCGAAGGACGTGGGTTCGGTCCTCGACGAGATCGCGCCACTGCTGTCCGACGGCGCAGTCGTCGCCACGGTAGCGGCGGGGCTGCCGGCGTCCTTCTACGAACAGCGTTTGCCCGCCGGCACGCCAGTCGTGCGGGTGATGCCGAACACGCCAGCGATGATCGGCCAAGGCGCGACCGCGATCGCCGCAGGGACGCACGCCGCGTCGGCCGAGCTGGCGCTCATCGAACGGGTCCTGGCCGCGACCGGACTCGTGGTGCGGGTGCCGGAGAAGGCCCTGGACGCGGTCACCGCGATCTCGGGCTCCGGTCCCGCGTACGCCTTCTACCTCATCGACGCGATGGCCGAGGCCGGTGTGCTGCTCGGGCTGACCCGGGCACTTGCGACACAACTTGCTGTCGCGACCGTTCAGGGCGCTGCTGCCCTGGTGGCGCAGACCGGTGAGCACCCAGCGGTCCTCCGCGAACGTGTGTCGTCGCCCGGCGGGACGACGGTTGTGGCGGTGCGGACGCTCGATCAGCACGGCGTGCGCGCCGCGGTGATCGCCGCTGCCGAGGCCTGTCGCGACCGGTCGGTCGAGATGGGTATCGAGCTCTCCGCCCAGCCCAAGGGCTAGGCGCGGCGTGCGAATGGAGCCCACGATGCATCGTCCACCCGCGATGAGTGACGTGGCGCATGTCGCGGGGGTCTCGCACCAGACGGTCTCGAGGGTGCTCAACGGGCACCCGAGCGTGCGCGAGGCAACTCGCGAGCGCGTGCTCGCGGCGATCGTCGAGCTCGGATACCGGCGGAACACTGCCGCGCGCACGCTCGTGACGCGCCGCTCCGGAACCATTGGCGTCGTCACGCTGTCCGAGCCGGAGTTCGGTCCGACGTCGACGTTCATCGCCGTCGAGAGCGCGGCGAGTGAAGCGGGGTACTACGTGAGCGTCGCGACGCTGCCGCCGGCCCAGGCCGAAGGTGTCTCCCGCGTGCTCGAGCACTTCCTTTCGCAGGCCGTCGAAGGCGTCATCGTCATCGCGCCGCTGGCCTCGGTCAGTGACGCGCTGAGGCCATTCGCGGAGCAGGTGCCGGTCGTCACCATCGCCGCCGGAACGCCCGCCGGGCAGGCGTTCCATCCGATCAGCGTGGATCAGGTCCTCGGTGCGCGACTTGCCACCCGCCACCTGATCGAGCTCGGTCACCGCGAGGTCGTTCATCTCGCCGGGCCGCAGGACTGGCTGGATGCCCGTGAACGGACGATTGGTTGGCGGTCCGAACTGGCGGCGGCGGGGCTCACGGCGGGTGACCCGATCCCTGGCGACTGGACCGCGGCGCGGGGCTATGCCGTCGGGCGGCGCCTGGTCGCCGAAGGTGTACCGAGCGCGGTCTTTGCTGCGAACGACCAGCTGGCCCTGGGCCTCCTGCGCGCGTTCGCCGAAGCGCGGTTGTCGGTGCCACTGGACGTCTCGGTGGTCGGCTTCGACGACATCGCGGGCGCCGCGAACTTCATTCCGCCGCTCACGACGGTGCGCCAGGACTTCCTGACGCTGGGGCGTCGCTCGATAGCGATGCTGCTGTCGGCGATCGCCGGTGAGGATCTGGACCACACGCCGATCCCGCCGAGCCTTGTCGTCCGGTCCTCGACCGCACCGGCAAGCTGACCCGAGCGAGCGGACCGCGAGGCAGGCCTTCGACCGGTTTGCGGCGGCGCTGCTCGACGTGCTGTGGCGCTGCTCGACGTGCTGTGGCCTGCCGAAGCTGCTGCGCCGCTGCCTCACGTACCGGTCCGGAAAGTCGAGGTTGACAAACAGGATGTGAACGCTAACATCGGTACCGGCGACCGCGACGATGCGGTCTTCCGGCACCTCCGGGTGCGCCACTGCGATGACGTGGAGCGGAACTGATGACGCTTGCCGAAGCGCCCGCCGAGCGGCGCCCGGAGCTGGTTGTCGGAGTCGACTTCGGCACGTTGTCGGGTCGCGCGGTCGTCGTCCGGGTGTCCGACGGCGCGGAGCTCGGCTCGGCTGTCCATCCGTACTCCCACGCCGTGATGGACCGGGCGCTCACGGCCGGGCCTGCGGCTCTCGCCGGAGCCCCGATCGAGCTGCCGCCAGAGTGGGCCCTGCAGGACCCGCAGGACTACCTCGACGTCCTCAGGATCGCGGTGCCCGCCGCGCTCGAGGCCGCCCGCGCCGCTCATGGCGTCGACGCGCACGACGTGATCGGCGTCGGCACCGACTTCACCGCCTGCACGATGGTCCCGACCACCGCCGACGGCACTCCGCTGTGCTGGGTGGACCGGTTCGCGGATCGCCCGCACGCGTACGTCAAGCTCTGGCGGCACCACGCGGCCCAGCTACAGGCCGACCGGATCAACACGGCCGCCCACGCGCGTCATGAATCCTGGATCAACCGCTACGGCGGTCTCATCTCGAGCGAGTGGGAGTTCGCGAAGGGCCTGCAGCTCCTCGAGGAGGACCCCGAGGTCTACGCCGCGATGGAGCACTGGGTGGAGGCCGCGGACTGGATCGTCTGGCAGCTCTGCGGGCGCTATCTCCGCAACGCGTGCACCGCCGGCTACAAGGGCATCTACCAGGACGGTGCGTACCCGAGCCGGGACTTCCTCGCGGCCCTGAACCCGGACTTCGCGGGCTTCGTCGCCGAGAAGGTCGAGCACGAGATCGGCCAGCTCGGGCAACCCGCGGGGATGCTGACCGCGCAGGCCGCGAGCTGGACCGGTCTGCCCGCGGGCATCGCGGTCGCCGTCGGCAACGTCGACGCGCACACCACTGCCCCCGCCGCCAACGCGGTCGAACCCGGTCAGATGGTCGCGATCATGGGCACCTCGACCTGTCACGTGATGAACAGCACCGAGCTGGCCGAGGTGCCCGGGATGTGCGGCGTGGTGGATGGCGGGCTCGTCGACGGCCTGTACGGCTACGAGGCGGGGCAGAGCGGCGTCGGCGACATCTTCGGCTGGTTCGTGGACACTGCCGTGCCGGCCGATGTCGTTGCGCAGGCCGAGACGCGCGGGCTCGGCGTGCACGAGTACCTCACCGCGCTGGCCGCGGAGCAGAAGGTCGGCGAGCACGGCCTGATCGCGCTCGACTGGCACTCGGGGAATCGCTCGGTGCTGGTCGATCACGAGCTCAGCGGGGTCGTTGTCGGCCAGACCCTTGCGACACGCCCACAGGACACGTATCGCGCCTTGCTCGAGGCCACCGCCTTCGGCACCCGGACGATCGTCGAGGCGTTCCAGCGTTCCGGCGTCCCGGTGACCGAGCTCGTCGTCGCCGGTGGTCTGCTGAAGAACCGGCTGCTCATGCAGATCTACGCCGACGTGACGCGATTGCCGTTGTCCACGATCGGCTCGGACCAGGGTCCCGCGCTGGGTGCTGCGATCCACGCTGCGGTTGCTGCCGGCGCCTATCCCGATGTCCGTGCGGCCGCCCAGGTGATGGGCAAGCGCACTGTCGCCGCGTACCCGCCGAACGAGGACGACGCGCGCATCTACGACCAGCTGTTCGCGGAGTACACCCTGCTGCACGACTACTTCGGCCGCGGCGCGAACGACGTCATGCACCGCCTCAAGGACTTGCGCCGGCGTGTCCTGACGGTCGGACGACCCGCCGCGGTTCTCGCCGAGGTGACCTCGTGATCGATCTGGCCCAGTTCCCAGCGGAGGTGCGCGACGCGGTCGCGGTCGTCCGCGCGAACGTCGCCGCGCTCCATGCCGAACTTCCGCGCAACGGGCTCGTCGTCTGGACCGCTGGCAACGTCTCCGAGCGGGTGCCCGGCGCGAACCTGTTCGTCATCAAGCCTTCGGGCGTCTCCTACGACGAGCTCAGCCCCGAATCGATGGTGGTCTGCGACCTCGACGGCACTCTCGTCGACGGGACGCGCGCGCCGTCGTCGGACACCGCGGCGCACGCCTACGTCTACCGGCACCTGCCCGAGGTGGGTGGAGTCGTGCATACCCACTCGACCTACGCGACGGCGTGGGCCGCGCGCGGTGAGCCCGTGCCGTGCGTGCTGACGATGATGGCCGACGAGTTCGGCGGGGAGATCCCGATCGGGCCGTTCGCGCTGATCGGGGACGACTCGATCGGGCGCGGCATCGTCGAGACGCTCCGCGGGTCGCGTTCGCGGGCGGTGCTGATGCGCAACCACGGTCCGTTCACGGTGGGCAGGGACGCTCGCGCGGCGGTCAAGGCCGCGGTCATGTGCGAAGAGGTGGCCCGCACCGTGCACATCGCGCGCCAGCTCGGCGAGCCGCTCGCGATCGACCAGCAGGACATCGACGCGCTGTACGCGCGCTACCAGAACGTCTACGGCCAGGGCGATGGCGCCGGCCGCGAGAAGGGGAGCACCGCATGAGCACGCCGTTCGCAGGCCGCGAGATCTGGTTCCTGACCGGGAGCCAGGACCTCTACGGCGAGGACACGCTGCGTCAGGTCGCCGACCAGTCCCAGGCGATCGCCCGGGCGCTCGACGACGCGACCGCCGTGCCGGTCCGCGTGGTGTGGAAGCCGGTCCTGAAGGACTCCGCTGCGATCCGTCGCATGGCGCTCGAGGCCAACGCGGCCGACGCGTGCCTCGGTGTGATCGCCTGGATGCACACGTTCTCCCCGGCCAAGATGTGGATCGCGGGCCTCGACGCGCTGCGCACACCGTTGCTGCACCTGCACACGCAGGCCAACGTCGAGCTGCCGTGGGCGACGATCGACATGGACTTCATGAACCTCAACCAGGCCGCACACGGCGACCGGGAGTTCGGATACATCCAGACGCGGCTCGGGGTGCCGCGCAAGACGGTCGTCGGCCACGTGTCCAACCCCGTGGTCTCCCAGCGCATCGGTGACTGGGCCCGCGCGGCGGCCGGCTGGGCTGCGACGCACGAGCTCAAGCTCGCTCGCTTCGGCGACAACATGCGCAACGTCGCGGTGACCGAGGGCGACAAGACCGAGGCAGAGCTGCGATTCGGCGTCTCGGTCAACACGTGGGGTGTCAACGACCTGGTGGCGGCGGTCGACGAGGTCGCGGACTCGTCGGTCGACGCGCTCGTCGCCGAGTACGAGGACCTGTACGACGTCGCGCCGGAGCTGCGCAAGGGAGCCGAGCGGCACGACTCGTTGCGCTACGGCGCTCGTCAGGAGCTCGGGCTGCTGGCGCTGCTCACGTCGCTCGGCGCAACGGCGTTCACGACGAACTTCGAGGACCTCGGCGCGCTGCGCCAGCTGCCGGGTCTCGCGGTCCAGCGGCTCATGTCGCAGGGCTACGGCTTCGGCGCGGAGGGCGACTGGAAGACGGCGGTCCTGGTCCGCGCGGCGAAGGTCATGGGCGAAGGGTTGCCGGGCGGCGCCTCGCTCATGGAGGACTACACCTATCACCTGGTGCCCGGTGCGGAGAAGATCCTCGGCGCGCACATGCTCGAGATCTGCCCGTCGCTCACGACGGCGAAGCCGTCGCTCGAGATCCACCCGCTCGGCATCGGCGGCAAGGAGGACCCGGTCCGTCTCGTCTTCGACACCGACTCCGGTCCCGGCGTCGTCGTGGCGCTCTCCGACATGCGCGACCGGTTCCGCCTCACGGCGAACGTCGTCGAGGTCGTCCCGCCTGACGCCGAGCTGCCCAACCTCCCGGTCGCCCGCGCCGTGTGGAGGCCGGCGCCCGACCTCGCGACCTCGGCAGAGGCGTGGCTGACGGCCGGCGCTGCCCACCACACCGTGCTGACCACGGCGATCGGTGTAGAGGTCTTCGCCGACTTTGCCGAGATCGCACGCACCGAGCTGCTCGTCATCGACGAGCGAACGACCATCCGTGACTTTGCACGTGAGGTCCGGTGGAACCAGGCGTACTACCGACTGGCCCAGGGTCTGTGACAGCCGACTGCGTACGAGGCCGACGAACCCGAAGCGCGAGCTTGCGCGGACACGCGCATGCTCGTTCGAAAACGCAAGGACAGCTGGGAGGTATATGTCGTGGCGGCGAAAACGGTAGATGTTAGCGCTACCATTGCGCGATCGAGCCTGTCTGCTTGTGAAGTCGACAGTGTAAGGTTGCGGAACCGCAAGTGGTCTTGGATGACTTCCTGCTCGGCATGACGAGCGGGAACCTACCGGGGCGCCTCACCGGGCGCTCCGACCAGATGGGCATCTCATAGAGGAGAGAGCATGAACACGAAGAAGTTCGCCGCCCTCGCGGCAGGCGTGGCGTTGGCCCTCGGGCTAGCCGCGTGTAGCGGAAGCGGTGCCGGCTCGGCCAGTACCGCATCGTCTAGCAAGGCGGCTGGCGGTCTGATCGGTGTCTCGATGCCGACCCAGACTTCCTCGCGCTGGATCGCGGACGGCAAGGCCGTCGAAGCCGGTCTCAAGGCGGCCGGGTATCAGGTCTCGCTGCAGTACGCGAACGACGACATCCCGACCCAGTCCCAGCAGGTCGACCAGATGATCACTCAGGGCGCCAAGCTCCTGATCATCGCGGCGATCGACGGCACGGCGCTCTCGAGCCAGCTGCAGGCCGCTGCCGACAAGGGCATCAAGGTCATCGCGTACGACCGGCTGATCCGCGACTCGAAGAACGTGGACTTCTACGTCACGTTCGACAACTACAAGGTCGGCGTGCAGCAGGCCACCTCGCTCCTCGTGGGCCTGGGTCTGTTGACGGCGGACGGTTCGAAGGGTGCCGCAACAGGTCCCTTCAACGTCGAGCTGTTCGCCGGCTCGCTGGACGACAACAACGCGGCCTTCTTCTGGAAGGGCGCGATCGACACGCTGCAGCCCTACCTCGACGCCAAAACCCTCGTGGTGAAGTCGGGTCAGATTAAGATCGAGCAGGCAGCGATCCTGCGTTGGGACCAGGAGACGGCGCAGAAGCGCATGGAGAACCTCCTCACGTCGGCCTACTCCGACGGCTCCAAGGTCAATGGCGTGCTCTCCCCGTACGACGGTATTTCCCGCGGCATCATCACTGCGCTGACCAATGCCGGCTACAGCGGTGCCACGTTCCCGATCGTGACGGGTCAGGACTCCGAGATCGACTCGGTCAAGCTGATCGCCGACGGCGTGCAGTTCTCGAGCATCTTCAAGGACACCCGGAAGCTCGCGGCTCAGGCCATCGTCGTGGCCCAGGCCTTCCTGAAGGGCAGCACTCCCGAGGCGAACGACACCAAGTCGTACGACAACGGCGTCAAGATCGTCCCCTCGTTCCTGCTCCAGTCTGACATCGTGTACAAGGACAACATCCAGAAGTTGCTGATCGACTCCGGGTACTGGACCGCTGCGCAGGTCGCCAGCGGCCAGGCCTGACACCGGCTTGACCCTCCGAGGTCAGTCCAACTGAGACCGATCGGTCCGGCATCGGGTGCCGCGAGCACCTGATGCCGGACCGGTCGACCCGATGCACCCGTGGTCCGTAAAGACAGAGGACGGCTGAGATCGAATGAACGACAACATTCTGGAGATGCGCTCCATCACGAAGACCTTCCCGGGGGTCAAGGCGCTCCAGGACGTCTCTCTCGAGGTGCGCCGCGGCGAGATCCACGCGATCTGCGGGGAGAACGGCGCCGGCAAGTCCACCCTGATGAGGGTGTTGTCCGGGGTGCACCCCACTGGGACGTACGACGGGGAGATCGTCTTCGAGAGCGAGTCGGTCAGGTTCGGCTCGATCAACGACTCCGAGGACAAGGGAATCGTGATCATCCACCAGGAGCTGGCCCTGATCCCCTTCCTCTCGATAGCCGAGAACATCTTCCTGGGCAACGAACAGGCCACCCGCGGTCTGATCAACTGGAATCACACGAATGCCGAGGCAGCCAAGCTGCTCGCTCGCGTAGGGCTGAGCGAGAACCCGACGACTCCGGTCGGCCGGCTCGGTGTGGGGAAGCAACAACTGGTCGAGATCGCCAAGGCGCTGTCCAAACGCGTCAAGCTGTTGATCCTGGACGAGCCGACCGCGGCGCTGAACGACAACGACTCCGCGCACCTGCTGGACCTGCTGCGGCAGCTGCAGGGCCAGAACATCACCTCGATCCTGATCACCCACAAGCTGAACGAGATCGCCGAGATCGCCGACTCGACCACGATCCTCCGAGATGGCAAGACCATTGAGACCATCGACATGCGCACCGAAGAGGTGAGCGTGAACCGCCTCATCAAGGGCATGGTCGGTCGCGACCTCGAGCACCGTTTCCCGCCGCACACCCCGAACATCGGCGAAGAGGTCCTGCGCATCGAGAACTGGACGGTGCACCACCCGACCCAGGCCGAGCGCATCGTCGTCGACGGCGCGAACGTGACCGTGCATGCCGGGGAGATCGTCGGAATGGCCGGCTTGATGGGGGCGGGTCGGACCGAGCTCGCCATGAGTGTGTTCGGTCGCAGCTATGGGCGGCACAGCTCTGGTCAGGTGTTCAAGCGGGGCACCGAGATCCACACGCACTCGGTCCCCCAGGCAATCGGGCACGGAATCGCCTATGCCACCGAGGATCGCAAGCGGTACGGGCTCAACCTGATCGCAGACGTCCGCCGCAACATCTCGGCGGCAGCGCTCGGCAAGCTCTCGAGCGGTGGCTGGATCAACGGCAACGAGGAGATCAAGGTCGCCGAGGAGTACCGCGCCAGCCTGGACATCAAGACACCCACCGTCATGTCGCTCGCCGGCAAGCTCTCCGGTGGGAACCAGCAGAAGGTCGTGCTGAGCAAGTGGATCTTCACCGATCCCGACGTGCTCATCCTCGACGAGCCGACGCGCGGCATCGACGTCGGTGCCAAGTACGAGATCTACACGATCATCAACCGGCTGGCCGACGCAGGGAAGGCCATCATCGTCATCTCCTCCGAGCTGCCCGAGCTGCTCGGCACGTGTGACCGGATCTACACGCTCTCGGAGGGCCGGGTCACCGGCGTCGTGCCGAAGGCGGAAGCGACGCAGGAGCGTCTCATGGAACTCATGACCAAGGTAAAGGAACAGGCCTGATGACTGGGATCGTCAACCTCAGGGAACGTGTCACCCGGAACGTGCGGGACGTCGGCAGCTCCACCGTGATCGCCAACCTCAGGGAACTCTTCACCCGGAACTTGCGGCAGAGCGGTATCTACATCGCGTTCGTGCTGATCGTCGGGCTGTTCGCCATCCTCAGCCCGAACTTCCTCAGCCCGGGCAACATCACGAACATCATTCTGCAGTACTCCTACATCCTGGTCCTCGCGATCGGCATGTTGGTCGTGATCATCGCCGGGCACATCGACCTCTCGGTCGGTTCCGTCGTCGCGCTCACCGGCGCGGTATCGGCGGTGGTCGTCATCAAGGGTGGCCACCCCTGGTGGATGGGTGCGCTCGCGGCACTAGGTGTCGGTCTTCTGGTCGGGGTCTGGCAGGGCTTCTGGGTGGCGTTCGTCGGCATCCCGGCCTTTATCGTGACCCTTGCCGGCATGCTCCTGTTCCGCGGCCTGACGCTCAAGGTGCTCGGAAATGTCTCGCTGTCGCCCTTCCCGGCCGAGTACCAGAAGGTCGCCGGCGGGTTCCTCAACGGATTCCTCGGTGGTAATGGTGTCGACGTGTTCACCCTGGTCATCGCCGCGATCGCCATCGTCGGGTATGCGGTCAACTCCTACCGGAGCCGCCAGGCGCGCCTCAACTACCTGCAGAGCGTCGAGGCGTTCCCCCTCTTCGTGCTGCGGGTGCTGGCCGTCGCCGGCGTCGTGATGGCCTTCGCCTACCAGCTCGCCCGGAGCCGTGGGTTGCCGATCGTGCTGATCCTGCTCGCGGTGCTCATCATCGTCTACTCGATCGTGACCCAGCGCTCCGTCTTCGGTCGGCACGGGTACGCGATCGGAGGCAACCTCAACGCTGCTCAGCTCTCGGGTGTGAAGGTCCGTCGGGTCAACTTCCTCATCTTCGTGAACATGGGCTTCCTGGCGGGGCTTGCCGGCGTCGTGTACTCCGCACGGTCCAACGGGGCCCAGCCGGGGGCCGGGAACATGTTCGAGCTCGACGCGATCGCGGCTTGCTTCATCGGCGGCGCTGCGATCACCGGCGGTGTCGGAACGGTGGTCGGGGCCGTGGTCGGCGGTCTGATCATGGGTGTCATGAGCAACGGCATGCAGCTGCTCGGTATCGACCAGTCGGTGCAGTATGTGCTCAAGGCCTTGGTGCTCCTGACGGCCGTCGCGTTCGATATCTACAACAAGCGCCGGGCGGAATCCGCGAAATGATCTTCGGGGGGTCCGGGTCGCGCCGGGACGCCTCCGTGCCGCAGCCGTCCCGGCCCCTGAGCGGCGCCGGATCCGCGCTGGACGGTGTCGCGCAGGGAGCACCGAGTGAGGAACAGCCAGTGCTGAAGCACGAGAGCGAATCGGTGACCGCCGCGGTCCGCCGCCAGCGGATGCTCGCGATGATCACCGGTCGCGACTTCGTACGTGTCGCCGAGCTCTCCGAGGCATTCGGCGTCTCCGACGTGACCGTGCGCGCGGACCTCGACTCGCTCGACGAGGCACAGACGATCCGGCGCGTCCGCGGCGGCGCGGTCAGCCGCACCCGCCAGGTGCAACCCGAGCCCTCCTTCGAGGAGTCCCTGGCCTCCTCGGCGATGGAGAAGCAGCGGATCGGCGAGCGTGCCGCAAGCCTCGTGACCTCCGGCGCGAGCGTCATCCTAGACGTCGGCACCACGACGACGGCGATCGCGCGGGCCCTTGCGGCGCGCACCGACCTCGACCAGGTCGTCATCGTGACGAACGGCCTCAACATCGCCCTCGAGCTCGAGATCGCGATCCCGCGCTTGACCGTTCTCGTCACCGGTGGCACGCTGCGGCGTCTGCAGCACTCGCTCGTGGACCCGATGGCCTCGATCCTGCTCGAGCGCATCCATGCCGACCTCGCGTTCGTCGGCTGCAACGGGATCGACGTCGAGCGCGGCGTGACGAACGTCAACCTCCCCGAGGCTGAGATCAAGACGCGGATGATCGCCTCGGCGACGCGCGCGATCGTCGTCGCGGCCTCCTCGAAGCTCGGCCAGGTCCACCTCGGCCACGTCGCGCCGCTCGCTGAGGTGGACACGCTCATCACCGGGGCAGGGGCGAACGACCCTCAGGTCGCGCTCTTCCGGCGCGCGGGCCTCGAGGTCGTCAGCGTCGAGGAGTAGACCTCCCTGTCGCGTGCTCGGTCCGATGGAGGCTCTCAATCCCAGGGAGGATGAGTCCTGACTCGCGCCAATCGCTTGGTGACCTTCTTCGAGCCGGTCGAGGATGGCGCGGGTGGCGGTGTCCCGCGTCAAGGAGATGGCAGGTTCTGGGGTTCGGGATAGTTGGGGATCGCTGGGTCGGCGTAGCCGAGGTGGACCTCGATGGGGCGGTTCCAGGACAGGTTCTCGTGGGGTCGGACGGTGTTGTACTCGATCCGGTAGGCCTCGGCGTGGGCGGCCAGGTCGATCGCGTCGGGGATCTCCTCGAGGAACAGCCGCTCGTACTTCAGTGACCCGAAGCCGCGTTCGCGTGACCCGTTCTGCCCCGGGGTCTTGACCCGGGTGCGGACGTGGTGCAGCTCGGGGTGGGTGGCGATGAACGCCTCGAACCGGAAGGACCGGAACGGCCCGCCGTTGTCGGTCACGATCGTGACCACCGGCACGACGTTGCCCTCGTCGTCGACCTCGGCGAGGTCGCGCAGCGGCCCGCCGAACATTTCGGCGGCCTCGGCCAGGGCGAGCTCGACCGCGGCGATCGCGTCGTGCATGTTCGCGGTCGGGGAGATGTGGAACCGGTGCTCGTACTTGCTCCAGTAGTCCCGGCAGCCGGCGATCCGCCAGGTCCCACCGGAGGTGGTCTCGAACTCGGGAGTTGTCCAGTTGCCAGACGCAGGTGTCGGGCCGGTCGGCGCCGTCGCGAACGCGGCCTTGCGACTGGCGGCCAGCTCGCGGCGTTCGCGCTGGTAGTTGGCCTCCAGGGTCAGCCCCTCGTCGCGCAGCAGCCGCAGCACGGTGGCCTGCGAGACGCGGTGCCCGTCGTAGCGGACCATCGCCCAGACCTTGCGGTGACCCCACGCCGGGTGGGCCAGTTGACCACCCGGCCCCCGCGGCGCGACCAAGGACCCAAGTGGAAGACCCGGCCAGACCGCCAGTCCACCCACGCCCGAACCCAGAATCACACGCAAGAAGCCCCGTCAGACGCCACCAGAGAATCAACCGGTGGATCCAGGTGTACTCCTCACGGTCCAACGGGGCCCAGCCGGCGGCCGGGAACATGTTCGAGCTCGACGCGATCGCGGCGTGCTTCATCGGCGGCGCTGCGGTCACCGGCGGTGTGGGAACGGTGGTCGGGGCCGTGGTCGGCGGTCTGATCATGGGTGTCATGAGCAACGGCATGCAGCTGCTCGGTATCGACCTGTCGGTGCAGCAGATGGTCAAGGGCCTTGTGCTGCTGATGGCCGTCGCATTCGATGTCTACAACAAGCGCCGGGCCGTATCCGCGCGCTGATCGTGTGACGCTCGGGCGGGCAGCGCCGGGGGCCGCGGGCTCACCGACACCGCCCGCTCCGTCGGGTGCCCAGACCCCAGGTCCGGCGGCGACCGGGCCCATCGCTCACGGCGCAAAGCGTTACCCAAGCGCAACCTGTGGGTTTGGCCCGAGCGCGGATGTTAGCGCTAACGTGAAGCGACGGCAGGCGGCCCCGTGCACGGGGCCCCGGCTCACCCGGGGGTCGACCTCGGCAGCGTTGCCGGTCGTGAATCTCAAGGAGGAGATCATGTCGAACCACACCAAGAAGCGCGTCAGCATCGTGGGGGCGCTGGCTGCGACCGCACTGCTCGCGCTCGCCGCATGCAGCACCAGCGGCGGAACGGCGACTACCAGCACGTCGGGGGCCGCGGCCAAGATCATCAAGGTGGGCTTCTCCCAGGTCGGCTCGGAGAGCGGCTGGCGGGCAGCCAACACCAAGGACATCCAGGCCACGCTGACCACGGCCAACGGGTTCGACCTGAAGTTCTCGGACGCGCAGCAGAAGCAGGAGAACCAGATCGCCGCGATCCGGTCCTACATCGCGCAGGGTGTCGACGTCATCGCATTCTCGCCCGTCGTGGAGTCGGGCTGGGATGCGGTGCTCCAGGAGGCCAAGGCGGCCAAGATTCCCGTCGTGCTCACCGATCGAGCGGTCGACTCCAAGGACACCTCGCTGTACGAGTCATTCCTCGGCTCTGACTTCGTCCTCGAGGGCCAGAAGGCCGGCGAGTGGGCCGTCAAGCAGTTCGGTGACAAGCCGACGAACATCGTCGAGCTCCAGGGCACCACGGGTTCGGCCCCTGCGAACGATCGCATGGCCGGATTCAAGAAGGCCATCGAGGGTCACCCGAACCTCAAGATCATCGCCTCGCAGACCGGCAACTTCACGCGGGCCGAGGGCAAGACGGTGATGGAGGGTTTCCTGGCGGCCAACCCGAAGATCGACCTGGTCTGGGCGCACAATGACGACATGGGTCTCGGCGCCATCGAGGCCATCGAGGCCGCGGGCAAGGTCCCGGGCAAGGACATCCAGATGGTCACGGCCGACGCCACGCATGATGGCATGCAGGCCCTTGTCGATGGCAAGATCAACTTCATCGTCGAGTGCAACCCGTTGCTCGGTCAGCAGCTGGCCGACGTCATCAAGCAGATCATGGCGGGCCAGGCGCCCGAGAAGCGCATCTTGACCAAGGAGACGACCTTCACGCAGGACCAGGCCAAGGCAGCTCTGCCGACGCGTCAGTACTGAACCTGTGACGGCAGTGCGACGGGGTGGTTCACCACCCCGTCGCACTGCCGAACTCCCGCGAACCCGGAAGGTTTGAGATGACTGCTCCACTCACCATTGTCGAGATGCGCGGTATCTCCATCGAGTTCCCTGGCGTGAAGGCGCTCCAGGGGGTTGACTTCACGCTCCGCGCGGGCGAGATCCACGCCCTGATGGGCGAGAACGGCGCGGGCAAGTCCACCCTGATCAAGGCCCTGACGGGCGTCTACGCGATCGACTCGGGCCGGATCGTCATCGACGGTGTCGAGCGGATGTTTGCGGGTCCTGCGGCCGCCCAGGCCGCAGGGATCAGCACCGTCTACCAGGAGGTCAACCTCTGCGGCAATCTCACCGTCGCGGAGAACATCATGCTCGGCCGCGAGCCGCGCCGGGGTGGCGCGATCGACTGGCGGGCGACCCGCAGTGCGGCAGCGACGCACCTGGGCGCCCTCAACCTCGACATCGATCCGCGGTCGTCGCTGTCGGCCCATTCGCTGGCCATCCAACAGCTCGTGGCGATCTGCCGGGCCATGGCGGTCGACGCGAGGGTCCTCATCCTCGACGAGCCCACCTCCAGCCTCGACGCGGGCGAGGTCCAGCAGCTGTTCACGGTCATGCGCGGGTTGCGCGATGACGGGGTCGCGATCTTGTTCGTCTCCCACTTCCTCGAGCAGGTGTACGAGGTGTCGGATCGGATCACCGTCCTGCGGAACGGCCAGCTGCTCGGCGAGTACGCCACGAGCGAGCTGCCGCGGCTCGCACTGGTCTCCAAGATGATCGGGAAGTCCCTCGCCGTCCTCGAAGAGCTCGAGGAGGCACCGAAGCGTTCGGTCGCGGCGCTCGACAGCACGCTGCCGTACCTGCAGGCGATCGGCCTCGGGCGGCGCGGCGCCGTTGAGGCGTTCGACCTGGACCTGTACGTGGGTGAGGTCGTGGGCATCGCCGGGCTCCTCGGCTCGGGTCGCACCGAGCTCGCCCGACTCTTGTCGGGCGCGGACCGGGCGGACGTCGGCCAGGTCCGCATGGGCGACATGCTCGTGCACCTACGCACGCCGCGCGCAGCGCTCGCCCGCAAGATCGCGTACTCCTCGGAGGACCGCAAGTCCGAAGGCGTCGTGGGCGACCTCACGGTTCGCGAGAACATCATGCTCGGCCTGCAGGCCGAGCGAGGATGGACCCGACGCATCCCGGCCAAGCGCGCCGATGAGATCGTCGGGCAGTACGTCGCAGCCCTCGACATCCGCCCGGCGAACCCGGACATGCCCGCCCGCAACCTGTCGGGCGGCAACCAGCAGAAGGTGCTGCTGGCGCGCTGGCTCGCGACCGCGCCGAAGCTGCTCATCCTGGACGAGCCGACGCGTGGCATCGACGTCGGAACCAAGGCCGAGATCCAACGACTCGTCGCCGAGCTCGCGCAGAAGGGCATGTCCGTCGTGTTCATCTCCTCGGAGCTCGAGGAGGTCCTGCGGGTGAGCCATCGGGTCGCCGTGATGCGGGACCATCGGAAGATCGCCGAGATCGTGAACGACGACGACGTCGGCATCGACGACATCGTCGAGCTCATCGCGAGCGGGGGTCGGGACTCATGACCGCGTGGAACACGTTCGTCCGGAGCAAGATCTTCTGGCCCGTGATGGCCCTCGTGGCCCTGGTCGCGGCCAACACGATCAAGACGACCCGGTTCTTGAACATCCGGGTCCAGGATGGGCACCTGTTCGGCGCGCTCATCGACATCCTGCGCAACAGCTCGCCGCTGCTCCTCGTCGCCCTCGGGATGACGCTCGTCATCGCGACCCGAGGCATCGACCTGTCGGTCGGGGCGGTGGTGGCGATCTCCGGAGCTCTCGCGTGCAGCTTCCTTGCCTCGGCGCCGAACCCCAACAGCATCGGCACGGTGCTTGTCGCGTGCGGCATCGCACTCGCACTCTCGCTGGTCCTCGGGGTCTGGAACGGGTTCCTCGTCTCGGTGCTGGGGATACAGCCCATCATCGCGACCCTGGTGCTGATGACCGCGGGTCGCGGCATCGCGATGCTCATCACGAGCGGGCAGATCACCATGATCCACTCGACGCCGTTCAAGACGATCGGCTCGGGGTTCTGGCTCGGAGTCCCCGTCGCGGTCCTCATCGCGGGGAGCGTGTTCGCGATCATCGCGGCCCTCACGCGGCGCACCGCGCTGGGCATGCTCATCGAGTCGGTGGGGATCAACCCGCAGGCGAGCAGGCTCGCGGGGGTCCAGTCGCGCAGCATCATCTGGATCGTCTATGCGGCGGCAGGGGTCTTCGCCGGTGTCGCAGGGCTCATGATCAGCTCGAACATCATGGCCGCCGATGCGAACAATGCCGGTCTGTTCATCGAGCTCGACGCCATCCTCGCCGTCGTGATTGGCGGGACGTCGCTGGCGGGCGGCAAGTTCTCACTGTCAGGGACGCTCGTCGGCGTGCTCGTCATCCAGACACTCACCCTCACCGTGACGATCCTCGGCATCCCCCCGGCAGTCACCCCGTTGTCTTTCTTTCGTAACACCAC
>JADGOR010000102.1 GCA_017882855.1 Cellulomonas sp. | reverse complement strand
GTGCCGACGTTCGAGACTGTCTCGCCCGCCGAGCCCGGCCCCGCGCCGACGACTGGTGCGACCAATGCGGTCGCACCGGGAGGGGAGCGGCCGATGGTCGAGCCCGGCCTTCCGATCGGTGCCTACACCGACGACCAGCTCGATGCGCTCGTCAGCTGGCTGCTCGCATCCGGGGTGGACCGCGACAGAGTCGCGCTCAGCGAGAGGCTGCGGAGCGAGCTGGGTCTGACCCGGCGGGGGGTCCGCATCGACGGGATGGTCGCCGCGGCGGTGCATCGCGCGCTTGCGTGACACCCTGGTGTCCATGGCCACGCCGTCTGATCGCCCGCCGCACGGGGATCGCCCGCCGCACGGCGAGCGGCGTCCGGTGAAGGCCGATCGCCCCACGCCGACGCCCGGCAGACCACCGCTCGGGCCGAAGGACGACACGCCCCTCATCCCCGAGCGCAGCCCGGACGACTCCGACGTCGGCTGGAACGACGGGCCCGACTCCAATGACGAACGCCTGCGCCGGGACGTCCCGCCGCACTGGTGACGACGTGCCCTGGCGGAGGTGTTGGATCAGGCCTGCGAGTTCTTAGCCTGCAGCAGGTCGCGGATCTCGGTCAGGAGCGCGATGTCCTCCGGGATCGGGACCTCCTCCGGCGCGACCGCCTGACGAGCCTTCATCTTGTTGATCGGGAGCACGATGAACAGGTAGATCGCGAGCGCGGTCAGCAGGAACAGCAGGACCGCGGTCAGGACCACGCCGATCGAGAAATGGGCGTTGTTGATCTCGAAGTTCAAGACCCCGTCCAGGCTCGGCTTGCCGAAGAGCGCTGCGATCAGCGGCGTGATGATGCCGTCGAGCAGTGCCCTGACGATCGCAGTGAACGCGGCGCCGATGATGACACCGACGGCCAGGTCGATCGCGCTGCCCTGTGCGATGAACTTCTTGAAGCCACTGAGGAAGTTACTCATGTGCCAGTCCTTCGAGATGTGCGCGGCGCGCGGCTGAGAGCGCGATTGGCAGCGCGATCATTCCACGACGACGGCCGTGATGTTCGCGCCCAGGCCGCCGGCCGCAAGTCTCGTCGCCTCGTCGGCGCTGACCGCCAGCAGGAGCAGGGGCGCGACATCGTTCCCGGTCGAGGTCCCGAGGAGCCCGCCGGCCGGACCTTCGCCGCCGTCGTCGATCAGCACGACCAGGGCACGCTCGACGAGGGTCTGCGCGCCGCTCGGCGCGCCGCTGGGATCAGTGGTCGCCACGAGGACGTTGACCCGGTCGCCGGGCTGGAGGAGTCGGGCGATGCCCGGGTCTGCGAGCCGGACCGCGGCGAGCGCGAGCCCGGGCGGGACGGACGGCCGGATGCCGTCACCGTGCACGACGCCGGGTACGAGCGGGGTCCCGGCCGGCACCTCGACGGCGGTCCGCCGTCCGAGCACCTGGTCCTCGGCGCTGGGCGCGCCACTGGGTGCTAGCTCGGCAATCATCGGAACGGTGCGGACGTCGTCGGCTGCGAGCGTGGTGCCGGCCGGGAGCTGCCGTGCTGCCACGACCACGGGCCTGGTGGTCGGCGTCGGTGGCCGGAGTGCTGCGGGGGTGAGAGCGGCGGCGGTCGCGAGAGACGTTGCCGCGATGACGAACCGGGACCGCCAGAGCAGTACGCGCCAACGGCGGCGCCAGCGCGTCGAGGTCGCGCGGATGACGGGGAGATCGCTCCGCCTGCCTCGAAGACCGTGGTGAAAGGGGGTGCGCACCGGGGCAGTTCATCGCGGTGGCGGCCACGGCCGTGCGCCGGCAGGCCGGCGCGGTGGCATCGGGCCCGCAGCTGGCGCCTGTGGGTGGAGCTAGCGGGTCTCGGCGGTGTCGGTCGCCCGGCTGGCCGACCCGGAGCCGGCTGTCACCGCGCTGGTCGGCTCCGCCGCGTGCGAAGGAGCGCTCGTGGGGCCGCTCGGGTCAGCCCCACCGGCGGCCGAACCGGACCTGCTCGGCAGCGAGGCGGACGTCCGGGACGAGCCGCGCCGCGAGTCCGTGCGGTAGAAGCCGGAGCCCTTGAACACCACGCCGACGCTCGAGAAGAGCTTGCGGAGTCGACCCTCGCACACCGGGCAGGTGGTGAGGGCAGCGTCCGTGAAGGACTGCTGCTGGTCGAACCGATGGCCGCACTCGGTACAGGCGTAGGCGTAGGTTGGCATGCTTCCTCCTGACAGGCTCAACGAGAACCTGGCACTCCCATATTCCGAGTGCTAATGCTAGCCCGTCACGCTCCGCTCGGCGACAAGCGTCGCCAACCGGAGGGTGACGCGACGCCGTCGACCGGCAGGTCGTGCGGCTCGCAGGGCAGCGCCGACTTCTCGGCACTCACGAGCTCGCCGTCGTAGAGCAGGGCGAGCACGAGGGCGTCCGGCAGCGCGGCGACCAGCGCGCGGTCGTACCAACCACCGCCCTGACCGAGCCGCGCGCCGGCCGTGTCGACCGCCAGCGCCGGGATGATGACGACTCCGGCGTCGGCCAGCGCTTCCGGCCCGAGGTCGGGCCCCGAGGGCTCGGGCGGGCGCCCTGGCGCGCGGGTCTTGAGGTCCGCGAGTCCCGTGAACTCGGCCCAGCCGCGGCGCAGACCGGTCCCGAGCACCGGCAGCAGAACCCGAACCCCTTGAGCATGCAACCGCTCCAGCAGCGGGCCGGTGCCCGGCTCGGTCGGCCCGGAGGCGTACAGCGCGACACACCGTGAGTTCGCCACCTCGTCGATCCCGCACACCACCTCGGCGAGGGCAACGGCCGCCTGGCCGCGCCGGTGTTCCGACCGCTGCTGGCGCGCAGCCCGGAGCGTCGTGCGCAGCCGTTCCTTTGCGTCAACGGCCTCATCGCCCGTGAGCATTGCGCGTCCAACATCGTCGACCATGCCCCCAGTCTGGCAAACCCGCGCCCGAAGGCCCACTCCTGCCACGCATCGGTTACCTGGGCCCGATAACCTGCCCGCATGACGATCCACAAGGCGGTCATCCCCGCGGCGGGTCTGGGCACCCGGTTCCTGCCCGCGACGAAGTCGATCCCCAAGGAGATGCTCCCGGTGGTGGACAAGCCGGCAATCCAGTACGTCGTCGAGGAGGCCGTCGCCGCCGGTCTCGAGGATGTGCTGATGATCACCGGTCGTGGCAAGCGCACGCTCGAGGACCACTTCGACTACAACCCCGAGCTCGAGGCGAGCCTGGACGCCAAGGGCGACACCTCGCGTCTCGCCCAGGTTCATCAGCCGACCCATCTTGCCGACGTGCACTTCGTGCGGCAGGGACAGCCGCTCGGCCTCGGGCACGCGGTGCTGCGCGCGAGGCACCACGTAGGTGCCGAGCCCTTCGCGGTGCTGCTCGGCGACGACCTGATCGACGAGCGCGACCCGCTCCTTCCCACCATGCTCGCACTCCAGGAGCACACCGGTGGTTCGGTGGTGGCGCTGCTCGAGGTCGAGCCGGAGCAGATCCATCTGTATGGCTGCGCCTCGGTCGAGGCGTTCGACCACACCGCGTTCGCGGGCGTCGAGGCCGCACCGGGCGACGTCGTCCGGGTGCGCGGCCTGGTCGAGAAGCCGACTATTGCGGACGCGCCGAGCAACCTTGCCGTGATCGGGCGCTATGTCCTCAGCCCGACGGTGTTCGACGTCCTCGAGCACACTGCCCCGGGCCGCGGTGGCGAGATCCAGCTGACCGATGCGCTCGAGACCCTCGCGCGGATGCCGGCCGAGGCCGGCGGCGGGGTCTACGGCGTCGTCTTCCGCGGGCGCCGCTACGACACCGGCGACCGGCTCGACTACCTCAAGGCCGTGGTCCAGATCGCGGCGGACCGGGACGACCTCGGTCCGGGTTTCCGGGCCTGGCTGGTCCCGTTCGCGGCGGCTCTCGATGCTTAGTCACGCACCTCGCGCGGCCGGAGCGCGACCCGCATGAGGTCCGTCGAGGAGCACCTGACAGCGGTGCTGAAGGCGGTCGGCCCGGTGACCCCGATCGACGCCTCGCTGGCCGATTCGGCGGGCTGCATCCTCGCCGAGGACCTGATGACCACCGCCGAGCTGCCCGCGCACCCGCTGGCCGAGTGCGACGGCTATGCCTTGCGGGCCGAGGACACGTACACCCCCGGGGTGCCGGGACCGGTCCTCTTGCCGGTCCTGCACGACGCATCCGCGTCGGACGCCGAGCCGATACGACTGGTCGGGCGGACGGCCGTTCGGGTGTCGTCCGGCGCGCCGCTGCCGATCGGGGCCGACGTCGTCGTCCCCCTCGAGGAGACCGACCGCGGGGCGGCGCGCGTCTCGATCCGGGAGCGGGTCGTCCCGGGCGGCCATGTTCGCCGGGCCGGCGTCGACGCGGTGCCGGGGGCCGTGCTGGTCGCCGCCGGCACTCGCCTGGGCCCGCGTCAGCTCGCGCTGGCCGCCGCGATCGGGCGCCTCCGCCTCCGGGTCCATCCGACGCCGCGCGTCGTGATCCTGTGCATCGGCAACGAGCTCGTCGAGCCCGGCTCGGCCGGAGTGCCAGGCACGGTGTTCGACGCCAACGGGCACGCGCTGACGAGCGCCGTGCACGATGCCGGTGCGGCCGCGTTCCGCGTCGGCCAGGTCTCCGACTCTCGCAGCGCGCTCCGGGAGAGCCTCGAGGACCAGCTGGTGCGAGCGGACCTGCTGCTGACCGTCGGCGGTCTGAGCGAGGCCGAGGGCGACACGGCAGCCGACGTGCTCGGTCAGCTGGGCAACGTCCGGTTCGACCGGATCGCGATGTCGCCGGGGTCCCGGCAGGGCTTCGGCACCATCGGCGACGGGGTGCCCATCTTCGCCCTCCCCGGCCACCCCGTGGCCGCCCAGGTGTCGTTCGAGGTCTTCGTCCGGCCAGCGCTCAGGTCGATGGCCGGATACGCGGAGCTCTACCGCTCGTCCGTCCTCGCTCGAGCCAAGCGAGGCTGGACCTCGCCGGCCGGGATACGCGAGTTCGTCCCGGTCGAGGCTCTCGGCTTCCCGGACCAGGGTTACGAGATGACCCCGACCGGCGAGCCCGGCACCGTGTCGCTCAGCGCCCTCGCGCTGGCCAACGCCTTCGCGGTCGTGCCGGAGGCGTGCACTCGCGTGGTCGCGGGAGACGAGCTGCGCTGCCTCGTCCTGGAGGGCTGACAGATGGCTGCTGGCTGGCCGGTCGTCCTGGCCGCCGGGGAGGTCCGGTTGCGGCCGCTCCGCCGCAGTGACGAGGCCGCGTGGTTCCGGTTGCGGGTGACCAACCGCGAGTGGCTGGCGCGTTGGGAGGCGACGTCCCCGATCGGGGTCCGAAGCGCGACGCCCTCGTTCCGGGGCTTCTTGCGGATCCTTCGCCGCCAGGCGCGACGCGGGACCGATCTCCCGTTCGGCATCGAGTACCGCGGTGAGCTCGTCGGTCAGCTGACCGTGTCGGGACTCTCCCGCGGATCCCTGTGGTCGGGGAGCATCGGCTACTGGGTCAGCGAGCATGTCGCGGGGCGCGGCATCGTCCCGACGGCGGTCGGCCTTGCCGCCGACTACTGCATGCACTCCCGGGGCCTGCACCGGATCGAGATCAACATCCGGCCGGAGAACGAGGCGAGCCTGCGAGTGGTGGAGAAGCTCGGGTTCCGGGACGAGGGGGTGCGGCTTCGCTTCTTGCACATCGACGACGACTGGCGCGACCACCGGACCTTCGCCCTCACCCGCGAGGACGTGCCGGAGGGGCTTCTGGCCCGGCTCGCGCGACGTCCCGGCTGAGGACGTCCGACCCAGCGCTCCGACACGCCGGGCTCGGTGCGGCTCCCGCGAGACCGGCTCGCCTACCGTCGTGGTGTGCACCCGTCTGGTCCGGCAGCGCTCGTCATCGTCGGACTGTGGTTGGCGTACCTGGTGCCCCAGAGATTGAGGCACCGGCAACAGCTGCTCGAGTCCCGCACCGATGACCGTTTCTCCGGCGACCTGCGCGTGCTCGCCACCGCGGCCGTCGGCCCGCGAAAGGATGCGGCGGCCACCTTGCGAGAGCGAGCGGCCGGGGAACCGTGGTGCAGCGCGTTGCTCACACCGACGCGCGGGACCCAGGTCCGAATGCTCGGAGGAGGGGTCGGCGTGATGAACAGGCCGCAGAACTTGCAGGATCGCGCGGAGGTCCGTGCCGTCCGCCGCGACGCCGACGCGCGCGCGCACCGAGCCGCGGCAGTCGGCCGCCGGTCCGCGAGCGCCCGCCGACGCGCCGCACTCACCCTCGCGCTGGTCGTGGTGACGATCGCCGGTTGGCTCGTCGTCGGGGTCGGCAGCATCGCGATCGGTTGG
>JADGOR010000101.1 GCA_017882855.1 Cellulomonas sp. | reverse complement strand
TCTACCCGAGCGTGCAGAACCTATTGCTGGCGGCGCGGGCTATGGGGTTGGGCGCGTCGCTGATCACCTTGCCGTTGTGGAGCGTGACCTCGGCCCGAATGATCCTCGGCCTGCCGCTGTCGGTCACGCCATGCTGCGTAGTGCCGTTGGGCTGGCCGCGGGGCCGCTACGGGCCCACGACCCGCAAACCGGTCGAGCAGGTGGTGCATCTCGACAAGTACGGCAACCGAGCGTGGCTGGGCACCTGACGCTTCTCGGGCCCGACACGACGGACCTTCTGTTACGCCGTTGTCGACGGCCCGGAGGGGAGCGCTGTCCATGACCATCATTGACCGGTCACCGATCGGCTTGCGGGAACGCTGGCGGGCTCCCCGGGACGGTGTAAGAACCGCCGCAGAATGCCTAAGCCAGGTCGTTGATCAGCCGGTTCGACTCGCGCATGTGAAGAGTGCGGGCGACCCGCAGGACAAGATCAACGGCGTTGCCATCTCGCCAGCGATAGCGCGGTTTCGGGGTGGAGCCAAGGTGATGGCTACCTGCCTCGAGTCGCAGCAGGGTGCTGGCCGGCGAGCACCTCGTTGATCTTCTGCCCGAACAGCCGCGAACTCATGGACTCGTTGGCGGTCACAACATTGCCATCCGCGGTGACGCCAGGCCCGGTGTACGTCGCTCCGCAGGCCTCGATGGGCCTTTGCCTGAGTTCCGGCGACGGTAGCCCGCTTGTCCGCCAGCACATCTGCACGAGCGACCGACGGGATCGACGGTTGATCGTCGTCTTGGCGACGCCGGAACGGGCGGAGACAGCCTCCACCGTGACCGCGCCCGTCCCCGCCATGCGCAGCAGGTCGACGGTGGCCCGGAACACCTTCTCGTCTGTGGCGCTCCTTCCGCGTCTGTGCGATGTGCGGACTGGCCATGGGGTACCTCTCCTCGACGGGCGTCGTCCCCCGGGGCGACCCCCCCGCTTCCGGACCAATGTCCGGGATGACCACGGCACTGATTACGCTACGGTGAGCGTCGCGTTATTGTCTAGCCAGGAACAGCGAGGGAATCCGATGGCTGGTCTCCACCTGGGCCTGGACATCGGATCGACGACTGTAAAGCTCGTGCTCCTCGACGGGACTGAGACGGTCCGGACCGTCTATCGCCGTCACCACACCGACGTGCACGCTGAGGTTGCCCGCCTGCTGGCCGAGCTGTCGGAGGACTTCCCCGAAGCCGCTGCGGTCTCGGCCGTGACCGGGTCGGCGGGGCTCGGCCTGGCCGAGCACCTGGGGCTGCGATTCGTCCAGGAGGTGATCGCGGGCACGGCTGCCGTCCGACATCTGGCGCCGGAGGCGGACGTCGTCATCGAGCTGGGCGGCGAAGACGCGAAGATCACGTACCTGAAGCCGACACCCGAACAACGCATGAACGGTACGTGCGCGGGCGGGACGGGCGCATTCATCGACCAGATGGCGACCCTGCTGCGGACCGACGCCGTCGGCCTGGACGCCCTGGCGGCAGGGCACCACCACCTCTACGGCATCGCGTCGAGGTGCGGGGTGTTCGCCAAGAGCGACCTCCAACCTCTGATCAACGAGGGCGCTCGCCGCGAGGACCTGGCCGCCTCGATCTTCCAGGCGGTGGCGACGCAGACGATCGCCGGGCTGGCATGCGGACGGCCGATCCGCGGAACCGTGGTTCTTCTTGGCGGTCCGCTTCACTTCCTACCTCAGCTCCGGGCAGCGTTCGCGCGGTCGCTGGGAGACCGAGTGAGCTCGTTCGTCGTCCCTCCCGACGCGCAGCTCACCGTTGCGCACGGCGCCGCGCTGCTGGCCACCGGTGACGCGGTTGACCTCGCCGAACTCGCGGCGCGCGCGCGTGATCGTTGTCCTGACACTGACTCCGGTCCGCGCCTGCCACCCCTCTTCGCAGACGACGAGGCGAGGGCGGAGTTCGACACACGGCACGCGAGGACGAGAGTCCCGCGCGTGGAGACAGCCCGGGCGAGCGGGGCGTGCTTCCTCGGCATCGACGCCGGCTCGACGACGATCAAGGCGGTGCTCATCGACGACGAGCAGCGCATCGTCTGGTCCCACTACGAGGCCAACGGTGGCGACCCGGTCGGAGCAGCGGCGGAGATCGTCCGCCGGGCCCGCCGGGCACTGCCCCGCACGGCAGTGCTGGCCCGCGCCTGCGCCACGGGATACGGCGAGGGTCTGGTCAAAGCCGCACTTCACGTCGACGACGGAGAGGTCGAGACGATCGCCCACTACCGCGCGGCCGAGCACGTCGCCCCAGGGGTCACGTCTGTGATCGACATCGGCGGGCAGGACATGAAGTACCTCAGGGTGCGCGACGACGTCATCGACTCGATCACTGTTAACGAGGCCTGCTCGTCGGGCTGCGGCTCGTTCCTGCAGACGTTCGCCGAGACGATGGGTCTGGACCTCGAGCGGTTCACCGCCGCCGCTCTCGCGTCGTTCGCACCCGTCGACCTGGGCTCACGCTGCACGGTCTTCATGAACTCGTCGGTCAAGCAGGCGCAGAAGCAGGGTGCGAGCGTGGGCGACATCTCCGCTGGGCTCGCCTACGCCGTCGTCCGCAACGCCCTGTTCAAGGTGATTAGGCTCAAGGACGCCTCGCAGCTCGGAGAGAAGATCGTCGTGCAGGGCGGCACCTTCTGCAACGACGCGGTGTTGCGGGCGTTCGAGCTGCTCACGGGTGTCCAGGTGGTGCGACCGGACATCGCTGCACTCATGGGCGCGTTCGGTGCTGCCCTGATTGCGCGGTCGAACTACGTCCTCGGGCGTCCCAGCGCCGTCCTGTCGGTCGCCCAGCTGAGCGGTCTGCGGGTGGAGACCGCTCAGACCACGTGCCAGCTCTGCCAGAACCACTGCAGCTGCACGGTCTCCTCCTTCAACGACGGCGAGCGGCACGTGTCCGGCAACCGCTGCGAGCGAGGCGGGGACTCGACGCGACCCAAGAGCGACCTGCCCAACCTCGTCGACTACACCTACAAGCGACTGTTCGGCTACCGCCGGCTCACCGAGGCCCGCTCGACGCGCGGGGACATCGGTATCCCCCGTGCCCTCAACATGTACGAGAACTATCCCCTGTGGTTCACGACCCTCACTGCGCTCGGCTTCCGCGTGATCGTCTCGGGCCACTCGAGCCACCAGACGTTCGAAGCGGGAATGGAGTCCATCGCGTCGGAGAACGTCTGCTACCCGGCGAAGCTCGTCCACGGGCACGTGATCGACCTGGTCAAGCGCGGCGTGGGAACCATCTTCCTTCCGTCGGTGAGCTATGAGCAGGAGCTCGTCGTGGGAGCGGACAACCACTACAGCTGCCCGGTCGTCGCCGGGTACCCGCAGGTCATCGCCAACAACGTCTCGCAGCTGAGCGAGGCGGGCGTGCGGTTCCTCAACCCGTTCCTCAACCTGGCGAACCGCCCGTCCCTTGCCCGGCGCCTTGCCGAGGTGTTCGCCGACGACGGAGTCACCGAGGCGGAGGCGGCGGCCGCACTCGAACTGGGTTTCGCAGAGGACGCCAAGGTCAAGGCGGACATCCGCGCCGAGGGCGCTCGTGCAATCGAGCACCTGCGCGCGACGGGCACACGCGGGATCGTGCTGGCTGGGCGCCCGTACCACGTCGACCCCGAGGTCAACCACGGCATCCCGGAGCTCATCACGGGGCTCGGGACTGCGGTCCTCACCGAAGCCAGCGTTCTCGGCCTGCCCGAGGGCGGCGAGCTCGACCGACCCCTCCGGGTGCGCGACCAATGGGCGTACCACTCGCGCACCTACGCGGCGGCCGACGTCGTGGCTCGACACCCGGAACTGCAACTCGTCCAACTCACCTCGTTCGGCTGCGGACTGGACGCGATCGCCTCCGACCAGGTCGCCGAGATCCTCCGCGCCCATGACGACGTGTACACCGCGCTGAAGATCGACGAGGCATCGGGTCTCGGCGCGGCCCGCATCCGGCTGCGCTCTCTTGCCGCCGCGACGCGCGAACGAGCCGCCCGCGCGCGCTGCCAAGCGGCGGCGGACGACGAGCGCCCAGTGAAGGGCACGAGCCGCGTGCCGTTCACGCGGGCGATGCGCCGCGAGCACACGATCCTGGCCGCCCAGATGTCGCCGGTTCACTTCCGGCTGCTCGAGCCTGCCCTGCGCCGATCCGGCTACCGCGTGGAGGTCCTCGAGAAGGTCAGCGCGCGAGACGTGGACACCGGGCTCACGTTCGTCAACAACGATGCGTGCTACCCGGCGGTGATGGTCGTCGGTCAGCTGGTCGAGGCGCTCGCCTCGGGGCGGTACGACCCCGCCGGCACCTCTGTGCTCATCACCCAGACGGGCGGTATGTGCCGCGCCACCAACTACGCCGGACTGCTGCGCAAGGGGCTGCGTGACGCCGGCTACGCACAGGTGCCGGTGCTCGCGCTGTCGACGAGTGGCATCGAGAAGAACCCTGGCTTCTCCTGGACCCCCAGCCTGGTCCATCACCTCATCCAGGCAGTCGTCCTCGGCGATCTGCTCCACGGATGTCTGCTACGAGTCAGGCCTTACGAGGCGGAACCGGGCGCCGCCACGAGGCTCTACGAGCGATGGGACGTCATCCTGCGCGAGTACCTGGAGCGCGGTCGTTCGGCCGCCTTCGGGCGCCGCGCCGGCTACCGGCGCCTCATCCGGGCGCTCGTCAGCGAGTTCGACGCGTTGCCCCTGCGCCCGGAGCCGCGCCGGCCCCGCGTCGGTGTGGTCGGCGAGATCCTGGTCAAGTTACACCCGGATGCGAATAACCACCTGGTCGACGCCATCGAGGGGCAGGGGTGCGAGGCCGTCGTGCCCGGCCTGACCGACTTCTTGCTCAATGGCATGTACTCGACCGAGTGGAACTACGCCAATCTCGGCACCGACAAGTACAGCCGGTGGATCAAGAAGACGTGGCGCCGAGTGGTGGAGGCGTACCGGCGGCCGGTCCGCCGAGCCCTGGCCCGGACCGGCCGCCGGTTCCCGGTGCCCGGTGACCTGGCGACGATGGCGCGGCGGGCCTCGACCATTGCCTCCTTGGGAAACCAGGCGGGCGAGGGCTGGCTCCTCACTGCTGAGATCCTCGATCTTCTTCACGACGGTGTGCCGAACGTGGTGTGCGCCCAGCCGTTCGCCTGCCTGCCCAACCACATCACCGGCAAGGGCATGTTCGGCGAGATCCGCCGTCGCTACCCCGAGGCCAACATCACCGTCGTGGAGTACGACCCCGGAGCCAGCGAGGTCAACCAGCTCAACCGCATTACGCTGCTCATCGCCGAAGCGCTGACGGCCCCGACTCCCGCGGCCGAAGCGTCGGAAGCGGGGCTCGTGCTGAGCGGACCGTCCGAGCCCTCATGAACCGATCCGTCGATCCGTAGCGTGCGTGTGTCGACGGCAACTTGGCCCGCGCATCGGTCGCG
This sequence comes from Cellulomonas sp., assembly GCA_017882855.1. Taxonomy (GTDB): domain Bacteria; phylum Actinomycetota; class Actinomycetes; order Actinomycetales; family Cellulomonadaceae; genus JADGOR01. Next base: position 857 of record JADGOR010000101.1, on the reverse strand, counting down.
CACCGGCTGAGCAACAACTGCGCTCTCTACCTGATGGTCCCGGCCTTCCCCATGGGAGAGCTGGCGGACGTCCGGAGCGCGCAGGGTCTGCTGCTGATGCCGCCGAGCATGTTCACTCTCGCCGGCAAGCTCACACCGGCAGTACTGCACGTGTCCACCCAGGCCGTGGCTACAGACGCACTGTGCATCGTCGGGAACCACTCGAACGTGATGGCCGCGCGCACCCGGCACGAGTCATCGATGCCGGAATACAGCCCGGGATGAGCGGTGCCAAGTCGCACCCAGCCTGCCGGGGCGACCAGACGGCTTCGCCGTCGACCTCCACGTCCACGGTCACCGATGGGCTGAGAGCGGTGCCGGCCTACGTGGAAGCCGTTCCGTCTTCGAAGATCTTCGGGTCGAAGTCCTGAGTGCCGTCTTCGACGGTCCACACGGCCCCCAAGGGCATGAGGTCGCGGATCGCCACGCTGCGGACGCCGTCGGCCGTGGGCAGAATGACTCGGATGTGAGGGTGGTAGTCGAACAGCACCTGGCGGTCCCGCCCACAGGGACCGACCGGACCCCGACCCATGTTCCCCACGGCAACGATCGTCGAGAGCTCCCTGGCGCCAGAGGCCCGGGCATGCCCGAGGGCCACGAGCTCGGCACACGGCCCACCAGTGAAATGGAAGAGGTTGACACCGCCGTACATCTTGCCGTCCACTTCCCGCACTGCAGCCCCCATGGTGTGGACACCGTACTCACTGTCGGTGTTTGCGTTGATGATCGCTCGCGCGAACTCGATCAACTCCAGGTCATCATGAGTCAACTCTTCGGTGGCGATAGTCACCTGGCGGACGCTACACCGAGGCTGGCTC
>JADGOR010000100.1 GCA_017882855.1 Cellulomonas sp. | reverse complement strand
TAGCTGTACCCGCCGGAGATCGGGAAGATGTTGAAGATGAAGCCGAGCACCCACGCGAGCACGATGGCGAGCCACATGTATGGGGTGGCGGTCAGCACGTAGCCGACGGGCAGGACGGTGTTGTCGAGCCACTTTCGGCGGGCGGCCCGCGCCCCGATCGTGTTGCCCGCCCACCAGCTCAGCAGCACGGCCGGGATGATGATCCGGAGGTCGTGCTGACCGGATGCCTGCACGTCCACGTTCTCGGCGGCGGCGCCACCGACCATCGTTCCCGGCGCGGCCGCGTGCACCGCGGCTCGCAGGTCACGCACCGTCCGCCCCGCGTCGAGGGTGTCCGAGGCCGCCGCGGTGACTGCGTCGATCCTCACCTTTCCGTCGACGACGAGCGCCGGTCCGCCGGCCGTCGGGGCACCGGAAGCGTCGCGCGCGGCCGCAGTGAACGGCGTCGCGCTGACCACGCCGGGTACGGCTTTCGCAGCCGCGACGACGGCGTCGAGCCCACTCTCCGGCGCGACGATCGTCGCAGGTTGGACGCCCCCGCCCGGGAAGTGGGCCTCGAGGACCGTGGCGCCGGCGACCGAGTCGACCGGGGTGAGGAACAGCTCGGCGGAGCTGACGCCGTCGGCGTTGAACGTCGGTAGCCACGCGGCACTGCCGAGGAGGACGACGGCCGTGCCGATCCAGACGAGCCGTGCGTGCCCGGTCACGAAGCGGGCGACGCGGCTCCACAGTGCCGACGAGCCGGCCGGGTCGTGAGCGGCGTCGTCCGCCTTGAGCGCGTCGCGTCCGCCGTCCGTCGGGTCGTCGTGCTTGAACCGGGGCACCCGAGGCCAGAAGAGAGCCCGCGAGCGTCGGCCGACGATGAGCATGAGCGCCGGGAGCAGGGTGGCGGCGGCGAGGAAGGACGACACGATCCCGATCGCGCCGACCGGGCCGAGCCCTCGGTTGGAGGAAAGGTCGGAGAACAGCAGGCAGAGCAAGCCGGCCGTGACGGTGCCGGCGCTGGCCGCGACCGCGGGGATCGAGGCGCGGAGGGCACGGACCATCGCCGCGTGCGGGCTAGAGACGTGCCGGAGCTCCTCGCGGTACCGCGCCACGATGAGCAGGCAGTAGTCCACGGACGCGCCGACGACGAGGATCGACAGGATGCCCTGAGCCTGGCCGTTCAGCGTGATGGTCCCTGCCTTGGCCAGCTCGTACACCACCAGGCCGGCTCCGGTCAGGGCGAACACCGCGGTGAGGATGACCACGAGCGGAAGGAAGGGCGAGCGATAGACGAGCACCAGGATCAGGAAGACCGCCGCCAGTGCGACCAGCAGCAGAACGCCGTCGATTCCGCCGAAGGCCGCGACGAGGTCAGCGACGTAGGCCGCCGGTCCGGTCACCCAGGCCCTCAAACCGCTCGTCCCGCCGGTCGGGGCGGCGCCGAGGTCCGAGGCCAGCGACGCTCGCACGGCAGACACGACGACGGTGGTGGGGTTCTTGCCGTCCGCGATGGTGATGCCGGTCGGTTCCGGCGAGATCGCGATCGGCACCAGCACAGCCAGACCGTCCTGCGACGGCACCGCAACCGGTGCGCTCGCGATCAGATCCCCCAGCTGGGCGGCCTCGCCGCTCGCCTTCGAGGCCTGACCCGCGAGGTCCACGCTGGAGAGACGTGCGACAAAGGCCTGGACGTCCGCCAGCTGCGCGGGCGTGACCGCGGCGCCGCTCGCCGACTCGAGCACGACCAGCGCCGGTACCGTCTGCGCGCTCTCGAAGCGCCGCGCCGCCTGGTCGGCGAGGGTCGACTCGGCGCTCGTCGGCAGGAACGAGGCGTTGTCGTTCTTCTGGACCGAGCTGAGCTTGCCCTGGGCGACGCCGCCGACCGAGCCGATGGCCATCCAGAGCGCGATCAGCCCGAGGATCACGAGTGTGTGACGGAGACCGGTACGGTGATTCCTCAGCATGCTGAGTATCATCCGTGCTGTACGAGAGCCATGCAAGTCTCACGCGTGGCTCGGGATGCGCCTCGAGCGAACGGCGGTGATGGCAGCGTGTCGGACGACGTCTCGCGCTGGCCGACGGGACGCCTGCTCGGCGCGGCAGCGCGGGGGGCGGCCCGCGACTGGAACGCGCACCTCGCGTCCTGGGACCTCAACCACGCCAGCCTGCCGGTCCTGGTGATGCTCTCGTGGCACGACCACTCGCAGCGCGAGCTCGCCGACGCGATGGACGTGACCGAGCAGACCATGAGCCGGGTAGTCCGCCGGATGGAGCGCACCGGCTACGTAGTACGGGTCCCGCACCTGACTGACCGGAGACGCCACGTGGTGCGACTCAGCGACGCCGGCCGGGCGGTGGTCGGCCACGCATCGGACGCCGGGCCCGCCGAGGCGATCGCCACCCGTGGCCTCTCCCCCGCCCAGGTGACGCTGCTGCGCGAGCTCCTCGTGACGATGATCACGGCTCGGGAAGGGACCACGGATGACGAAGCCGTGGGAAACCGGACGTAGCCTGGGCTCGTGCGCTTCGTCAACCTCGGGATCGGCGAACGCCTCGTCGACTACCACGAGGCCTGGGCGTTGCAGCGCTCCACCCACGCGGCTGTCGGGTCCGGGGAGCAGGAGGACACGGTCCTGCTGGTCGAGCACGAGAGCGTCTACACCGCCGGCAAGCGCACCGCGGCCTGGGACCGCCCGATGGACGGTACGCCCGTCGTCGACGTGGACCGGGGCGGCCGCATCACGTGGCACGGGCCGGGCCAGCTGGTGGGCTACCCGATAGTCCGCCTCGCTGAGCCAATCGACGTCGTCCACTACGTCCGTGCGCTCGAGCAGACGATCATCGACCTGTGTGCGGACCTCGGTCTGGGCGCGATCCGGGTGGACGGGCGCAGCGGTGTGTGGTTCGCCGCCGACGACGTCCGGCGCGAGCGCAAGGTCGCGGCGATCGGCGTCCGAGTCGCGAAGGGTGTGACGATGCACGGTTTCGCGCTGAACTGCGACTCCGACCTGGACCAGTTCGGGCGGATCGTGCCGTGCGGCATCCCGGATGCCGACGTGACGTCGCTCAGCAACGAGCTCGGACGCCGCGTGACCATCGCCGACGTGCTCGAGGACACCTGCGCGCACCTCGAGTCCGCGCTCGACGACGTCCGGGCCGCAACTCGCTCCGGCGTACGCCGGCAGCCGCACATCTTGAAGGAGAACGCGTGACGATCGCACCTGAGGGCCGAAGGATGCTGCGCGTCGAGGCCCGCAACGCGGAGACCCCGATCGAGCGCAAGCCCGAGTGGATCCGGACCCGAGCAACGATGGGACCCGAGTACAACGAGCTCAAGAGCCTCGTCCGCTCGGGCGGTTTGCACACGGTGTGCGAAGAGGCCGGCTGTCCCAACATCTTCGAGTGCTGGGAGGACCGAGAGGCCACCTTCCTGATCGGCGGTGACCAGTGCACCCGACGCTGCGACTTCTGCCAGATCGACACCGGCAAGCCCGCTGACTTCGACGCCGACGAGCCGCGGCGGGTCGCCGAGTCCGTCCGCACCATGGGACTGCGCTACTCGACGGTGACCGGCGTCGCGCGGGACGACCTGCCCGACGGCGGGGCCTGGCTCTACGCCGAGACGGTGCGCCGGATCCACGCACTGAACCCGGGCACCGGCGTCGAGCTCCTCATCCCGGACTTCAACGCCGTCCCCGAGCTTCTTGCTGAGGTCTTCTCCTCCCGGCCCGAGGTGCTCGCCCACAATCTTGAGACGGTGCCACGGATCTTCAAGCGGGTTCGACCGGCATTCCGGTACGACCGCTCGCTGTCCGTCCTGACGGCCGCGCGCGACGCGGGTCTGGTGACCAAGTCCAACCTCATCCTCGGCATGGGCGAGACCACCGAGGAAGCCGCGGACGCCATCCGCGACCTGCGCGAGGCGGGGTGTGACCTCCTGACGATCACTCAGTACCTGCGCCCCTCCGTGCGCCACCACCCGGTGGATCGCTGGGTCAGGCCCGAGGAGTTCGTCGCGCTGGCCGGCGAGGCCGAGCGTCTGGGGTTCCTCGGCGTGATGTCCGGGCCACTGGTCCGCTCGTCGTATCGAGCGGGCCGGCTCTGGGGTCAGGCGATGCAGCGGATGGGCCGCGACATCCCGGCGGAGCTCGCCCACCTATCGCAGCCGATGACGGCACGCCAGGAAGCGGCCAGCCTGCTCGCGCGGTGACCGGGAGCGGCCCGAGCCGGCCGGTGCGACCACTAGACTCCTGCCCCATGGCCCGCACGAAGAACGACGCATCGACCCCTGCCCCCAGGAGCAAGGCCGCACCGACCCCCGCGCCCAAGGGCCGAGCCGGATCGACGCCTGCCCCCAAGGGCAAGAAGGAACGCAAGCCCTTCGGCAGCCGCTGGTACGGCCAGATCTGGCAGGCCTACCAGATGACGCGCAAGACGGACCACGCGGTCACCTGGTGGATGCTTGGCGCGTTCGTCGGGATCCTGGCGGTCGCGGTCGTCATCGGCTCGTTCTGGCAGAACCACCTCACCTACATGATCATCCTCGGGGTTCCGTTCGCCCTCATCGCGGCGCTGCTCATCCTCACTCGGCGGGCCGAGAAGGCCGCCTACCAGCAGCTCGACGGCCAGCCGGGAGCGAGCCGGTCCGCGCTAGGAACGATCCGCCGTGGCTGGACGTTCAGCGACGAGCCGGTCGCCATCGACCCCCGCACCCAGGACCTGGTCTTCCGCGCCATCGGGCGCCCCGGCATCGTCCTCATCAGTGAGGGTCCGGCACACCGCGTCGGCAAGCTGCTCGAGGCCGAGCGCAAGAAGACCGTCCGGGTTCTGGCGAACGTCCCGATCCACCTGATCCAGTCAGGCAACGACGAGGGCCAGGTGACGCTGCGGAAGCTCGCGAACACAGTGCGCAAGCTCCGCCCCAAGCTCACCAAGCAAGAGGTCTCCGAGGTCGGCAAGCGACTCACGTCGCTCGGCGGCGTTCGCCTGCCGATCCCGAAGGGCATCGACCCGACCCGGGCCCGACCGGATCGCAAGGGGATGCGTGGCCGCTGAGAGCGGCGTCAGCGGACCTTGGTCGACGGGCGCGAACTAGGTCCGCAGGAGCACGGTGCCCGCGAGCCGATCGTGCAGGCCGCGCCCATCGGCGTCCCACACCGCCGCGGTCCGCCGTCCAGCCACGAGCCGAGGTCCTCGCGCGAGCTGTCCACCGGGTAGCCTAGCGACGCGCCCGCGCGGCCAGTGCCGGCTGGTAACACACCGGAAACACCCAATACACGACCAGGTAATGACATCGCCGTAGCGTCGAGGCGACCAAGACCGGGAATCCCGAACCAAGGAGCATGCGGATGTTCAAGGACGCCGAAGAGGCTGTCGCGTTCACGAAGGAGCAGGACGTCAAGTTCGTCGACGTCCGGTTCTGCGATCTGCCGGGAGTCATGCAGCACTTCAACATCCCGGTGGAGGCGTTCGTCGAGTCCGCCTTCACCGACGGTCTGTTCTTCGACGGGTCGTCGATCCGGGGCTTCCAGGCCATCCACGAGTCCGACATGAAGCTCATCCCGGACGTCACCACTGCCTACGTGGACCCGTTCCGCAAGCAGAAGACGCTCATCGTGAACTTCTCGATCGTCGACCCGTTCACCGACGAGGCCTACTCGCGCGACCCTCGCAACATCGCCGCCAAGGCCGAGGCCTACCTGCGCTCGACCGGCATCGCCGATACCGCGTACTTCGGCGCGGAGGCCGAGTTCTACATCTTCGACTCGGTTCGGTTCGGGACGAGTCAGAACGAGGCCTTCCACCACATCGACTCGAACGAGGCGGCCTGGAACACCGGCCGTGTCGAAGAGGGCGGCAACCTTGGATACAAGACCCGCTACAAGGGTGGCTACTTCCCGGTCTCGCCATCCGACCAGATGGCCGACCTGCGCGACAAGATGGTCAGCACCCTCCAGGAGGTCGGCCTCAGCATCGAGCGCGCTCATCACGAGGTGGGCACCGCTGGTCAGCAGGAGATCAACTACCGCTTCGCCTCGTTGAAGGCCGCCGCCGACGACCTGATGAAGTTCAAGTACGTCATCAAGAACGTCGCGTGGGAGGCCGGCAAGACCGCCACGTTCATGCCGAAGCCCCTCTTCGGCGACAACGGCTCGGGCATGCACTCGCACCAGAGCCTGTGGATGGACGGCAAGCCGCTGTTCTTCGACGAGACGGGCTACGGCGGCCTCTCCGACCTGGCCCGCTGGTACATCGGTGGTCTGCTCAAGCACGCTCCGAGCCTGCTGGCCTTCACGAACCCGACGGTGAACTCG
>JADGOR010000041.1 GCA_017882855.1 Cellulomonas sp. | reverse complement strand
GGCTTTCACCCAACACGCTTTCCAAGCGTGCGCCATAGGCCACTAGGCGAATCCTCCAGGCGGACCGAGGATACCGGAGCGGAGCACCCAACCCGAACCCGCGTCGGCGCCGAACGCCTCAGACCGCGTTCCGCCACGCATGAGTCCCGCCGTCGGCCCAGACCAGCAGCCCGGACGTCCCGGCCAACCCGTCGACCCACTCCCGCGCCGAGCCGCCGCGGGCGATCGCCGCGGTCGCGAACACGTCCGCCCACAACAGCGACGGCCCGACGACGGTCGCCGCCGCGAGAACCGAGTCCCGCAAACCGGTCTTCGGGTTGACGATGTGCGCACCCCGCGCGGCGCGGCCCGACGTCGCGATGGCGCCGTCCCGGATCGGCACCGTCGCGAGCATCCGGCTGGTGTCCGCCGGGTCCTCGATCCCGACCTGCCACGCGGGCGCGTCGTCGGCGGTGGCGAACAGGATGTCCCCGCCGGCGTTGAGGGCGAAGTCGTCCAGCCCGGCGCCGCGCAGGTGCCGAGCGGCGCGTGCCACGGCCCAGGTCTTCACCAGGCCGGTCGGGTCGAACACTCCGGGCCCGAGGTCCGAGCAGGCCCACGCGTCGAAGTACCCGTCGGTCCGCTCTCGTGCCGTGAGGCACAGCTGCTGGACCTGCGTCATCGTCGGGTCGCACTGCTCGAGCGTGAGCCGCCCGCGCTGCAGCCGGCGCAGCTCGGACTCCTCGCGGTAGGGGCTGAACGTGGCGTCCACCCAGCGCAGCTCGTCGAAGACGGCTCGAACTGCGACGTCCGCCGCGTCGCCCGGCCGCTCCGGCCCGCGCACGTGGACGCTGATCGGCATCCCCATGATCTGCTCGACCCACGCGCGCTCGGCGAGCGGGGCGGCTGGGATCGGCGTTGCGGTCATGTCGGGCGCAGCGATGTCATAGGTGCGCCGCGCTCAGGGCGCTCTGCAGTGACTGGATGTAGCCCGAGCTGGTGTACGTCGCGCCCGAGACCATGGAGATCTGGGCGCTCTGAGCCTGGACCGCCTCGCGGTTGAGGACCGGGACGGCGTACTGGGCGATCGCGACGTCGTGCGAGTTGCCGGTCGGGTACCTGATGGCGTTGGCCGAGGTGATCGTGTTGTTCTGGACCACGATCTGGACCTGGACCGGGCCGTACGCGGTCTGCGCGGTGCCGCCGGTGAAGGTGCCGCTGACGCCGGCCGGGGCAGCAGGAGCCGCGGGAGCAGGAGCTGCGGGAGCGGGCGCGGCCGGCGCTGCTGGTGCGGTGGTCGCGGCAACCTTTGGGGCCGTGGTGGCCTTTGCGGTAGCGGTAGCCGTCGGAGTCGCAGTGGGGCTGGCGGTCGCGCTGGCGGTTGGGCTGGCCTTGTGGGTGGCCCTGACTCGCGGGGTCGCGGTTGCGGTGGGCACGCTCACCGACGCCACGCTGGCAGCGTTCGTGGCAACGGGTGCAGTTGCGGCCGCCGAGTCCGGTCGGTGGTTGCTCGCCGCGAAGCTGAACACGAGGGCGACGGCGGAGGCCGTGGTGCCGGTGGCGACGACGCCGCGTCTCATCGGCTCGCCTGCCCTTGGACGTCGAGATCGAGCGACGGGGTCATGGCGTCTCCTGCGGAGCTGGGTGGTCCCGGCCTGGTGGCGCGGTGGTCCGACGCGGGCCGTCAAACCTGGCCCGAATCGGGTCGCGCCAGCCACATTGTGCACATGAGCCCCACGAGCCTCAGCAACGCCACGCCGAAGCACGGTCAGAGGTGAGCGTTGTCGATCGCGCTCTGCAGTGACTGCAGGTACCCGTCGCTCGTGTACGTGGCGCCCGACACCATCGAGATCTTCGCGCTCTGCGCTTTCACGGCCTCCGCATTCAGCGTCGGCACCGCGTAGTTCGCGATCATGACGTCGCGCTGGTTCCCCGAGGGGTACCTGATCGCGTCCGCCGAGGTGATCTTGCCGTTCTGCACCACGATCTGGACCTGGACCGGGCCGAACTGCGTCTGCACGGTCGAGCCCTTGAAGGTGCCGTTGGCTGTGCCCCCGGCCCCCGTCGCCGGTGCGGCCGGCGCGGTCCCCGGAGCCGGTGCGGCCGCCTGGGCGGAGGTCCCGGTCCCGAGTGCGTTCGGAAACGTCGTCCCGACCGACCGGTTCGTGCTGGTCGGGTAGGTGAGCAGGAGGGCGACGGCCGAGGCCGTGGTGCCGGTGGCGATCACGATGCGTCTCATGGGGTACCTACCAGACAAACTTCTCGAGGTGGATAGCGCTGTCGGGGACCCCGGCGGCGCGTAGGGATTCGACGAGCGAGTCGGCCCACGCGGGCGGGCCGCACACGTACACGTCGTGCTGGTCGATGTCGGGGATCAGGTCGCGGACGGCGAGGTCGCCGCGCCGGTGGGCGAGCTGGGCGGGCAGCCACGTCGCACCGCTGCGGCTGCGCGGCCCGACGAGCTCGAACCAGCGCAGATCGGCGCTGCGGACCAGGTCCTGGATGTCGACCCGGTGGATCGACTCGTCCTCGCGCGACATCCGGTGCACGAGGGTGGCGCCGTCGCGCCAGACCGCATCCTCCTGGAGCAGCGCGAGCACCGGGGCGAGCCCGACGCCGGCCGAGAACACCGCGAGCTTCGGCCGGGTCCGCACCTCGGCGGTGAGCCGTCCGTACGGGCCCTCGATCATCACCGGGGTGCCGAGCGGGAGGCCGGCGATGCGCGCTCCGTCGTCGCCGCTCGTGTCGACCGTGATGCGGAGCCGGTTCGCGGTGGGCGCGGCGGACAGCGAGAAGGGGTGCCCGCGGGTCCAGCCGTCACCATGCTTGAAGCGCCACACGAAGAACTGGCCGGGCAGGGCCCGGAGCCGGTCGAGGGACCGACCGGTCACCTCGATCGCGGTCACGCCGGGTGCCTCGTGCCGCACCGCGGAGACCCGCAAGCGGTGCCGCAGGGTGCGCCACAACGGGAACCCGAGCCGGAACAGCAGCACGCACCCGAGTGCGCCGAAGTACATCGTCATCCAGTACGTGCGCGCCCAGGCGCTCGAGATGAAGTCGGTGCCCGTCCACAGCTGGTGCGGCAGTGCGAGCCCCGCGCCCAGGTACGCGTAGAGGTGCAGCAGGTGCCACGACTCGTACCGGACCCGGCGTCGGGCAGCCTTGATGGACAGGCCGACGACGCCGAACAGCAGCACCGTCGCGACGCCCGCCAGCAGCATGCCCGGGTAGGTCAGGGTCATCGACCAGAGCTCGCCGATGAACGGCGCCTTGTCGAGCGCGCCGTACGCCAGGACGATCAGCACGACGTGCGCGAGCATCAGGTAGAAGGACGTCATGCCGCTCAGCCGGTGCCAGTACGCGAGACGGTCCTGCCCGACGGCGCGCTCGACCGACGGGATCCGCGCCATGCCGAGAACCTGCAGCAGCAACAGGTTGGAGGCGTACAGGCCGGTCAGCCGGCCGATCGAGGCGATCGAGGTCTGGCCCGAGGTGAAGATGGCCTGCACGCCGCCGTTGGACACCCACAGGGCGGTGAGGACGAGGAGGCTCACCCACACGGCCAGAGCCACCGTGTCGGAGGCCCCACTGGTCGAGTGGCGTCTCCTCCCGGGGGTCCGGGGTACGGGCGGGGCTGCGGGACGGGTCGTTTGCCGGACCTCTCGTTCGAGCATTGCGGTCATGGCCTCTCCTGCTGATGCTGGTCGGTCACGCCTTTGGGCCGGTGCGGTGTGCGGTTGGTGTCAAGTGGTCGGGCCCCGGGGGGCCCGCACGACGATGGTGACGCAGCCACCTGGGAGCTTGCTGAGGTTGACCTGTGATCTGGGATAAGGATGCGTCGTCGGCGCCTACGGTTGCGCTGGGTTACGCTTTGAACGACCCCTCGTGCGACGTCATCTCGCCGAACTCCCCCAGGGCCGGAAGGCAGCAAGGGCAGGAGAGCTCTGACGGGTGTGCGAGGGGTCCTTTGCTGCCCGGCGACCTGAGCCGGGCCCACCGGGTAGTCGGAACTGTCTTGCGGCCGTCGTACGTTGCCCTCGTCGCCGGCACGCCTCGCGTGTCGCCCGGGCCGTCTATCGTCTACACGTGACCCAAGCCCTGTACCGCCGCTACCGCCCCGACACCTTCGCCGAGGTCATCGGGCAGAGCCACGTCACCGAGCCGCTGCAGCAAGCGCTGCGCGCCGACCGGGTCACCCACGCCTACCTGTTCTCCGGCCCGCGCGGCTGCGGCAAGACGACGTCGGCGCGCATCCTGGCCCGCTGCCTGAACTGCGTCGAGTGGCCGACGGACACCCCGTGCGGCCGGTGCGACTCGTGCCTCGACCTCGCTCGTGGTGGTGGCGGGAGCCTGGACGTGGTGGAGATCGACGCGGCCAGCCACAACGGCGTCGACGACGCGCGGGACCTGCGCGAGCGGGCCGCGTACGCCCCGGCGCGGGACCGGTTCAAGATCTTCATCCTGGACGAGGCCCACATGGTCACCACGCAGGGCTTCAACGCCCTGCTCAAGATCGTCGAGGAGCCGCCGCCGCACGTGAAGTTCATCTTCGCGACGACGGAGCCGGACAAGGTGATCGGCACGATCCGCTCGCGCACCCACCACTACCCGTTCCGCCTGGTGCCGCCGGAGATCCTGCAGACCTACCTCGAGGAGATCTGCGCGAAGGAGGGGGTGCCGATCGGTCCGGGGGTCCTCCCGCTCGTCGTGCGTGCCGGTGCCGGATCCGTTCGCGACTCGCTCTCGGTGCTGGACCAGCTCGTGGCCGGCGCGGACGACACCGGCGTGGACTACGAGCGGGCCGTCGCGCTCCTCGGTTACACCCACGCGACCCTGCTGGACGACACCGTCGACGCGCTCGCGGCCCGCGACGGCGCGAGCGTGTTCCGGGTCGTCGACCGGGTCATCGCGAGCGGTCACGAGCCCCGCCGGTTCGTCGAGGACCTGCTCGAGCGCTTGCGCGACCTGATCGTCATCGCGGCCTCGGGAGACGCCGCCGACGCCACGCTGAGTTCCGTCCCGGCCGACCAGCTGGCCCGGATGCGCACCCAGGCGGCGCACCTCGGGATGGGCGAGCTCTCGCGGGCGGCGGACCTGGTCAACGCCGCGCTGTCCGAGATGACGGGCGCGACCTCGCCGCGCTTGCACCTCGAGCTGCTCTGCGCACGGCTGCTCCTGCCGGCCGCCGACGACGGAACGACCGGCCACGGGGCGCGGTTGGACCGACTCGAGCGGCAGGTGTCCGGCGGTGCGGGCATCGAGCTCTCGAGCGGGTCCGCCGCTGCGGTGCCGGCCGCGCCGGTGCCGCCCGCTGGGTCCCGTCGGGCCGCTCCGCCGGTGTACGAGGGCGAGCGTCCACCACCCGAGGCGCCGGCCGACGTCGTGGTCCCCGCCATGCCCACTCCGGCCCTGCCGGCTCCCGCCGCGCCCACCGCGGCCGCGCCGGCTCGTTCCCGCCCGACCGCTCCCTCCCGCCCCGCCGACGATGTCGTCCCGCCGGCACCGGCTCTCGAGCCGGCCGCCCCGCCCACGCCGGAACCGCCCACGCCGGAACCGCCCACGCCGGAACCGCCCACGCCGGAGTCCACCGGCGCGGCGCTCGAGACCGAGCTGTTGCGTCGCCGGTGGCCCGAGGTCCTGGACACGGTCAGCCGGTTGCGCAAGGTCACCCGCGCCCTCGTCGACCAGCAGAACGCGAAGGTCGCGGGCCTCACCAGCGACACCTTGCGGCTGAGCTTCACGACGGCCGCGCTCGCCGCGACGTTCCGCAGCGGGAACCACGCCGCGATCGTCCAGCAGGCCGTCCGCGAGACGCTCGGCTTCGAGGTGCGCGTCGAGGGCCACCTCGAGGAGGGCTCGACCGACCCGGTGCGGCCGGAACGCAGCGCCGCCCCGCGCAGCTCGGCGCCGGCCGAGGACCAGTCGGAAGCGTTGCGTACCGCGCCGGTACCACCCGCTCCGGAACCGCCGACCACACTGCCACCGCTCGCTGGACCCACCGGATCCGACTGGCCCGAGGTCGCCACGCCCGGCGGGCGCGCGGCGACGGACGCCAAGTCGAACCCGACGCCCGCACCAGCACCCGCACCAGCACCCGCACCGCGGTCGGACGGTCGGGGTGAGCGCGGCGGATCGACCACCCCCCGCAGCGCGCGCGGGGGTGCGCCGCGATCCCGGTCGGGCCAGGCGTCACCGGCCTCCCGTTCGTCGTCGGCCGCTCGCTCCAGCCGCCGCCCCGCGGACGAGGAGTCGGATCTCGACAAGCGGGACGCGACGATGGTCGAGGAGTCGGGACTGACCGGCGCGCCTCTCATTGCCCAGCTGCTCGGTGGCACCGTGATCGAAGAGGTCATCGACGGTCCGGCCTGATCCGGTGCGCGGCGGGCGAGACGGCACCCGGCCGACCACGTAGGCTGGCGATGTGTACGAAGGCCCGGTCCAAGACCTGATCGATGAGCTGGGCAGACTGCCCGGCATCGGTCCCAGGAGTGCGCAACGGATCGCCTTCCACCTGCTCGCCACCGACGCCACCGACGTCCGTCGGCTCGTCGACGCGCTCACCGAGGTCAAGGCCCGGGTCACCTTCTGCACGACCTGCGGCAACGTCGCCGAGGAGGCGTTGTGCCGCATCTGTCGCGACCCGCGCCGCTCCAACGCGTCGATCTGTGTTGTCGAGGAGCCCAAGGACGTCGTCGCGATCGAGCGCACCCGCGAGTTCCACGGCAAGTACCACGTGCTCGGCGGGGCCATCAACCCGATCGACAACGTCGGTCCCGACGACCTGCGCATCAAGGAGCTTCTGACCCGCCTCGCGAACGCTGAGGTGACCGAGGTCATCCTCGCCACCGACCCGAACGTCGAGGGGGAGGCAACCGCCACCTACCTCGCCCGGCTGCTGGTCCCGATGGGGATCGCGGTCAGCCGGCTCGCCTCGGGTCTTCCGGTCGGCGGGGACCTTGAGTACGCCGACGAGGTCACCCTCGGTCGCGCGTTCGAGGGAAGGAGACTGATCAGTGCCTGAACAGCCCACCGCCCCACGTCACGCCGGCGATCCGGAGTCCTCGACGGACCTCTCGTCGCTCGCCGAGCTGGTCGCGCGCGAGTCGCGCGGGTTTCTCAGCACCGTCACCGAAGTGGCCGCCGGAGCGAACCCCGAGGCCGCGATCCCGCTGCTCCTGCTGGCCGTCTCCGACATCCTGGGCGCCGGCGCCCGGCTCGGTGCGATGGTCGACATCGTGCCGGCGGAACGCTTCGAACCCGATCTTGGCCCCGACGCCGATCTGGACCCGCTGCGCGCCGCGCTGGAGAACGCGTTCGACGGCCTCGACGACTACTCGGAGGTGGTCGACCCGGTCCTCGGCGCCGAGGTCGAGATGTCCACGATCTCCGGTGACGTCGTGCTGGTCGCCGGCGCGCTGGCCCAGGGCCTGCGCCACTTCGAGGCAGGGCAAGAGCTCGAAGCGCTCTGGTGGTGGCAGTTCTCCTACCTGTCCGCGTGGGGTGAGCGCGCGACGAACGTGCTTCGGGTGCTGCTGAGCGTTCTCGGCCATCTTCGCCTCGACGTGGACGACGACGTCGCCGCGGCAGCGGAGTTCGACGCCCTCCATCCGTGAAGGGGAGTCGCACCAACCTCGGCCTGCGAGCGGACTGCTCGAGCTGCTTCGCACTGTGCTGCGTCGTGCCTGCCTTCGCGGCGTCGTCGGACTTCGCGATCGACAAGCCTGCCCACCGGGCCTGCCCGAACCTGCAGGGCGACCTGCGCTGCTCGATCCACGCGAGCCTTCGGCCGAAAGGCTTCCCCGGTTGCGTCGTCTACGACTGCTTCGGCGCCGGCCAGCAGGTCTCCCAGGTGACGTTCTTCGGCCGCGACTGGCGGGCGGACGCGGCGACCGCCGAGCAGATGTTCGCGGTCTTCCCGATCATGCGGCAGCTGCACGAGCTGCTCTGGTACCTGGCCGAGGCGCTGAGTCTCGAGGCGACTCGTCCGATCTACCTGGACCTCGTCGAAGCGTTCGACCGCATCAAGGCCCTGACCGTGGGCGAACCGGAGTCGCTCCGCGACCTGGATGTCGACACGTGCCGGCGGGACGCGAATGCCCTCCTGGTCTGGGCCAGCGAGCTCGCGCGGGCAGCGGTCGGCATCCTCGGACCGGACTACCGCGGCGCCGACCTCATCGGCGCGGACCTGCGCGGCGCCGATTTCCGGCGGGCTGTGCTCAGAGGGGTGCTGCTGGTCGCAGCGGACCTGCGCGGAGCCGACCTGACGGAGGCGGACCTGACCGGTGCCGACGTGCGGGGTGCAAACCTGAACGGCGCCGACCTGACCGGCTGCTTCTTCCTCACCCAGGCCCAGCTGGACGCCGCGAACGGCGACGAGTTCACCGCGATCCCGTCGATGTTCGTGCGGCCCGAGCACTGGTGACGCGCACCGGGGCCTGAGACCCACCCCGCCCGGCGGTTCACCCCGCCCTGCGGTTCACCGGGGCCGACGGGAGTCAGGCCACCCGGGTCCCGCGGGCCAGGTTCCGCTGCGGGATCCGCAACCGACGCACGGCGAACCAGACCGCGATCGCGCCGAGCAGCACGTTGACCGCGAGACCCCACGGCCAGACCGGGCTGCGGTTGAGCGGCCGCTCCGCGGGTCCGGACTGCGTGCTCGACCAGCACCTGGTCTGCTCGTTGCCGGGACCGGTCCGTGCCTCGCGGACCCCGCGCCGGATGATCGACATCGGATCCTGGTCGCCGGCGGATGCGCCCGCCGAGCCGATCGCCGACTCGGGCATCGCATCGGCCACGACGACGAACGGGTTGATCGCGAGGAGCCACCAGGTCCGTTCGGTGTGCACCTGCCTGATGGTCTGGGTCCGCCAGACACACTGCTGGTCACCGCTCTGGTCCCAGGTGGCCGCCGGCGAGACGTCGTACAGCCGCACCTGATCGTCAGAAGAGATCGCCGGCACGGTCAGCCCGAACGCGATCAGGCTGAGGACGGTGAGGGTGGCGACCGCGATGTAGGTAAGCACCGCCGAGGCGGGGGTGCGCGCCGTCAACGCGGAGAACCCGAGACCGATCGCGCACACGGCCGCCAGGATGACCGCCAGCAGCGCCAGGGTGGACAGGACGGACGCGGCGGAGGTGCCCCCGGCGCTCATCGCGATCAGGATGAACGGCACGCTCACCGCGAGGAACGCGAGCGCGGCGATCCACGACGCGAGCAGCTTGCCGAACACGATCTCGGCAGCCGAGAGCGAGGTGACCTGGAGGGTGGCGAGCGTCCCGGCGGCCCGGTCACCGTTGATCGCGGTGGCGCTCAGCGTCGGCGAGACGAGCAGTCCGAGGAACAGCACGAAGAAGACCACGAGGCCGAAGATCGTCCGTCCGATCCAGGGTTGCGTCGGGTCGGTGCCGATGAGGTCACTCCGGAACACGGCGAACGTCAGCCCGGTGATCGCCGCGACCACGAGGAACCAGACGACGAGCGCGATGACCCACCGGGTGGAACGGATCCGTTGCCGCAGCTCGAGGACGGTGACCGTCCGGATGCCCTGCCGGCTGACGGCCCACGCGCCGCGCGTCTTCATCGCCGCTCCTCGTCGAGTGCGAGATACGCCTGTTCGAGGGCTCCGGCGGCCGGTGCGAGCGAGGACACCGGGAGGCGGGCGCCGACCATCCGGGCCAACAGCTCCGACGCCTGCTCCGCGCCGGCCAGGTCCACCAGTACCGCGCCCGGCTCGTCGTGCGGGAGGTCGATGCCTGGTCGATGGCCCGGCGCGGGCCGCCAAACGATGTCGGCGTCGGTCAGCCATGCGGTGAGGGTGGACAGCGACAACGTCCCGACCCGCCAGGACCTCAGCGAGCTCGAGGCCTCCGCCATCGTCTCGCTCGCGACGGTCTGACCGCGCGACATGAAGACGGCGTCGTCGGCCAGCTCGTCCAGCTCGCTCAGCACGTGGCTCGAGACGATCACGGTCATCCCGTCGGCCGCGAGGTCGCGCAGCAAGTGGCGCAGGTCCACCCGCGAGCGTGGGTCGAGTCCTGACGCGGGCTCGTCGAGCAGCAGCACCTCCGGGTCGTGGACGAGAGCGCGGGCGAGCCCCAGCCGCTGCTTCTGGCCACGTGAGAGCACGTGCGCCGGTCGGTCCGCGTATTCGGCCAGGTGCACCAGGCCGAGCAGGCCGGCCACCCGCGGGCGCGCGACGGCGCGCGGGATCCGGTACGCGTCGGCGACGGTGGTGAGCACCTCGCGGGCTGTCAACGTGTCCCAGGTGCCGAAGACGTCGGGCATCCAACCGGTCTTGGTCCGGGCCAGCGAGCTCTGGGTGACCGGGTCGAGACCGGCGACCCGGACCGTGCCGGAGCTCGGGGCGAGGAGGCCGGCGAGGACCAGAAGGAGCGTCGTCTTGCCGGCACCGTTGGGACCGATCAGGGCGGTCACAGCGCCCTTGCGCGCGGTCAGATTGACGCCGTTGACAGCGCGAACCGGCCCGAAGCTGCGGTGCACGTCCGTCGCGACGACCCCGGCCGCCGGATCCGCGCCGTCGCCCTCAGCGTTGATCGCCATTCTTGGAGCGTAGCCCGGGGCTCCGGTCCGAGCCGTCCTCCGGGATGCGGAATGCGCTGTGTCGCCGCTCGGCGACGATCTAGACTTTGCCCGCCCCATCCACTCGAAACGGCCGGAGTGCGCCCCGTGGGCCTCATCGTGCAGAAGTACGGCGGTTCATCCGTCGCCGATGCCGCCAGCATCAGGCGGATAGCCGGCCGGATCGCCGACACGAAGCGCGCCGGGAACGACGTGGTCGTGGCCATCTCCGCGATGGGCGACACCACCGACGAGCTGATCGAGCTCGCCCACGCGCTGAGCACCAACCCGCCGGCCCGCGAGATGGACATCCTGCTCACCGCCGGCGAGCGCATCTCGATGGCGCTGCTCGCGATGGCGATCGGCGAGGCGGGTGTCAAGGCCCAGTCGTTCACCGGACAGCAAGCAGGGGTGATCACGAACGAGGAGCACGGCAAGGCGAAGATCCTCGAGGTCAAGCCAGGCCGGATCCAGCGGGCCATCGCCGACGGCGCGGTCGCCATCGTGGCCGGCTTCCAGGGCGTGAACCCGATGACGAATGACGTGACAACGCTCGGTCGCGGCGGGAGCGACACCACCGCGGTCGCGCTCGCGGCGGCACTGGGCGCCGATGTCTGCGAGATCTACACCGATGTCGACGGCGTGTTCACCGCGGACCCGCGGGTGGTGCCGAACGCGCACAAGGTCGAGCGCATCACCTACGGCGAGATGCTCGAGCTCGCGGCGAGCGGCGCCAAGGTGCTCGTGCCACGCTGCGTCGAGTACGCGCGGCGCTTCAACGTGCCGGTGCACGTCCGGTCATCGTTCTCGACGCTCGACGGAACATGGGTGCTGCCCGAGGCAGCCGAAGGAGAAGGACAGATGGAGCAGCCGATCATCTCCGGCGTCGCGCACGACCGCAGCGAGGCGAAGATCACCGTGGTCGGTGTGCCGGACATCCCGGGCACTGCCGCGCAGATCTTCGAGATCGTCGCGATCGCGGGCGTGAACCTCGACATGATCGTGCAGAACGTCTCGGCCGCGGCCACCGGGCTGACGGACATCTCCTTCACGCTGCCGGCCGCCGACGGCGCCGCGGCGCAAGCCGCGCTGGGCTCGAAGCAGGCCGAGATCGGCTTCGTCGAGCTGCGCTACGACGACGAGATCGGCAAGCTCTCCCTGGTCGGCGCCGGGATGCGGTCGCACCCGGGTGTCTCGGCCCAGTTCTTCGGCGCTCTGCGCGACGCGGGGATCAACATCGAGATGATCTCCACCTCGGAGATCCGGATCTCCGTGGTGACCCGCGCCGACGATCTCGACCGGGCCGCGCGCGCCGTGCACACGGCGTTCGGCCTCGACGCGGACGCCACGGAGGCCGTCGTGTACGGCGGGACCGGCCGATGAGCGCCGAGCTGAGCGTCGCCGTCGTCGGCGCGACCGGGCAGGTCGGTGCGGTGATGCGCACCTTGCTCGCGGAGCGCCACTTCCCGGTCGGTCGGATCCGATTCTTCGCGTCCGAGCGCTCTGCGGGCCGGATGCTGCCGTGGGGCGACGGCCAGGTCGTGGTCGAGGACGTCGCGACCGCGGACCTGAGCGGGATCGACATCGCGCTGTTCTCCGCGGGCGGCGCGACCTCCAGGATCCAGGCGCCGCGGTTCGCCGCGGCCGGCGCCATCGTCGTCGACAACTCATCCGCCTGGCGGATGGACCCGGACGTCCCGCTCGTCGTGAGCGAGGTCAACCCCGAGGCGATCGCCGACGCGCGCAAGGGGATCATTGCGAACCCGAACTGCACCACGATGGCCGCGATGCCGGTGCTCAAGCCGCTGCACGACGAGGCCGGTCTGGTCCGGCTGGTCATCAGCACCTACCAGGCGACGTCCGGCAGCGGCCTGGCCGGAGCGCAAGAGCTGATCGGCCAGGTGCGCGCCGTCGTCGACGGCGCCGAGGGTCTGGTGCACGACGGCGGGGCCGTCACCTTCCCGGCGCCGGCGAAGTACGTCAGGCCGATCGCGTTCAACGTGATCCCGTTGGCCGGTTCGATCGTGGACGACGGCGCGTTCGAGACGGACGAGGAGAAGAAGCTCCGCAACGAGAGCCGCAAGATCCTCGGCATCCCCGAGCTCTTGGTGTCCGGGACCTGTGTGCGGGTGCCGGTGGTGACCGGTCACTCGCTGTCCATCAATGCCGAGTTCGCCCGGCCGCTCTCGATCGAGCGTGCCACCGAGCTGCTCGCGGCCGCACCCGGCGTTGAGCTGAGCGAGGTGCCGAACCCGCTGCAGGCGGCCGGTGCGGACCCGAGCTTCGTCGGGCGGCTCCGGGTCGACCCGGGCGTGCCGGACGGCCGGGGCCTGGCGTTGTTCGTCAGCAACGACAACCTGCGCAAGGGCGCCGCGCTCAACGCGGTGCAGATCGCCGAGCTGGTGGCGGCGGCGCGCTAGCCGGCGGGAACGCTAGCCGGCGGGAACACTAGTCGGCGGCGAACCAGGGCCCTGGGCCCGGATCGGCCAGGAACTCCAGGCTGCGTACGATCCGGGTCTGCGATGTCGGCATCAGGTCGGCTGGAAGCGCGTCGGGCGCGAACCAGCCGACCTCGACGTTCTCGTCGTCCGCGACGAATATCTCCCCGTGAGCGACGCTGCACAGGAACGTGATGTTGAGGTACTGCGCCCAGTCGCCGTTCTGGTACAGGACGGGCTCATCCGTGCTGAGCGAGGTGACCGCCTCGACCCGGATCAGGATCCCGGCCTCCTCGAAGACCTCGCGGACGATGGCATCCGCGGGCTGCTCACCGGGTTCGAGGATGCCGCTGATGAGGGCCCACTGGAAGTTGTCCGAGCGTCGGCCCAGCAGAAGGTGGCCGTCGTGGTTGACGACAACGGCGCTGGCGCCGGGGAGCCAGAGCATCTCTGCTCCGACATATTCGCGCAGGTGGGCGACGAATGCGGGTACGGGCACGGGATGAGGGTAAACCCGGACATACCGGATCGGCGGCAAAACGCCGATCGGATGTTACCGACCGGTTACCTCGCTCCCGGGGTCAGGTCACCGGCGCTCGACCGTTCGGTGGCGGCCGGCGCATCCCGCGACCGGTAGCCTCCGTGCCATGTCGTTAAGCGTCGCGGTGCTGTGCGCACTGTTGTCGGCGGTGGCCTACGGGACCGCCAGCGCTGTCCAGCACACGGCCGCGTACACGGGGGCGGGGCGAGCGGATGCCGGCGGCCTGCTTCGGCTGCTGCGGAATCCACGGTGGCTGATGTCGGTCCTCGGCGACGGGTTGGGTCTGGTGCTCCAGATCGCGGCGCTCTCGGCCGGGCCGGTCGTCGTCGTCCAGCCGCTCTTGGTGCTGGCCGTGCCGGTGGCGCTACCGGTCGGCGCGCTGCTGGGAGGCAGGAGACCGCGCCTGGGCGACTATCTCGCTTGCGCCGCGATCATCGCCGGGCTCGGTGCGTTCTTCCTGGTCGTGGGGAACCCGGGCGCCGGAGGGCCGCTGTCGCCCGCGCCCGCGGCGGTCGCGATCGGCGCCGCGGTGATCTTCGGCGGAGCGCTGTGCGGTGCGGTGCGCCGCCGATCGGCACCGGTTCGGGCGGCGGTCTACGGCGGTGTCGCGGGGGCGTCCTTCGGGCTCGTCGGTGTCCTGCTCGACGCGACGGCCAGGACCTGGCAGGACGCCGGGCTGGACGGGTTCCGGGCCCCGGCCGGGTGGCTGCCGCTGGCCGGCCTGCTGATCGTGGGGGCCCTTGCGCTCATCCTGACCCAGGTCTCGTTCCAGGTGGGTGCGCTCAGCGCGAGCTTCCCGGCGAACGAAGCGACCGCCCCGTTGGTCGCGGTGGCGCTCGGCGCGGCGCTGCTGCACGAGAAGGTGCCGGGGTCTCTGCCGGCGCTCGCGGCCTATGTGGGCTGTCTGGCATGCATCGTCGTGGGCACGATCTGGTTGGCCCGATCCTGGTCGGCGCCGCGGGCGGAGTGACCCCCCTGCGGGCCGCGCTCAACGTGACCGGGCGGTGACCGGTGATGAGGCTCTGGATCGGGCTCCAGGCACGGATTCGGGCCGCCGACATGACGAAGGCCCCCGACCGAGCGTCTCCGCTGGTCAGGGGCCTTTCTGGTGGTCGGGGTGACAGGATTTGAACCTGCGACCTCTTCGTCCCGAACGAAGCGCGCTACCAAACTGCGCCACACCCCGATTGAGCCTGCCCAGGATAGCCGAGTCGCAGCCCGCTGACGAAACCGGTCCGGCAGGGTTCCGCGGCTCACCGCGGGACGAGCTCGAGCAGGCTCGCCTCGGGCCGGCAGGCGAACCGGACGGGGGTGTACGGGGAGGTGCCGAGGCCCGCCGAGACGTGCAACCACAGGGACTCGGCGCCGCCGCCTTGGTCCGGTCGCGGACCCGGCCAGCCGTGCAGCCCCTTGGCCCGACGGGTGTCGAGGTCGCAGTTGGTCACCAGCGCGCCCCAGCCGGGGATGCAGAGCTGGCCGCCGTGGGTGTGCCCGGCGAAGGCGACGTCGACGCCGTCTCGGTGCATCCGGTCGAGGACCCGGACGTACGGTGCGTGAGTCACACCGAGGCGGAGGTCGGCGTCGGCGCCGATCGCGGGGCGCGCCGGGAAGCGGTCGCGGTCGAGATGCGCGTCGTCCACCCCGACCAGGTCGACCCGGAGCCCGCCGAGCTCGAGAGCCCCGCGCGCGTTGTCGAGGTCGAGCCAGCCGGCGTCACGCAGCCGCGCGGCCAGCTCGGCGCCCGGGAGGTCGGGAGCCAGGACGCGCCGTGGCCGGGCATCGGGCACCAGATACCTTGCGGG
Source organism: Cellulomonas sp. (assembly GCA_017882855.1). Lineage (GTDB taxonomy): Bacteria > Actinomycetota > Actinomycetes > Actinomycetales > Cellulomonadaceae > JADGOR01. Next base: position 1,188 of record JADGOR010000041.1, on the reverse strand, counting down.
GTTCTTGACCACGGGCGAGAAGTAGTCGTTGGACCCCATCACGAAGGCCCCGGGGATCTCGAGCAGCGGCTCGAGCGCCTCCAGCACGGGCTCGAGCGAGCCGGCGTGCGCGAGGTTGTCACCGGTGTTGATCACGAGGTCGGGCTCTAGCGCACCGAGGGCGCGGACCCACGCGATCTTGTCCCGTTGGCTCGGCACGAGGTGTAGGTCCGAGAGGTGCAGGACACTCAGCGGCCGTGCGCCCGGAGGCAGGACCGGCACGGTGAAGCGGCGCAGGGTGTACTGGCGCGCCTCGATCAGCGACCAGGCGAGCGCACCGAGACCAGCGACGGCGACGCCCGACAGCAAGCGCGTCGAACTCGAGGACTGTCGCACGTGGTCGGTCGCTCTCTACCAGTGGGCTAGGGGCCGGGTGGGCTAGGGGTGCGTGGGGGGCCCACCGGGGTTGGGGTTGGGGTTGGGGTTGCCGCCGCCCCCGCCCGGCGCGTTCGGGTCAGGCCCAGTCGACGGGATGATCGTGACAATGCCGCCCTTGGCTGCAGAGGTGCCGGACGCCGGCGACGTGCCGGCGACGGTCCCGGTCGGTGCGGTCGGCGAGAAGGCCCCGGTGGCCGAGACCGTGACATGGAACCCCGCGGTCGTGAGCTGGGCCTTCGCGCTGTCGATCGACTGCCCGGTGACGTCGGGGACCGAGACCTGTTGGCCGTACAGCTCATTGTTCCCGGGCGCCGGGAAGGGCACGTTGGGCTGGCCGGCAAGTGCTTGGTCCATGTACCGCTTCCAGGTCGGCGCCGCGATGTCCGCGCCGTACCAGAAGTTCTGGAACTTGCCATTGATCGTGACGTGCTGGAGGGGCATGCCGCCCTCCGGCTTCGAGATCACCACCGCCGTCGCGAGCTGCGGGGTAAACCCGGTGAACCACAGCGCGACGTTCAGCTGGGTGGTCCCGGTCTTGCCGGCCGCAACCCGCCCGCCCGCGAGCGCCGACTTCTTCGCGGTGCCCTCGGTCAGAACCTTGCTCATTGCGTACTCGACGGCGCTCGTGATCCGCGGCTCCAGTACCTGGTGGCAGCCGGCGGCCGGGATGGGGAGCTCCTTGCCGGTGGTGTCGGTCACCTTGGTGATCGCAACCGGCGTGCAGAACGTGCCATTGGCAGCGAAGGTGGCATCGGCGGCCGCCATCGTCAG
>JADGOR010000012.1 GCA_017882855.1 Cellulomonas sp. | reverse complement strand
CGAGCGCCGGAGGACTCCCTCGGCGTCCCGTAGGTCCTGTTGCGCGCGGGCCAGGCGACCGTCGATCGCGAGCTCACCGGCGCCCTCGATCGCGGTGAGTGCCGCCGCGGCGATATCGGCCCGTGCCGTCGCGGAGCCGAGCTCGGAACGCCTGGCGCCCCGTGCGGCCAGGGCGGGTGCGAGCACACCGGCGACCAGCAGGCAGCCGGCCAGTGCGATCGCGGCGCTCGGCAGGAGCGCGGCGATCAGCGCGACCGTCCCGAGGCCGAGCACCACGGCGACGCCGGCCGGCAGCAGGGCCCGCACCACGGCATCGCCGACGGCGTCCACGTCCGCACCGACCCGCGCCAGCAGGTCGCCGCGCGGCAGGGCCGCGGCCGCTTCGGCCCGGCCCTCGGCCAGCCGGCGGTACACCTCTTCGCGCAACCGGACCATTCCGCTCAGGGCCACGTCGTGCGAGGCGAGGCGTTCGAGGTAGCGGAACACCCCCCGGGAGATGCCGAGGGCGCGGACCGCCACCACGGCGACCTGGAGATCGAGCACCGGTGGCAGCTGGGAGGCGCGGGCGATGAGCCACGCCGACACGGCCGTGAGGCCGACCGCGGAGCCCAGCGCAGCCACCCCGGCCAGTACCGCGAGCGCGGCCCGGCGCCATCTGACGTCGAGCAGCGCGAGGGCCCGCCAGAGCGGGTCGCGGGTCACGACGGCTCCTCGGCGTGCGCCTCGGCGTGCACCAGGACGATCTCGTCGGCGAGGGAGAGGAGGGTGCGCCGATGTGCGACGACGAGCACCGTGCGCCCGCCGGCGCGGATGGACTCGACCGCGTCGAGCACCCGCTGCTCGCTCTGGGCATCGAGGTGAGCGCTCGGCTCGTCGAGCACGACCAGGGCGGTGTCCGCGACCAGGGCGCGGGTCAGCGCGAGGCGCTGGCGCTGACCGACGCTCAGCCCGACGCCGCCGTGCCCGACGTGCGTCTCCCAGCCCTCCGAGAGGCCGGCAATGACCTGGTCCAGACCGGTCAGCGCAGCGGCCGCGTCCAGACGCACGCGATCGACCCCCGCGGCGACGTTCGCGGCGAGCGTCCCGGGCAGGATCACCGGGCGCTGCGGGACCCAGGAGACCTGGTCCCACCAGCTCTCCGGCGCGATCTCGGCGAGGTCGACCGGCGCGTGGCCCGGCAGCTGGATCGTCACCGTCCCGGCATCGGGAGGGAGCAGACCGAGGACGAGCTGCGCCGTCGTCGACTTGCCTGCTCCGCTCGGTCCGGCCAGCGCGACGACGCGTCCCGGCCGCAGCTCCAACGTGAGTCCCGCCGGAGCTGACACGCCGCGTCCCGGAGCGGCTACCGAGACGCCGTCGAGCCGGATCGTCGCGCGGCGCAGGTCGGGCGCGTCCCGCAGCCCCCGCGGCGGAAGCGGCACCTCCAGCACATCGAAGGCGCGCTCGGCCGCGGCGATCCCGTCGGTCGAGGCATGGAAGTGCGCTCCGACCTGCCGCAGCGGCAGGTACACCTCGGGCGCGAGCACCAGGACCGCCAGCCCGGTCTGCAGATCCAGGTCGCCGGCGACCAGCCGCAGCCCGATGCCGACGGCCACCAGAGCCACCGAGAGCGTGGTGATCAGCTCGAGCACCATGCCGGACAGGAACGCGAGGCGCAGCGTCGTCATCGTCGCGGTGCGGTGCGACTCGCCGAGCTCGCGGACCCGCGCGATCGGTCCCCGCTCCCGGCCGAGAGCGCGCAGCGTCGGAAGGCCCGCGACGAGGTCGAGCATCTGCCCGCCGAGGCGTTCCATCGTGGCGAGGCGTCGGTGCGAGGCGTCCTGCGTGAGGCGCCCGACCAGGACCATGAAGATCGGGACGAGCGGCAGGGTCACCGCGATCGTCACCGCGGCGACCCAGTCCAGGCCGAGCACCACGGCGAGGACGGCCGGCGTTACGGTCGCCGCGAGCACGAGCTGGGGCAGGTAGCGGACGAAGTACGGCTCGAGCGCGTCCAGGCCGCGAGTGACGAGGGTGGTCAAGGGCGCGCCGGCACCACCGGCGAGCCAGCGCGGACCGAGCGCGGTGGCATGGTCGACCACGCGGGCGCGGAGCTCGGCGATCACCGCACCTGCGGCCCGGTGCGCCCAGCGCTCGTTCAGCCAGGTCACCGCGACGCGGGCCAGCAGCACCGCGGCCAGAGCGATGAGCGGAGTCCGGACGTCGCGGACGGTGGCGGTGCCCGCCACTGCCGCTGAAAGCACCCGGGCCAGGAGCAGGGCCTGCGCGATGACGAGCCCGGCGGTCAGCGCGCCGAGCCCAACGCTCAAGGCGATCCAGCGCCGGGCCGCGCGCGCGTGGCGCAGCAGGCGCGGATCGAGCGGCTTCACGCCCGCAAGGGTGTCACGCGCGCTCGCGGCTGCGCTCGAACGTGAGTCCGGTGTGGGCCGGGATGTCGGCCGTAGAGATGCGCTTCCGGAACACCCAGTAGGTCCACGCCTGGTACGCCAGCACGACGGGCGTCAGCACGACGGCGACCCAGGTCATCACGGTCAGCGTGTAGTGCGTGGAGGACGCGTTCGTGACGGTCAGCGAGAACGCCGGGTCGGTCGTCGACGGCATCACGTCCGGATACAGCGAGCCGAAGATGAGCACGACGGCGGCGAGGATGGCCAGGGCGGAGAGGGCGAAGGCCCAGCCCTCTCTCCGTCGAGAAGTCGCGACGACGACGCCGAGGAGGGCGAGCGCTGCCACCGCCACCACGGCCCAGGTCCAGGTGACGGAGTAGGCGACCTGGGTCCAGACCGCGAATCCGCCTGCGACGACGAGGGTCGCGATCGAGAGCTTGGCGGCCAGCGCGCCGGCCCGGGCGCGCACGGTGCCGTCGGTCTTGAGCGCGAGGAACACCGCGCCATGGGTCAGGAAGAGCAACAGCGTGGTCAGCCCGCCGAGCAGGGCGTAAAGGTTGAGCAGAGCCCAGAACCCACCGGTGTACTGGTGATCGGCGTTGATCGCCACCCCGCGCACGATGTTCGCGAACGCCACACCCCACAGGATCGACGGCAGCCACGAGCCCAGACCGATGCCGGCATCCCATCTCGCCCGCCACGCCGGGCTGTTGATCTTGCCTCGGTACTCGAAGGCCACTGCGCGCACGATCAGCGCGACGAGGATCAGGAGCAGCGGCAGGTAGAAGCCGGAGAACAGCGTGGCGTACCACTCGGGGAAGGCTGCGAAGGTCGCGCCGCCGGCAGTGAGCAGCCAGACCTCGTTTCCGTCCCACACCGGGCCGATCGTGTTGATGACGACGCGGCGTTCGGCGTCGTCCCGCCCGATGATCGGGATCAGCATGCCGACGCCGAAGTCGAAGCCCTCCAGCACGAGGTAGCCGGTCCAGAGGATGGCGATGAGCACGAACCAGACTGTGGTGAGTTCCATCAGGGTTCTCCTCTCGGCTCAGCAGTCGGTGGGCTCAGTAGGCGAACGAGAGCGGGCCGGTCTCCGACTCGTCCGCGGGCGGGGTATCGGTCAGCTCGGGCGCTCCCTCGCGTGCGTACCGCGCGATGAGTCGGAACCAGACCACACCTAGCGCCGCGTAGAGGACCGTGAAGACGATCATCGAGGTCAGGATCGTGCCAGCGCTCACGGACGTCGACACCCCGCGCGCGGTCAGCAGCCGGATCTCGTCGATTCCGGTCGGGTTCGGCGCGACCACCCATGGCTGTCGGCCCATCTCGGTGAAGAGCCAGCCGAAGGATGCGGCCAGGAACGGCGTCGGGATCGCCCCGAGCGCGAGCCGTGCGAACCACTTGTTGCCGGTGACCCGGCCCTTGCGGGTCAACCACAGCGCGAGCAGAGCGAGGGCGGCGCTACCGGCGCCGAGGCCGATCATCAGCCGGAAGCTCCAGTAGGTGACCGCGAGGTTGGGGGAGTAGTCCACGCCTTCGCCGAAGCGCTGTTCGTCACGCTGCTGGATCTCGGTCATGCCATCGAGGTGGGAGGAGAAGTCACCGTTGGCCAGGAACGAGGTGAGACCCGGCACGCTGATGACGTGGCGAACGCCGGCGCAGTCGTTCGCCAGGTTGCCGATCGCCAGGATCGAGAAGCTGGCGCCGTCCTCGCTCACGCAGAGCGCCTCGGCGGCAGCCATCTTCATCGGCTGCTGCTGGAACATGAGCTTCGCCTGGGTGTCGCCGGAGAGCGTCACGCCGATCCCCGCGACGAGCATGACGACGACGCCCAGCAGGACGGCCGGCCGGTACAGCGAGCGAGCGAGGCTCTCGTTCTTCGCGCGGACCGCCCGGACCATCCACCAACCGGCGATCCCGGCGACGAACGTACCGGCGACCAGGAACGACGTCGCGATGGTGTGTGGGAAGGCCGAGAGGAGCGTCGGGTTCGACAGCACGGCGCCGATGTCGGTCATCTCGGCCCGGCCGGTCTGCGCGTTGTACGTGGTGCCGACCGGGTGCTGCATCCACGAGTTCGCGGCGAGGATGAAGTAGGCCGAGAGGTTCGCGCCGATCGCCACCAGCCAGATCGTCGCGAGGTGGATCTTCTTCGGCAGCCGCTCCCAACCGAAGATCCACAACCCGAGGAAGGTGGACTCGATGAAGAACGCGGCGAGTGCCTCCATCGCGAGCGGAGCGCCGAACACGTCCCCGACGAACCGCGAGTACTCGCTCCAGGCCATCCCGAACTGGAACTCCTGAACGATTCCGGTCGCCACCCCGAGGGCGAAGTTGATCAGCAGGAGCTTGCCGAAGAACTTCGTCAGGCGGAGCCAGGTTTCGTTGCCGGTGCGGTACCAGACGGTCTGCATGATCGCGACGAGCGGGGTGAGACCGATCGTCAGCGGGACCAGCACGAAGTGGTAGATGGTCGTGATGCCGAACTGCCAACGGGCAAGTTCGAGGGCGTTCATGAAGCGCTCCGGTCTGTCTGAGCGGCGGTGTCCCGGGGGCTCCACGCGCCAGCACGGGCCTCCATCGCGAACGCTGCCACGCTAGGAGGACGGGCGCGAGGCGAATAGGACGAAAGTCCCATTCAGCGGGTCAGTGAGCCAGCCGCCAGGACCCTGCCGTGGGCACCCGGGACCAGCCACGCAGGGTCGTCGGCACGGGTTGCGGGGCGGCCGCGGGACGTGTCGCTCCTGCTCAGCGCGGTGCGGTGTGCGATACTGCAACAGGTTGCATGACGTGCCACACCGTTGAGCAACCACACGACGTACGAGCAGCAGGAGCGCGCCGCGCCCCGCCTGCCGCCGCCGCTGGACCCGTTCGCACGGGTCGGTCGGGCTGGCGCAGGCGACGCCCCGCCTCGGCTGTTCTACGACCAGACGACTTCCGTCTCGGCGCCGAGGGCGCCGCTGGCGAACAACCGCCTCACGGCACTGCGATGGTGTGGCCGGTGCCGAGGCATGGGAGCACGACCATGACGAGTATCGACACACCCGAATCAACACCCGAGACGACCGAGACCGGCACCGCGCCCGTCGCTGCGAGGCGGGCGGCCACGCGCACCCGGCGCAAGGCGCCGAACGCGGACCCGGCCGCCGGAACGACGCCGGACACCGCGCGCAGCAGCGGTGGGCCCGAGGTGACGGGCGGAGAAGCTCAGCCGGACGCGCCCGCTGTGAAGCGGACGGCCACCCGCAGCCGCACGACGTCGACCCGCCGTCGAGCATCGTCGGCAGATGCGGCTCAGGAGGCTGCCCCCGAGGCGACCACCGCGATCGAGCCGACGCACGCGGACGAGCCGATCGGCGAGCGGCGTACACCTCCCGAGTCGGTGCGGCTTCCGATGACCGCACTGCTGTTCCAGGCCCCGGACCCCTCGGCCGCTCGACCGAAGGGCCGACGCGCTCAGGCACCGGCGGGCCCGCCCGGGAGCGCTCCCGTGGCGTCGACCGGTGCCACCGAGGCCGTAGACGAGCTGCTGGCCACGACGCGGACAACCTCGGGCAGCCGCTCGGGTCGCGGCGCCCGGACGGCCCGCGTCGTACAGGCGGAGCCGACCGACGAGGCTGCTGCGGACGAGACGACCGAAGGCGCCGACGTCTCGCCGGCAGCCGACGAGAGCGAGGAGGCGGCCGCCCGCCGTCGCCGTCGCCGCGGCGGTCGGGGGCGCCGTGGCCGTGGCACCGGACATGGCGGGTCAGAGGACGAGCGGGACACGGCGGACGAGCACGGCGCGGAGGACCACGCGGTCGAGAGCCCCGTTGCGCACGAGAACGACGCCGAAGGCGAGGCGGCCGATGAGTCGGAGGGTTCGTCGTCGAGCCGTCGTCGTCGGCGTCGTCGTCGCGGTGGGCATTCCGGTGAGTCGGGGCCGGAGGAGACCTCCGCTCCGACCCGCACCCGCGGACGCTCGGACGAGGTCACCGCGCTCAAGGGTTCGACCCGGTTGGAGGCGAAGCGCCAGCGTCGCCGCGAGGGCCGCGACGCGGGCCGTCGCCGGACCATCGTCACCGAGGCCGAGTTCTTGGCCCGTCGCGAGTCGGTCGAGCGCTCGATGATCGTCCGCGAGTCGGACGGCCGGACCCAGATCGCGGTCCTGGAGGACAACGTCCTGGTCGAGCACTACGTCTCGCGCAAGACGCAGACCTCTACGGTCGGCAACGTCTACCTCGGCCGGGTGCAGAACGTGCTGCCGAGCATGGAGGCGGCGTTCGTCGACGTCGGCAAGGGCCGCAATGCCGTGCTGTACGCCGGTGAGGTGAACTGGGATGCGGCCGGCCTCGACGGTCAGCCGCGCCGGATCGAGCAGGCGCTGAACTCGGGTGACTCCGTCATGGTCCAGGTGACCAAGGACCCGATCGGGCACAAGGGCTCGCGGCTCACCGCGCAGGTCACCCTCGCCGGCCGCTACCTCGTCTTCGTGCCGAACGGCGCGATGACCGGCATCTCACGCAAGCTGCCCGAGAACGAGCGGGCGCGGCTCAAGAAGCTGCTCAAGGAGATCGTGCCCGAGGGTGCCGGCGTGATCGTGCGCACGGCCGCCGAGGGGGCGAGCGAGGACGAGCTCCGCCGCGACATGGCGCGGCTCACCGAGCAGTGGGCCGACCTGGAGAAGAAGGCGAAGACGGCGACGGCGCCCGCCCTGCTGCACGGCGAGCCTGAGCTGTCCACGCGCGTCGTGCGCGACATCTTCAACGAGGACATCAGCTCCCTCACCATCTCGGGGGCGGAGGCCTGGACGACCATCTCGGAGTATGTCTCCCAGGTGGCGCCCGACCTCGCGGACCGTCTGCACAAGTGGACCGGCACGGGGGACGTCTTCGCGGCGCACCGGGTCGACGAGCAGCTCGCCAAGGGGATGGACCGCAAGGTCTGGCTGCCGTCGGGCGGCTCCCTGGTGATCGACCGCACCGAGGCGATGTCCGTCATCGACGTCAACACGGGGAAGTTCACCGGCTCCGGTGGCACGCTCGAGGAGACCGTGACGCGGAACAACCTCGAGGCCGCCGAGGAGATCGTGCGCCAGCTCCGGCTGCGCGACATCGGCGGCATGATCGTCATCGACTTCATCGACATGGTGCTCGAGTCCAACCGCGACCTCGTGCTGCGACGTCTGATCGAGTGCCTCGGGCGTGACCGCACGAAGCACCAGGTGGCCGAGGTGACCTCGCTCGGACTGGTCCAGATGACCCGCAAGCGGGTCGGTCAGGGTCTCGTCGAGGCCTTCAGTGAGACGTGCGAGCACTGCAACGGCCGCGGCTTCATCGTGCACACCGATCCCGTCGAGCGGAAGAACGACGGCGGCGCCGCGCCGATGGCGAGCGAGGCGTCCGACGAGCCGAAGCGAAGCCGTCGCAAGCGCAAGGAACCGGCCGCTGCTCAGCACGCGGCTGTCCCGGTGCTGCCCGAGCCCGAGTCCGAGGAGCGCGCCGCCGTGAAGGCGACGCTCGTGGCCATCGCGGCTGCCGCGGTGCACGCGCACGAGCATGACGAGAGCAGCGGGGAGACCGTTGTCGAGTCGTTCGGGGCCGTTGGGGGCGAGCCCGTGGCGGGTCCGGATACGGTCGCCGCCGCCGCGTTCGACGTGATCGAGAACGCGGTGGAACCGGCCTCGGGGGAGCCCTTCGTCATTTGACCGGCGGAAGCCGATTCCGTACCCTGGAACGTCGGTGCGCTTTGCGCGCATCGCTCCCGTGTGCCCGCATCGGCGATCCCCTGATCCATCCGGTGCGACGAGCACGCCGTAGACGAGTAGAGACGAGCAGAACGTGGTGTACGCGATTGTGAAAGCTGGTGGCCGCCAGGAGAAGGTCTCCGTGGGCGACATCGTGGTCGTGGACCGGCTGGCAGGTCAGCCCGGTGCGACCGTTCAGCTGCCCGCCGTGCTCCTCGTGGACGGCGCGAAGGTGACCTCGGACGCGGAGACGCTCGCCAAGGTCTCCGTGACGGCCGAGATCGTCAAGAACGAGCGTGGCCCCAAGATCATCATCCTCAAGTTCAAGAGCAAGACCGGTTACCGCAAGCGCCAGGGCCACCGCCAGGACCTGACCCGGCTGAAGGTCACCGGCATCAAGTGAACCCGCTCCCGCGGCTGATCCCGCGGGTGCCCTAGACCCCAGACGTCCCGAACAGTACGAAAGCAGGTTCGCCATGGCACACAAGAAGGGCGCGAGCGCCTCGCGCAACGGTCGGGACTCGAACGCCCAGCGCCTCGGCGTGAAGCGCTTCGGTGGCCAGGTCGTGTCGGCCGGCGAGATCATCGTCCGCCAGCGCGGCACCCACTTCCACCCGGGCCAGAACGTCGGCCGCGGCAGCGACGACACGTTGTTCGCCCTTGCCCCCGGTGCCGTGAAGTTCGGCACCCGTCGCGGACGCAAGGTCATCGACATCGTGCTTGCCGAGGCCTGAACCGCCCAACAGCTGTCACGAGGGGGCGCACCGGTGCGGTGCGCCCCCTCGTCATGTCAGGATCGGGATGGCGCGCCGACGCGGTGACGAGAACGCATCGACGCCGAGATCCCGGAGCAAGGACCTCCGCACACCGTGTGGCCGGAGGCGCTAGGGAAGAAGGGCACCCGTGGCAACGTTCGTCGATCGAGTCGTGCTGCATGCGACCGGCGGTGACGGGGGCCACGGTTGCGCCTCGATCCATCGTGAGAAGTTCAAGCCCCTCGCGGGGCCCGACGGCGGGAACGGCGGCACCGGTGGGAGCGTCGTGCTCGTCGTCGACCTCCAGGTCACGACTCTGCTCGAGTACCACCACCTTCCGCACCGGCACGCGTCGTCCGGAACTCAAGGCATGGGTGACTATCGACACGGCTCGAACGGTGCCGACCAGATCGTCCCGGTGCCGGACGGCACCGTCGTCAAGTCTCCGGACGGGACCGTTCTCGCGGACCTCTACGGCGAGGGCACCCGCTACGTCGTCGCGGCGGGCGGGCGCGGTGGCCTCGGCAACGCGGCCATCGCGTCGCCCAGGCGCAAGGCGCCCGGTTTCGCGCTGCTCGGCGAACCGGGGGAGAGCTGCGACGTCGTGCTCGAGCTCAAGACGATCGCCGACGTCGCCTTGATCGGCTACCCGAGCGCCGGCAAGTCCAGCCTGATAGCGGCGATGTCTGCGGCCCGCCCGAAGATCGCCGACTACCCGTTCACCACGCTGGTGCCGAACCTCGGGGTCGTGCAAGCGGGCGAGTCGCGGTACACGGTCGCCGACGTGCCGGGGTTGATCCCCGGCGCGAGTGAGGGCAAGGGGCTCGGCCTGGAGTTCTTGCGCCACATCGAGAGGTGCGCGGTGCTCGTCCACGTCGTCGACTGCGCGACGCTCGAACCAGACCGTGACCCGCTGAGCGATGTCGACGTGATCGAGGGCGAGCTCGCCCAGTACTCGGCCGACCTCGGGATCGAGGGCGGCCGGGTGCCGCTCGCGGACCGTCCGCGGATGGTCGTGCTCAACAAGATCGATGTCCCGGAGGCGCGCGACCTGGCCGGGCTCGTCCGCGGCGAGCTCGAGGCCCGGGGCCTTCGCGTCTTCGAGGTCTCGGCGGTGAGCCGCGAGGGGCTCCGCGAGTTCTCGTTCGCCCTGGCCGGCATGGTCGAGCAGGCCCGGCGTGATGCGCCGGTGGCCGGGCCGACCCGGGCCGTGCTGCGCCCGACGGCGGTCGACGACTCGGGCTTCACGGTGACCCGCGAGACCGACGGCACCCAGGAGTTCTTCCAGGTCCGCGGCGTCAAGCCGGAACGCTGGGTCAAGCAGACCGACTTCACCAATGACGAGGCGGTCGGGTACCTCGCCGACCGGCTCGCGCGGCTGGGAGTCGAGGAGGAGCTGTTCGCCACCGGAGCCTTGGCGGGCGCGACGGTCGTCATCGGGGAGCGGCAGACCGGTGTGGTGTTCGACTGGGAGCCCACCTTGCTCACCGGCACGGAGCTGCTCGGTGGCCCGCGCGGCACCGACCAGCGCCTGGAGAACCGCAGCCGGTCGAGCCGCGCCGACAAGCGGCGGGAGTACCAAGAGCGGATGGACGCCAAGGCCGAGGCCCGCGCGGAGCTGTGGACCGAGCGCGAGTCCGGCGTCTGGACCGACCCGGCCGATGGGACTGCGGCGGCGGACGACACGACTGGCTGACGAAATGTCCCGACGTCCGGGCCCGCCGGCCGGGACAATGTCCCCGTGAGTGCTGCAGCCCTGTCCAGCCGTGCGGACCTTGCCAATGCGACGCGGGTCGTCGTCAAGGTCGGTTCCTCCTCCCTGACCGGCGCGGACGGGCGGCTGAGCGTCCCCGCGCTGCGCTCTCTCGTCGACGTCCTTGCGGCGCGCCGGGCGGCGGGCGGGCAGGTCGTCCTGGTGTCCTCCGGTGCGATCGCGGCCGGGCTCGCTCCGTTGGGCCTCACCTCCCGCCCGCGTGACCTCGCAACGGCGCAAGCGACCGCGTCGGTCGGCCAGGGTCTGCTGGTTCAGCGGTACTCGGAGGCATTCGCCGCGCACGGTCTGTGCGTCGGTCAGGTCCTCCTCACCGCGGAGGACGTGATCCGCCGCAGCCACTACAAGAACGCGCAACGGGCCCTCGGCCGACTACTGGACCTCGGCGTCGTCCCGATCGTCAACGAGAACGACACGGTCGCGACCGACGAGATCAGGTTCGGCGACAACGATCGGTTGGCGGCCCTCGTCTCGCACCTCGTGCATGCCGACGCGCTCGTGCTGCTCAGCGACGTGGACGCGCTGTACGACGGGCCGCCGTCGCGTCCCGGTGCAATCCGCATCTCGGAGGTCCGCTCGGCCGCGGATCTCGACGGGGTCGTGATCGCCGGCCGGGGGAGCGCGGTCGGGACCGGCGGGATGGTCACCAAGCTCGAGTCGGTCGGGATCGCCACCGCTTCGGGGATCCCGGTCGTGCTCACCTCGGTCGCGCTGGCCGCATCGGCACTCGCCGGCGAGTCGGTCGGGACCTGGTTCGCCGCGACCGGTCGCCGTGCGTCGACCCGGCGGCTCTGGCTCGCGCACGCGGCCCGGACCAGCGGACGCCTGATCCTCGACGACGGCGCGGTTCGGGCCGTCGTCGAGCGTGGCACGTCCCTGCTTCCCGCCGGGATCACCCGGGTCGAGGGCGCGTTCAAGGCCGGGGATCCGGTCGAGCTCGCCGCCGAGGACGGCCGGGTGATCGCGCGCGGTCTCGTCTCGTACTCGGCCGCAGAGCTGCCGGGGCTGCTCGGCCGGTCGACCCGCGAGCTCCGCGAGGCGCTCGGCGTCGGGTACGACCGGGAGGTGGTCCACCGCGACGACCTCGTGCTGGTCCGCCCCCGGAAGCGTCCTGTCCGGCTGGCGGGGGACGACGTAGTCTGACCGCATGACCGAGCTGCTCTCTGCGCCGTCCGAGTCCACAGCTGCCGTTGCTGCCCCCGACACCGGTGGGGAGCCGGTCGAGGCGATCCGGCCGCAGGTCCTCGCCATCGCTCGGGCGGCGAAGGTCGCCAGCCGGGTGCTCGCCACGCTGCCTCGGGCCCGCAAGGACGCCGCGCTGAACGCGATGGCAGACGCCCTCGTTGCCGCCACCGAGGAGATCCTCGCGGCGAATGCCGTCGACCTCGAGCGCGGCCGCTCCGCGGACATGGCCGCCGGGCTGCTGGACCGGCTCGCCCTGGATCCGGGGCGCATCGCGGCCATCGCCGCGGCGCTGCGCGACCTCGCCGCGCTCCCGGACCCGGTTGGCGAGGTGGTGCGGGGCTCGACCTTGCCGAACGGGCTGCGGCTTCGCCAGCTCCGCGTCCCGATGGGCGTCGTCGGGATGATCTACGAGGCCAGGCCGAACGTCACGGTCGACGCGGCGGGCCTGGCGCTCAAGAGCGGCAACGCCGTGATCCTGCGCGGCGGCTCGGCTGCCGCGCGCAGCAACGAGGTCATCGTCGGGGTGCTGTCGCGGGCACTCGAGGCCCAAGGCCTGCCCGGCGACGCCGTCCAGTCGATCGACCGTTTCGGCCGGACCGGAGGGGTGGCGCTCATGCAGGCGCGCGGCGTGGTCGACGTCCTCGTGCCGCGGGGTGGGGCGGACCTGATCCAGACCGTCGTCCGGGAGTCGAGCGTGCCGGTGATCGAGACCGGGGTCGGCAACTGCCACGTGTACGTCGACGCCGCGGCGGACCTGGACATGGCGCTGGCCATCGTGATGAACTCGAAGACCCAGCGGGTGGGCGTGTGCAACGCCGCCGAGACGCTGCTCGTCCACGCACAGGCCGCAGAGACGTTCCTGCCGGTGGTGCTCCGCAGCCTGGCCGAGGCGGGGGTCGTGCTGCACGGCGACTCGCAGACCGCCGATCTCGCCCCGCACGGCGTGACCATCAGGCCGGCGACGGACGAGGACTGGGCCAAGGAGTACCTCGCGCTCGAGATGGCGGTGCGGGTGGTGCCGGACCTCGATGCCGCGATCGAGCACATCCGGACCTGGAGCTCGGGACACACGGAGGCGATCGTGACGAGCGACCTGACAGCCGCAGACCGGTTCGTCGCCGAGCTCGACTCGGCCGCCATCATGGTGAACGCGTCCACCCGGTTCACCGACGGTGGTCAGTTCGGTCTCGGCGCCGAGATCGGCATCTCGACGCAGAAGCTGCACGCCCGCGGGCCGATGGGCCTGGCCGAGCTGACGACGACGACCTGGGTCGTCTACGGGAACGGCCAGGTCCGCGCCTGACTGGGCGCCGTGGGGCGCCCAGCGGTCATCACGTGCGAGACTAAGAAGGTCGTCAGGCAACAACGCTGCCCGCGACGGCCGGACACCCGATCCATTCCGGAGGAGGCACGATGGGTGCGTTTGTGCTGATCAGCGACAAGGGCGCCGCGGCGACGCACACCCTCGGGATGCCGGCGGCCGCCTTCGGCCTGGTGGCCTTCGGGGCCCTCATCGCACTCCTCCTAGTCACCTGGGCCTTCCGCAGCGTCGGTTCGCGCCACTAGGACATCGGCACCGATCGGGAGACGGGCAGCGCGCAGATGACCGAGCAGCGACGGCGGGTCGGAGTGATGGGCGGGACTTTCGACCCCATCCACAACGGTCACCTGGTTGCTGCGAGCGAAGTCGCGTACCGGTTCGTCCTGGACGAAGTCGTCTTCGTCCCGACCGGGCAGCCGAACTTCAAGCAGGACCGGAACGTCTCCGCAGCCGAGCACCGCTACCTGATGACGGTCATCGCGACGGCGTCGAACCCACGTTTCACCCTCAGTCGGGTCGATATCGCCCGTCCGGGTGTCACGTACACGGTGGACACTCTGAGAGACTTGGCAGTTGAGAGACCCGACGCGGACCTCTACTTCATCACTGGCGCAGATGCGTTGGAGACGATCCTCGAGTGGAAGGACGTGGATGAGCTGTGGGATCTCGCGCACTTCGTCGCGGTGACCCGGCCCGGACACGTACTCTCGTTCGAGGGTCTCCCGGTGGGTGCGGTCAGCCAGGTGGAGATCCCGGCATTGGCCATCTCGTCAACGGACTGCCGCGAGCGGGTACGGACCGGAGAACCGGTCTGGTACCTGGTGCCCGACGGCGTGGTTCAGTACATCTCGAAGCACCAGCTGTACCGGAGTTGAGAAGGCGATGAGCGAGCAGGTCTACGGCGAGCGCCGACGTCGGCGCGAGGCGGAGCGTGTCCAGCAAGCGGCTGCCCTGCGCGAGATGCAGGCCGCTCAGGGGCAGCCCGTCGTGCCGGAGACCCCCCGGTCGCGGCGCGAGCTGCGACCTGCGCCGCCGTCGACCTGGGACGTCCCGGCTCTCGAGGCCGAGGCAGAGGTCGAGCCTCGTGGGTCGAGGCACGAGACGGCGAGCTCGGTGAGCCACATCCTTCCCCCGGTGTCGCCGATCCAGCCGGTCAGCCGCTTCACCCGGAGCGCCGCTCCCGTCGCCCCGACGGTGCCGGCGGCGTCGGCCACTCCCCGATCGACCACGGCCCGTCCGGTTACGCCGCCTCAGACGACGGCCCGTCCGGTTACGCCGCCTCAGACGACGTGGGAATCGGGTCGGTCGCCCGTGACGCCGGCGTCGAGGCCGCAGCCTCCCGCTGTCTCGATGGCGCCGTTCCATGCGCCAGTACAGGGACCGGGCCAGCAGGGTTACCCGACCGCACCGGTACCGACCGCGCAGGTCCCGACCGCGCAGACTCCGGCTCGGCCACCGACCATCGCGCGACCCGGCTCGGCTCCGGGGGTGTTCGAATCGAACGCCTCGGCGACACCAACGGTCGCGCCAAGGGTTCCGGGTGCCCGCGCGAATCCGGCCGCGAAACCACATGTCGGGTCCTGGATTCCCACCGTGGGGCCGCCCGCAACCGCATCCCCAGCCGGCCGCGTTCCGCCAGTAGACCCCGTTCCCGGTTTCGGTGGGTACCCCGCCGCCACTCCCTCGCCTGCCGCCGGTTCGCCAACCGTGACGCCGCCTGACCCGCGCAGCACTCTGGTCCAGGCCCCGTCATGGGGCGACATGATCCACGGCTCGGACCCCACACCTGCGGTGGCCCCGCCGACGCCACCGCGTGGGCAACCGCAGGCGCCGCCGTTGTCCGTCTTCGCCAGTCCGCCGCCGTCGTCGGTCCGCCCCGGTATGCCGGTGTCTGCGGGTCAGGTCACGCCGCCGCCCATCCCGACGAGCGGCATCGTCATCCCCACGGTTCTCGGCCAGGTTCCGACCCCGGCTGCGCGAGGGGCGGTCCTTGCAGTGCCGAGCTGGTCCGCGAAGGTGGACGCAGGGCCGCCGACGGGCGCACCGATGCTCGGCGGTGGCGCGTTCGCCTCGACGACCGTCAAGGACCGCCAGGGCGCGGCCTTCGAGGATGACGAGCTCCCGCCTCACACGTACACCTGGATCCAGATCCTCGTCCTCTTTGTCGTCGCGTTCGTGCTCGGCATGTTGATCTACCTGCTCATCAACGGCGGGACGTCAGCCGTCGCTTCGGGTGCGGTGAGTGCGTTCTGCCTCCCCGGACTCTCCCGCGTCGGCGGTCGGCGATCCCACCACCGCTCCACGCGTCCCCGTCCCCCGTACAGGGGAGAGCTGTGAGCGCAACCCCACGCGCGATCGAGTTGGCGATCGTGGCGGCCCGAGCGGCCGCTGACATCAAGGCCGAGGAGATCATCGCGTTGGACGTCAGCGCCCAGCTCGTGCTGACCGACGTCTTCCTGATCGCCTCCGGCACCAACGAGCGCCAGGTATCGGCCATTGTCGACCGGATCGAGGAGGATCTGCGGAAGGCCGGTGCCAAGTCACTGCGACGCGAGGGGTTCCGCGAGGCGCACTGGGTGCTCCTCGATTTCGGCGACATCGTCGTACACGTGCAGCGCGCCGAGGACCGCGTGTACTACGCGCTCGAGCGGCTCTGGAAGGACTGCCCGGTCATCGAGATGCCCGCTGACCTGCACGGGCCGATCTCGAACGACGTCGCTGCGGCCGCCGCGTCGTGACCGCACCAGCCGCGGTGCTGTGGCGACACGGCCGTACCGCGTACAACAGCGAGCTACGTCTGCAGGGCCAGGTCGACATCCCGCTCGACGCGGTCGGGCGCTGGCAAGCGCAGACGGCTGCGACGGCACTCAGCACAGCGTGCCGCCCGACCAGGATCATCAGCTCGGACCTTCAGCGCGCCCGCGCGACCGCTCAGTACCTTGCCGAGCTGGTGGATCTGCCGGTGGACCTCGATGCGCGGCTGCGCGAACGAGGCTTCGGCCAGTGGGAGGGCCTTGCGCGGGAAGAGATCATCGACCGCTGGCCCGAGGAGCACGCGGCCTGGGTCCGTGGCGAAGAGCCAGCACGGGCCGGTGCCGAGACGCGGGACGCCGTCGCGAGCCGGGTCGGGGCGGCGCTGGCCGAGCACCTGGGGACGTTGGAGCGGGGACAGACCCTCGTCGTCGTCTCGCACGGTGCGGCCATCACGCTCGCGCTCACGCACCTGCTGGAGCTCGAGCCGGAGACCTGGCGCGGTCTGGCCGGCCTCGACAATGCGCACTGGTCGGAGCTGCACGCGAGCGCGAGTCACGCGCGGCCGAGGTGGCGTCTGGTACGGCACAACATCGGCCCGATGCTGCCCGGAGTCGATTGGAACTCGGGCCCGTCTTCGGCCTAGACTGCAGCCTGCCCTTCGCGGGGCACGTGGCCGGTCGGCCGCGGGGCTGTGGCGCAGCTGGTAGCGCACCTGCATGGCATGCAGGGGGTCAGGGGTTCGAATCCCCTCAGCTCCACCCGGGTGATAGCTCGCTGTGTCAGCGACAGCCCGGACCCTCAGGGTCCGGGCTCTTTCTCCTCTCCACGGGTTGTCGTGGTGGTGTGCCGCTCACCTCGCGGGGAAGAAGGGACGTCCCCAGGTCGTGGGCCACCCTCGGCCCTAGAATCGGCCAATGGCCTGGTACCGCCCGTCGAGCGTCCTAGACAAGGTCTTCGAGGGCGGCATCATCCTCAAGGGCGCGTCCGGCGTCCTCGAGTTCCTCGCCGGCCTGCTCCTGGTCTTCACGAACCCGGACGCGATCCGCTCCTTCTTGGCATTCCTCACCCAACGCGAGATCGCCGAGGACCCGAACGCCACGATCGCGAATCTCATCCTGCACTCGGCCGACCACTTCAACTCGGGCAACAAGACGTTCGCCATCGCCTACCTGTGGATCCACGCGGCGGTGAAGCTCACGGCAGTCGTCGGCATCATGCGCAACCAGCTCTGGGCCTACCCCTTCTCGCTGATCGCCCTCGGCGTTCTCATGCTCTATCAGGTATTCAGCATGGTCGTGAAGTTCTCGATCGGGATGCTGCTGCTCACCGTCTTCGACGCGGCCATCCTGTGGCTCATCTGGCGGGAGTACGGCAAGGTCAGGCCCGCCCTGACCCGCCGATCGGCTGTCTGAGGAGTCCCACCACGCCCGACGGGAGGTCCCCGAGCCGGCCGTCGGATCCGCCCGCCGTCGGGCTACTTGCTGAGTCCGGCGACCAGGTTGACCATCGTCGCGATGATGCCGACGCCGAACACGTAGGACAGCAGCGCGTGGCGCAGGGCGGTTGCGCGGATGACGGCGGTCTCCAGGTCGGTGTCTGACACCTGAAAGGTCATTCCGATCGTGAACGAGAGGTAGGCGAAGTCGGTGTAGCGGGGTGGCTCCGGGTCGTGGAAGTCGATGACGCCCGCGGGCCCGGCGTAGTACAGACGCGCGTAACGCGCCGTGAAGAGGGTATGAACGCTGGCCCAGGCCAGCGCGACGCTGCCGACGCTCAGGGCCGCCTGCGCCGGCTTGCCGCCGGCGTTGGAGGCGCCGCCCAACAGCAGCAGGCCCACCGCGATCAGGCTGGCCAGAGCCGCGAGCAGGAAGGTGACGTCGGTGGCGGCTCGACCTGGATCCTCGCGGCTGGAATGCGCCTTGGTGGCACCGGCGTCCATCGGCCAGATAGTGAGCCACATCCACACCACGAACAGTGCCGCGGCCGCCATCCAGCCGACCAGCAGCGCGACCTGCCAAGGCCCAACGAGGGACATTGCGGTCCCGACCAACGCCCCCACCACTACCGAGGCGAGCAGGCGCGTCGTGGCAGAGGTCGAACGGTCTTGCTCGTCGCCCCGAGCGACCGGCGAATTGTTGGACTTGGGTGATGTGCGCGACGGCGTCCTCGACATGTTCCGGAGTCTAGCGCCGCCGACAGAACCACCGGTTCGCCGCCGAGCGGTAGCACCGGCGCCGACGCCGGTCCCGGCTCAGCCCTGAGGGTGATCCGCTCCGATCGGCGCCGGCGGACCGGCCGGATAGTACGGCGGGCCAGGAGGTGCGGACAACGGGGACATCGCCATCGACGGCGGCAGGGGAGGCATCGACGACACCTGGTGCTTTGCGGGTCGCCACCGCCGGAACTGCCGGACGACGAGCCACCCGACGAATCCGAGGAGCCCGAAGAACACCAACCACGGCAGCAGCACACCGAGCACGACCAGCCCCGCGCCGACCGCGTCGACGAGCGAGTTCCAGCCGGCCACGAGCCCGCCCCAGAACCCGTCCACCGGCTTCGCGGGCGCCTCGCCGGGTGAGTACAGGCCGAGCCGGATCGTGGCCAGGTCGACCTGGTTGGCCAGCAGCGACCGTTGCGCCTGCATGCTCTCGAGCTGCATCTGGCGGTCGTTCAGGGCCGACTCCGCCGCGACCAGGTCGGCTGAGGTCGTCGCCTTGCTCATCAGGTCCTCGAGCCGCTGGACCGAGATCTTCATCGCGCCGATCCGGGCATCGAGGTCCTGGGCGGTGCCGGTGACGTCCGTCTGGGCGAGGGAGACGTTCTGCAAGGTCCCCATCCCCTCGAGGGTGGTGAGTGTCGTGGACACCTGGTTCGCGGGGATCCGGAGGGTGAGGTGGGCGCTGGCCGCATGGCCGGCCGCCGCCGCGTCCTCGGTCCGCGCGTCGACTCGACCACCGATCGACTCGACGAGAGCCGCCGCCGCGCGCGCCGTCTCGCGCGGATCTGTGACGGTGAGGTCGACAGAGCCATCCGTCACGACCTGGCGATCCGCGGATGCCCCGGCGGCCTTGGCCCCGGCGGCGTTCTGGCCTGCCGCCGCCACGGGGGCCTTGCTGCCCGAGGAGGTGCTCGATGAGGAGCACCCCGTGACCAGCAGCGCCGGCAGCGCGACAACCAGCAGAACGAGCCAGAGGCGTCTCATGGCGCGAGTGTAGGGAGCGGCCGCCGACTCGCGTGGCCGATTAGGCCGGATCGTGACCGTACCGGCGCAGACTCGAGATGTTCGTCCGAGAGCAGCTGCGGGTGGAAACGGGATGTCGGCGTGACGCCCCGGCCCGCAATGGTCCAGTCTGAGGGTCTGATGTGGAGTGCACTCGCGAGGTTCCCGGGACGTTGTTGGCGCGCGCGTCGGCGCATCGGCATCGTCGGGATCGGCGCTGTGGTCGGTGCCCTCGTCGCGGCGACGTGGGGTATCTGCACGGCGTCCGCGGAGGCCCCGTTGGGCCCGCACGAGGCGCGGTACGACATCACGCTGACCGGCGTCGTCGTGGTCGACTTCGGTCCGTTGGGAACGCTGCGGGTGAACTCACAGCTACCTGCCGGGCTGGGAGTGCACATCGTCGTCGGCGAGATCCCGGCGGGTGTCACCGAGATCGATCCGAACAACGCGCTCGGTGCCCTCTCGGTCGACGCGCAGCGATATGTGCAGTTCTTCGCCGATCCCCAGACGTCGCTCGACGTGGCCAAGCGCGCGCTCATCGACAACGCGATCGCTCGGGCCGTCCTCGCGTGGTTCGTGCTGATGGTGGCGCCATGGCTGGTGGGTGCCCTGCTCGGGCGCCGACGACGTCGCGAGCTCGTTGACGCCGTGCGGCCGCACGCGGGCCGGGCGGCGGCGCTGACGATTGCGGCGATGGCCGGAGTCCTGAGCCTCACGGCGAGCGGACCCGCATCGTTCCAGCCGCAGGTCACCGGCGAGGTGGCCACCGTCTTCGACTCCACGCCGTTGGCCGGGGCTCGGGTCACGGGTCGTCTGGCGAGCGTCATCGACACCTATGGCCGCTATGCGGTCAAGGCCTACCGGGACAACCAGGACTTCTACGCCCGCGCCGAGGCGTCGTTCGAGAGTGCGTGGCAGGTCCGCGCCGCGGTGCTGCCTTACGGCGCGCCGATCGACACCCAGGGTGAGACCGCGCCGGTCACGTTGCTCATGGTGAGCGACCTGCACTGCAACACCGGGATGGCTGCCTTGATCCGGCGCGCGGCCCAGCTGTCCGGCGCCAGCATCATCGTCAACGCAGGGGACTCGACGATCGACGGCACGGCCGTCGAATCCGCGTGCGTCGACGCGTTCGCGCGAGCGGCACCCTCGGGGGTGAGGACCGTCGTCGTGGACGGGAACCATGACAGCGATCTGACCGCCGAGCAGGAGCGTGCCGCCGGCGACGAAGTGCTGACCGGGAAGTCGGTGACGATCAAGGGGATCACCTTCCTCGGTGCGTCAGACCCGCAGGCCACCCGGATCGGGGCCGGTACCACTCAGGTCGGGCTCGAGACGGCTACCGACCTGGCCGATCGGCTCGCAAACGTCGCATGCGATTCGGGTCACGTCGATGTGCTGCTCATCCACGACCCGAGCATCGGGACGGAGACCCTGGATCGGGGCTGTGCCTCGCTGCAGCTCTCCGGGCACCTCCATCAGCGGATCGGACCCGAGGTGGTCGGCCACGGCGTGCTATACGTCAACGCGTCCACGGCCGGCGCGGTTGACGGGCAACCGACGATCGGACCACTCCATGGGATCGCCGAGATGACGGTGCTCCGTTTCGACCCGAAGACCCACCAGCCGCTCGACCGGCTCTTCATCCGGGTGTTCCCGGACGGGCATGCCGAGGTGGGCTACCCGGTGTTCCTCCCGGCCGCCGACCTGCGTTTCGAAGGGGGGTCGAGCCCGACGGCAACGCTCGGACCCACCGGAGGCTCGAGCCCGACCGTCACCGCGGGAACCACCGGAGACTCGAGCCCGACCGTCGTGCCATGATGTCCGCGCCCGCCCCGCAGCGCCCGAGGGAGCTCACGACATGAGACTCGGGCCACGCGCCGCCTGGTTGTCTTTGCAGCTCTGACCGCGGCGATCGACGTGTCCGGGGCCCGACGGGGCGTCGTGGTCGGCCGGTGAAGTCGGGATCTCGGGAGCGACCGTGAGCCGCGCGGTGCGGGCGGGCGCTCCGGCCGTGGACAGGGCCTCGGCCTTGGCCTGCAGGGTCCGGGTCTTGCCGGTTCCGGTCGCGCCGGCGATCAGACCGTGCCGATTCATCATCGAGAGCGGCAGCCCCACCTGGGCGCCAGGGACCGCGACGTCGTTCTCTACCAGAGCGCCGAGCGGAAGCGTGGGGCCGGCGAAGGTGTACCCCTGGGCGCGCCCCGTCGAACCGCGCGAACCCGCATCCGTGGCACCGGTAACCTTGGGGCCGTGCACACGCAGGACACTCCCGCCCCCTCGTCCGACCGCGACGACGCCTACGACTTCCGCGGCGCCCAAGAACGCTGGCTGCCGGTCTGGGACGAGCTCGCACCGTTCCGCAGCGGTGACCCGGCCGACCAGCGGCCGCACAAGTACGTGCTCGACATGTTCCCGTACCCCTCCGGCGACCTGCACATGGGCCATGCGGAGGCATACGCGCTCGGCGATGTGATCGCGCGCTACTGGGTGCAGCGTGGCTTCAACGTGCTGCACCCGATCGGCTGGGACGCCTTCGGGCTGCCGGCCGAGAACGCGGCCATCTCCCGCGGGCTCGACCCGCGCGAGTGGACCTACGCGAACATCGCGCAACAGAAGGCGTCCATGCGCCGGTACGCATGCTCGTTCGACTGGGACCGGGTGCTCGCCACCTGCGACCCGGAGTACTACCGGTGGAACCAGTGGCTGTTCCTGAAGATGTACGAGCGCGGACTCGCCTACCGCAAGCCGTCGCTCGTGAACTGGTGCCCCAAGGACCAGACCGTCCTCGCGAACGAGCAGGTGGTCGGCGGGCGGTGCGAGCGCTGCGACACCCCGGTGACGAAGAAGAAGCTGACCCAGTGGTACCTGCGGATCACGGACTACGCGGACCGCCTGCTGGACGATCTCAAGACCCTGGAAGGCTCCTGGCCGGACAAGGTCATCGCGATGCAGCGCAACTGGATCGGCCGGTCCGCCGGCGCCGACGTGCAGTTCCGGATCGAGGGTCGGGACGATCCGGTCACGGTCTACACGACCAGGCCGGACACCCTGTACGGCGCGACGTTCTTCGTGGTCGCGGTCGACTCCGACCTGGCCGCGGAGCTGGCGGCCGGCGCCCAGGCCGAGGTTCAGGAGGCGTTCGCGGCCTACCTCGACCAGATGAAGGGGACGAGCGAGATCGACCGGTTGTCCACCGAGCGCCCGAAGACCGGCGTCTTCCTGCACCGACACGCGGTGAACCCGGTCAACGGCGAGCTGCTGCCGATCTGGGCCTCCGACTACGTGCTGGCCGACTACGGCCACGGCGCGATCATGGCGGTACCCGCGCACGACCAGCGCGACCTCGACTTCGCTCGCACCTTCGGCCTGCCGGTTCGCACGGTCCTGGACGTCCGCGGCCCCGACGGCAACCCGCTCCCGGACCCGGTCGAGTCCGGCCTGGCGACCGCCGGCGACGGCGTCCTGGTCAACTCGGGACCGCTGGACGGCCTCGCCAAGACCGACGCGATCGCGGCGACGGTCGAGAACCTGCAGCGTGACGGCGTCGGGCACGCCGCGATGAACTACCGGCTGCGCGACTGGCTGATCTCTCGCCAGCGCTACTGGGGGACGCCGATCCCGATCATCCACTGCGAGGCGTGCGGCGAGGTGCCGGTCCCGCTCGACCAGCTGCCGGTCGAGCTGCCGCCGACCGAGGGCTTGGACCTCACCCCGAAGGGAACCTCGCCACTCGGCGGCGCGACCGAGTGGCTCAGGGTCGACTGCCCGAAGTGCGGCGGCGCGGCGCACCGGGACACGGACACGATGGACACCTTCGTCGACTCGTCCTGGTACTTCTTGCGCTACCTCTCGCCCCGGCGCGACGACGTCGCGTTCGATCCCGCCGAGGCCAGGGCCTGGGCTCCGGTCGACCAGTACGTCGGTGGCGTGACGCATGCGATCCTGCACCTGCTCTACGCGCGCTTCTTCACCAAGGTGTTGAGCGATGCGGGGCTGGTGGACTTCGTCGAGCCCTTCACCCGGTTGCTCAACCAGGGCATGGTGCTGATGGACGGCTCAGCGATGAGCAAGTCGCGCGGCAACCTGGTGCGGCTCTCGGAGACCCTGGACGAGTTCGGCGTCGACGCCATTCGGCTCACGATGGCCTTCGCGGGCCCGCCCGAGGACGACGTGGACTGGGCCGACGTATCGCCGGTCGGATCGACCAAGTTCCTCGCTCGCGCCTGGCGGCTCGCCCGCGACGTGGCGAGCGAACCGGGCGCTGACCCGCGCACCGGCGACCCCGCACTGCGCTCGGTCACCCACAAGACGGTGCACGACGCCGCGATCCTGATCGAGTCGTTCAAGTTCAACGTCGTCGTGGCGCGGGTGATGGAGCTCGTGAACGCGACCCGCAAGGCGATCGACACCGGCGTCGGGGCAGCGGATCCAGCCGTGCGCGAGGCCGTCGAGGCGGTCGCGATCCTGCTCTCGCTGTACACCCCGTATCTCGCGGAGGAGATGTGGTCACTGCTCGGCCACGCCCCGACGGTGGCGCGCGCCGGCTGGCCCGAGGTCGACCCGGCGCTGCTGGTCGAGGAGACCGTGACGTGCATCATCCAGGTGGCCGGCAAGGTGCGCGACCGGCTCGAGGTGGCTCCGTCGATCGGTGCGGACGAGCTTCGCGAGCTGGCGCTGGCGACGCCCGGCGTGCGGAGGGCCCTCGCGGGTGGGGGCGTCCGGACCGTCATCGTGCGGGCGCCTCGGCTCGTCAACGTGGTACCCGGCTGAGCCGGCCCCGACATCACGAGCCGCGCTCCCGCCGTGCCGCCCCCTAGGCTGGCGGTCTGATGGAGATCCCACCCACGCGCGCCCGGATCGCCGTCGTGACCGACTCGACGGCCTCGATGCCGCCCGAGATGGCCGCGGCTGCGGGCGTCACGGTCGTCCCGCTCGACGTGATCATCGATGGCGTGGCGGGTCGCGAGGGGATCGATATCAGTCCCGAGGAGCTCGTCGCGGCCCTGGAGCGCGGCGCAGGTGTGCGCACTTCGCAGCCGTCGCCGGAGGAGTTCATCGACGCGTACGCGCGCGCCGTGGCGGCCGGGGCGACTGGGATCGTCTCGGTGCACCTGTCCGGCGAGCTGTCCGGGACCGTCGCATCGGCCGAGCTGGCCGCTCACTCCGCGACGGTGCCGGTGCACGTGGTGGACTCGCGGACCGTCGCACTCGGTCTGGGCCTTGCGGTGCGCGCCGCGGCCCGCGCGGCGGCCCTTGGCGCGGACGCGCTGACGGTCGCCGAGCTGGCGCTACGTCGGTCGCTCGACTCGCGTGTCGTCTTCACCGTCGCGACCCTCGAGCACTTGCGCCGGGGCGGACGCCTCGGCGCGACTGCATCGGCCGTGGGGACGGTCCTTGGTCTCCGTCCGCTGCTGGCCGTCCAGGACGGCCGGATCGCGGTCACCGAGAAGATCCGGACGACGGCGCGAGCGCGGAACCGGCTCGAGTCGTGGGCGATCGAGGAGGCCGGGCGTCGAGAACGGGTCGAGCTTGCGGTGCACTACCTCGGTGATCCGGATCCTGCTCGGGCGCTCGCCGAGCGACTCAGGGCTCGGATCGGCACCGCCGTCGAGGAGATCGTGGTGGCGGAGGTGAGCGCCGTCCTCGGCGCGCATGCCGGACCCGGCTTGCTGGCCATCGTCGTGGCCGACGCCGGGACCTGACCCCGCGCGTCGGGAGAACCCTTGGCCGACGGCGCGGCCGAGCTGCGCCGCACGTCCACAGGACCTGGTGCTGACACGGACAACGATCCGCACGCGTCCGGCCGATCGGACGCGTTGCGACGCCCATAGCGTGCCGGGGTGCGATCGGATGACGACCTTGCGGCGGCCCTTGCCCGGGTCCGCGCGCTCGGTCCGGGTGTCCGCTCGTCTCTGACCGGCGGATGGATCCCGTCGGCCTCGGAGGACGCCGCGGGGTCCCGGGGCGACGCACCCGGGAACGACCTTCCGTCGAGCGACCCGCCGGACGATGACGCGGCGCCGGACGATGACGCGGCGCCGGACGATGACGCGGCGGCCGTGGTGGCACGGCTGCGCGCGCGTGCCCTGGTGGTCGCCTCCACCGGTTACTCAGCAGCGCATGGCAACCCGCTCGACCACGCCGCGCTCGACCCAGGCTCGCGGCGCTGGCGCTGGCTGCTGAGCCGGCGGGGCGCGGTAGCCGTCGGTCTCGTTCTGGCGCTCCTGGTCATCGTCGTCATCGCGCGGACCTCGGGCCGGATGCCCACGACGGCGTTGCCGGTCCGGGACCCGAGCGGCTCGCTCGTCGCCTCCGCTCTCGGCACCTCGGCCGTGAACGCGAGCCCTACGAGCGCCGCCGTCGCGGGGGCAACGGGAACCGGCACCGAAGTGACGGTGCACACGGTCGGTCAGGTGCGGACGCCCGGTCTACAGCGACTCCCACCAGGCGCGCGTGTCGCGGACGCCATCTCGGCGGCCGGCGGTGCCACCGAAGAAGCCGACCTCGCAGCCGTCAACCTGGCGCGCCTCTTGGTCGACGGCGAGCAGGTGTACGTACCTGCGCGCGGGGAACCGTCCCGCGCGCAGCCGGCCGGGTCCGGTGCATCCGACGGAAGCTCGGGCGGCACGATGAACCTCAATACCGCGGACGTCGCTGCACTCGACACGCTCCCGGGCATCGGCCCGGTGCTGGCCGGTCGGATCGTCGCCTGGCGACAGCAGCACGGTCGCTTCTCGGCGGTCGACGAGCTCGGCGAGGTAACCGGCATCGGGCCGGCGCTCCTGAGCAAGATCCGCGACCGAGTCGCGGTCTGATCGTGCGACCGACGGTCGCGGATCTCCGGATGGTGCCGAGCGCCGTGATCGCCTGGGCGGCTGCGTGGTTCGTCGTGGTCGTCGAACCAGCCGCGTCGAAGACGGCCGGACTCCTCGTGGTGGTGCTCGCGGCCGGTCTCCTTGCTCGAGCCAGGGTGCGAGGTGGCGTACAGAAGAAGCCGGGGGAAGCACCGGCCCACGGCTCAGGCTCGTGGCGAGGGAGCGCCGCCCTTGCCCTCGGGACGCTCGCCGGCGTCGCTCTGGCCGGCAGCGCGTCGGTCGGCCTCCGGCAGGCCGGAATCGTCTCTCAGCTTGTTCGGGAGCAGGCGACGGTCGGCATCGTCGGCCAGGTCTCGACCGAACCACGCCGGATCGTCGCGTCGGGCTTCTCCAGCGACTCCGGAGCCGCCCGTCCGAGGTACCTGGTCCGGATCGAGGTGGATCGCCTGAGCGGACGCGGCGTTGCCGGTCCGGGGGCCACGCCGGTCGTGGCGGTCGGCGGCGATGCGTGGGCAGAAGTGGCGTATGGCTCGCGGGTGGCTGTCGTGGGCCGCCTGGAACCGGGGGATTCGGGCCAGCCTCCGTGGCTCGAGACCGCGGACGCGCCGGTCACCGTGGTTCAGCAGCCGGGGACCCTCGACTCCGGGGTGCGTCGGATCCGAACAGCCCTGCGTGCGCTCGTCGTGGAGCAACCCACAGATGTGCGCGGTCTGCTGCCCGGGATCGCCCTCGGAGACACGGGCCTGCTCGATCCGCGGCTCGCGGAGGACATGCGGGCGGTCAGCCTCACCCACATCACAGCGGTGTCCGGTTCACACTTTGCGATCATCGCTGCCACGGTGATCGGAGTCCTGTCCGTCCTGCGGTTGCCGCGTTCGGTTCGCGCGGGGCTCACGATCATCGCGATGGGCGGGTTCGTGGTGCTCGTGCACCCCGAACCGAGCGTGCTGCGCGCCGCCGCGATGGGGCTGATCGGCATGAGTGCACTCGTCCTCGGCCGTCCTGGGCGCGCGCTGCCCGCGCTCGGAACGGCGGTCGTCGTGCTCCTGATGCTCGATCCGTGGCTGGCTCGGTCGTACGGGTTCGCGCTCTCCGTGCTGGCCACGGCCGGCCTGGTTCTCGGCTCGCAACCGCTCGCCACCCGCCTCGAGGCCGTCCTTCCGACCTGGCTCGCGCGCGCTGCGGCGATCCCCATTGCCGCTCAGCTCGCGTGTGCGCCGGTCATCGTCCTGCTCGATCCGGCGGTCGCCACCTTCGCGGTGCCTGCGAACCTGCTGAGCGCCCCCGCGCTGGTCCCAGCAACGGTGTGCGGGGTGGCTGCGGCACTGCTCGCGCCGGTGTGGCCCGCAGGTGCCTGGGTGCTCGTGCAACCGGCGGCATGGTCATGCTGGGTCATCGCTCAGGTGGCGCACCTCTTCGCGGGCCTGCCCGGCGCCCGGATCCCGTGGGCCAGCGGTCCCGCCGGGGCGGTCGCGCTGGCCCTTGTGACAGCCGCGCTGGTCGCGCTCGCCGCGACGGTCCGGCGCATCCCGCTCCTCCTCTGGCGGCAGCTGGGCATCGCGACGCTGTGCCTCGCCCTCGTGCTCAGTCCGCCGGCGCGACGCCTGCTGCTCGCGTGGAGCCCCGACGGCTGGCCCCCGCCGGGCTGGCGAGTTGCCGTCTGCGATGTGGGGCAGGGCGACTCGACCGTCGTGAGAACGGGGCCGGGGAGCGCCATCGTGATCGATACCGGGCCCCCCGGGGACGCTGCGGACCGCTGCCTGACCGCTCTCGGTGTGACCCGCATCCCGCTCTTGGTCCTGACCCACTTCCATCTCGACCACGTCGGGGGCCTGGCGGAGGTACTGGCAGGCAGGCGGGTCGGCGAGGTGCTCGTCACGCCGTACGCCCACCCCACCGAGCAGGTACGCATGGTCGCCGACACGCTCGCTCAGCGTCACCTCACCCCCCGGGAGGTCGACACGACGCGGGCGCCGAGCTCGGGCACCGTAGGCGACGTGAGCTGGCAGGTTCTGTGGCCGGCCACGGCGGCTGACCCGTCCGGTGCTGGACCGGTCTCGGACGCCGACGGCACGCCCATCAACAACGCCAGCCTGGTGCTGCTGATCACGGCACCGGAGCTGAGCCTGATGGCGCTCGGTGACGTCGAGACGGAGTCCCAGGCGGCACTCGCGGGTCAGCTCGAGCGGGAGAACTGGCGCCGCCCGGCCGTGATCGTGAAGGTTGCGCATCACGGCAGCGCGCGACAGTCCCGGTCGCTCGCCGCCCTTCTGAGCCCCGACGTCGCGGTGATCAGCGTCGGGGCTGGGAACGACTACGGGCACCCGGCCGCCTCCACCGTCGACCTGTACCGCGGCGGTGGCGCCGTGGTGCTCCGAACGGACCAGTGCGGCGCGATGGCCTTCGGGGTCCGCGCCGGGGTGGTCGAGCTCACGGCTCGCTGTCCCGGGCCGGAGGGTGCGGATGCCACGGATCAGCCAAGCCGCGACGCCAAGGGTCTGCCGTGCGTGGCAGGCTGTGCGCATGCCCGCCTCACCTCGTCCCGCGCGCGCCGCACCCCGTCCCGCGATCAGTTGGGACGCGGTCGTGCTCGCACCGGTGGTGCTGGTCATCGGCGCGGAGTCGCTGCTGGTCGATCGTGCGAGCGCCGGTGTCCTTGCGCTCGCCCGCGAGCAGGACGCAGCCCTTGAGGTCACCGAGGTCGAGGCGGCTGCGTACCGTTCCGGCCAGCTCCAGGTCGTCACCTCTCCGTCGCTCTTCGGCGAGAGTCGGGTCGTCGTGGTGCATGGCCTCGAGGCGATGACGGACGAGTTCCTCGCCGACGCCTTGGCCTATCTGGGGGCGCCCGAGCCCGACGCCGTCCTCATCCTGCAGCACGCTGGTGGTCAACGTGGCAAGAGGCTGCTGGACGCGGCGCGGTCCGCCGGCATCCCGATGGTTGCGTGCGACCCGCTCAAGCGAGACACCGAGAAGGTCGACTTCGTGGCCGCTGAGATGCGGCGGGCCGGGCGCCGGATCGACGCCGGGGGCGCGCGGGCGCTCGTCGATGCGCTGGGGTCAGACCTGAGGGAGCTGGCGGCGGCGGGTGCGCAGATCGTCGCCGACACGAGCGGTCCGATCAGTGCCGATGTCGTCGCGCGGTACTACGGCGGGCGGGTCGAGGCGACGGCGTTCCGGGTGGCCGACGCCGCGATCGCGGGGGAGGCGGGCAACGCCGTCGCTCTCCTGCGCCACGCGATGGCGACCGGCGCCGACCCCGTCCCGCTGGTGGCCGCGCTCGCGATGAAGCTGCGAACCCTGGCGAAGGTGGCGGGGGCCCGTGGCCGCGGACTGGACGCGCATCGTGATCTGGGGCTGGCGCCCTGGCAGGTCGATCGCGCCCGACGGGAGCTCGCTCGGTGGACGCCGGAGAGTCTCGCGGCCGCGATCGGTGCGGTAGCGCAGGCGGATGCCGAGGTCAAGGGCGCCGGACGGGACCCGGCGTTCGCCGTCGAGCGGGCTGTGCTGCGGATTGCCGCGCAGGCCAAGCGCTAGACCGTCGATACCGCCTGGCCAGTCGCGTCGATCGGGGCCCGCGCCGGCGTACGACAAAGGCGCCGCCCCGATCGGGGTGGCGCCCTTGTTTGCGTTCGGAGCGGTCTCGGGTCAGAGACCCGCGACCTGCTTGGCCAGCGCCGACTTGCGGTTCGCCGCCTGGTTCTCGTGAACGACACCCTTGCTCACGGCCTTGTCGAGCTTCTTGCTCGCGGTCGCAAGGGCGGTCGTTGCAGCGTCCTTGTCACCTGAGGCCACGGCTTCGCGGACCCGACGCACGTGCGTCTTGAGCTCCGTCTTGACCGCCTTGTTGCGCAGCCGGGCCTTCTCGTTGGTACCGATGCGCTTGATCTGGGACTTGATGTTCGCCACGTATGGACTCTCTTGTATGTTCGCCGAAGCGATCTGACAGGTTTTGAGGGCGTGTCCATCACCTGGACTGAGGCGTGGGGATACCTGTGGTGGCAATGGACTGGCGTCCGCACGACCCGAGCGGACACGCGGTCTGAAATTCTAGCAGGGCAGCGCGGTTCAGAGCGAAGCCGCCACCTGGTTGAACAGGTTGCGGTCCAGGACCGCACCCTCGCGGCGGACCTTGCTCGGGTCGATCCGCAGCACCCGGTCCAACCGGGTCTCGCTCGGGCGCCCCTCGGGGTCCCACGCCCCACTGCCGACATCCATCCAGCGCCGGCCCCATCTGGCCTCGTCGGCTGCGTCGCGATGGTGGTCCTTGCTCGTCAGCATCAACCCGAGCAGCCAGGGTTCGTCTCGTCCGATCAGCAGTACCGGGCG
Organism: Cellulomonas sp.; assembly: GCA_017882855.1. Lineage (GTDB taxonomy): Bacteria > Actinomycetota > Actinomycetes > Actinomycetales > Cellulomonadaceae > JADGOR01. The sequence goes on along the minus strand of JADGOR010000012.1, from coordinate 4,032 downwards.
ATCCTTGCCCCGTTCGAAGTCCTCCTCGAACGGCACCCAGGTCCAGACGACCTCGCCAGGATCCGGCACGCTGTCGAGGTTCGGCGCGTAGACGGGGCTGACCTTGCCGCTGAAGTCCCCCGGGTAGGGGCTGTGACCGCGCGGGCGGCGAGTCACCTTGGTCGATGGCGTCGGCCCGGATGAGTGCCGAAGAGTGCGACCGAGAGCATTCGTGCCCGCTCGGACCGCGGTCTGCACGAAATCGGACCAGATGGAGCGATATGCCATGCCCGCACCCTACCGAGACGGTTGCGCGCGGCGTGCAGCGGTCCCGCGGCTCAGGGCGTCAGCGATTGGCTGAGCGCCGCGGCCAGCGCGGTGGGGTCGCCGCTGACGGCGAGATCTGGGTGATCCGGCGTGATCCGGCGCCAGAGCAGCAAGGCCAGGGTGAGCGATGGGCCGACGACGATCGCACGCGCCGCCCGGGCATCGCCGAGGAGCCAGGATCGTTCGGCGTCACTCGCCCGGAGCTCCACACCGACGCGTAGTGGCGCCATCCGGTTCAGCCGGACCTGCCGCGGCTGCATCACCGTGACCACCTCGTCGACCGTGTCGGCGGTGACGAGAGGGTCGAGCACGAGCCCGCGGTCGGCTGCGGTGAGCAGGTCCCAGAGGTGGATGACGCTCTCGTGCAGCTGCCGCCGACGCCAGAAGCCGGCCGTGCCGGGACCGACGAGTGTCGGGCACGGGGCGTCCGGCCCGAGGCGGGTGAGGACCCCGTGCAGGAGTGCCGCGTTCGCGTCGTACCAGCCGATGACGGCGCCGGGTCCGTGCGGTTCGACCGGGACGGCGTCGTCGGACGCCTCGCCTTGAGCCATGCCGGCCGCCCAGCGATAGATACCGCCCAGGTGCCGGGCCAGGTCCGCGACCGTCCAAGGCGCACAGGCCGCGACGGGCGCGCCGAGATCGGCCCGGTGCAGCTGCACCGAGAATGCGGCCTGGACATCGCCGAGCGAACCGAGATGGTCGGGAGTCATGGGAACATGGTTCAGCCCATTCGCACCGTTGTCAGCCCAACAGGAAGTCCTGCGTGTCCCCGATCCCCACCGGCGCCAGCCGCGCGCGCATCGAACCGGCGGCGACCCCGCCGGAGCTGCTGCGGAACTTCTGCATCATCGCGCACATCGACCACGGGAAGTCGACGCTGGCCGACCGGATGCTGCAGTACACCGGTGTCGTCGACGCGCGTGACATGCGGGCCCAGTACCTCGACCGGATGGACATCGAGCGCGAGCGCGGCATCACGATCAAGTCGCAAGCGGTCCGGATGCCATGGGAGGTCGCCGGCACGCCGTACGCCCTCAACATGATCGACACCCCGGGCCACGTGGACTTCAGCTACGAGGTGTCCCGATCGCTCGCCGCGTGCGAGGGAGCCGTGCTGCTGGTCGACGCGGCCCAGGGGATCGAGGCCCAGACGCTCGCGAACCTGTACCTCGCGATGGAGAACGACCTGCACGTCATCCCGGTGCTGAACAAGATCGACCTGCCGGCCGCGCAACCCGAGAAGTACGCCGAGGAGCTGGCCCGGTTGATCGGCGGCGACCCGGCCGACTGCCTCCGGGTGTCCGGCAAGACCGGCGCCGGGGTGGTCGAGCTGCTCGACCAGATCGTCGCGCAGATCCCGGCACCGGTCGGCGACCGGGACGCGCCGGCCCGCGCGATCATCTTCGACTCGGTGTACGACACCTACCGCGGCGTCGTGACGTACGTACGGGTGATCGACGGGCACCTCATCCCGCGCGAGCGCATCGTCATGATGTCCACCCGGGCCACCCACGAGATGCTCGAGATCGGCGTCATCTCACCGGAGCCGGTACCGACCAACGGCCTTGGCGTCGGCGAGGTGGGTTACCTCATCACCGGGGTGAAGGACGTGCGCCAGTCGCGCGTCGGCGACACCGTGACGGATTCCATCACTCCCGCGACGAAGGCTCTCGGCGGCTACCGCGACCCGAAGCCGATGGTCTTCTCCGGTCTGTACCCGATCGACGGATCGGACTACCCGGCGCTGCGCGACGCCCTCGATCGGCTCAAGCTGAACGACGCCGCACTCGTCTTCGAGCCGGAGACCTCGGTGGCTCTCGGTTTCGGCTTCCGCTGCGGGTTCCTCGGCATGCTGCACCTCGAGATCGTCCGGGAGCGGCTCGAGCGCGAGTCCAACCTGGACCTCATCTCCACCGCGCCGAACGTCGTGTACGAGGTCTCGATGGAGGACGGGAGCACGGTTCGCGTCACGAACCCGAGCGAGTTCCCGGGCGGCAAGGTGGGCGAGGTCCGTGAGCCCATCGTCCGTGCGACGATCCTGGCACCGAGCGAGTACATCGGCGCGATCATGGAGCTCTGCCAGAACCGCCGTGGTGCGCTGCTCGGGATGGACTACCTCTCGGAAGAGCGGGTGGAGATGCGGTACACCCTCCCGCTCGCCGAGATCGTGTTCGACTTCTTCGACCAGCTGAAGTCCAAGACCCGCGGCTACGGCTCGCTCGACTACGAGCCGGTCGGGGACGATGTCGCCGACCTGGTCAAGGTGGACATCCTGCTCCAGGGCGAGCCCGTCGACGCGTTCAGCGCCATCGTGCACAAGGACAAGGCCTACGCGTACGGCGTGATGATGGTCGGCAAGCTGCGCAAGCTCATCCCGCGGCAGCAGTTCGAGGTGCCGATCCAGGCCGCGGTGGGTGCGCGCGTGATCGCGCGCGAGACGATCAGCGCGATGCGCAAGGACGTGCTCGCGAAGTGCTACGGCGGCGACATCACGCGCAAGCGCAAGCTGCTCGAGAAGCAGAAGGAGGGCAAGAAGCGGATGAAGACGATCGGTCGGGTCGACGTCCCGCAAGAGGCCTTCATCGCTGCACTGAGCACCGAGCCCGGCGACATCAAGGACGACAAGGTCAAGAGATGAGTCCGGGGCTGCCCGACGGCGACGAAGCGCCCGAGGACGGCGCGCTGCCGGAGTCGGTCGCGGCGGGGGCGGGATCACGGGCCTTCGGGGTGTACCTGCACGTCCCGTTCTGCACGGTGCGGTGCGGGTACTGCGACTTCAACACCTATACGGCGGCGGACCTGGGCGGCGGCGCGAGCCAGGTGGGCTATCCGGACGTCGCGATCAGGGAGGTGTCCTTCGCGGCCGGGGTGCTGCGCGCGGCGGGGCTCCCGCCGCGGCCCGTCTCGACGATCTTCATCGGCGGCGGGACGCCGACCGTGCTCCCGGTGCCGGACCTCGCTCGGATGGTCGCCGCCGTCCGGGACACCTGGGGGCTCGCCGACGCCGCCGAGCTCACGACCGAGGCGAACCCCGACTCGGTGAGCCGGGAGTCGATCCATGGCCTCGCCGCGGCCGGGTTCACCAGGGTGTCCTTCGGGATGCAGTCAGCAGTGCCGCACGTGCTCAAGACCCTCGAGCGGACGCACGACCCGGAGCGGGTGCCCGACGTCGTCGGCTGGGCGAGGGAGGCCGGGCTCGCGGTATCACTGGACCTCATCTACGGGACGCCCGGCGAGTCCCTCGACGACTGGCGGCGCAGTCTCGAGGCGGTGCTCGCGCTGGGCGTCGACCACGTCTCGGCTTACGCGCTCGTGGTCGAGCAGGGGACGAAGATGGGCGCCCAGGTCCGCCGCGGTGAGCTGCCTCTGCCGGACGAGGATGACCAGGCCGCGAAGTACGAGCTCGCCGACGAGCTCCTCGACGGGGCCGGCCTGCGCTGGTACGAGGTGTCGAACTGGGCCCGCTCGGCCGGTGACGCGTGCCGGCACAACCTGGGCTATTGGCACGGCGACGACTGGTGGGGGATCGGACCAGGCGCGCACTCGCACGTCGGCGGGGTGCGCTGGTGGAACGTCAAGCACCCGCGGGCCTACGCCGCGCGGGTGGACGCGGGCGTGAGCCCGGCGGCCGGGCGCGAGGTGCTCGGTGACGCGGCGCTGCAGCTCGAGCGGGTTCTGCTCGGAGTGCGGTTGAGCGAGGGGCTGCCGCGGGACGACGTCTCGGCT
>JADGOR010000099.1 GCA_017882855.1 Cellulomonas sp. | reverse complement strand
CGAACGCGCTTCGCGCAGCATTGCCGTGATCGCCTTCGCCGATGGAGGCTCAGGCCGGTCCACATCGTCGTCGCCCATGCTGCTGATTGTGCTGTGCACGACAAGCCGCCCACGGCCGACCGAGCAGCGATTCCGGAGTGCCGTAAGCCGATCCTCATGCGACTACCGGATGGCCGGCCGGACATGTGGCGTGACCGGTCTTCCGAGGAGTGCGGCGACGTCGAGCACCGAGACGAAGTTGATGGGGTTCTGTCCGCGGCCGAAAACCAGCGGGCGGTTCGAGCGCCCGGCGGTGCTTTCGAGCAGGTCGATCCACAGCTCGATAAAGGCGGTCGCCAGCACGACGGTCGCGGACACGGTACTGGCGGCCAAGGCGGTCTCCGCGGCGTGCTTCATCCGAAACAACTCGAACGGACTGTCAGCGGCGGCACCCACGACCGACATGAGCACCACCTCGGCGCCGCCAACGTGAGCGGCCTGGATCAGGTTGATGTTGCCGTCGCGGTCGACGGTTGCGGGCGAGCCGCCACTCGGCCCGGCGAAGCCATGTACCGCTGACACCACGACATCGACGCCGGCGGCCGCCGCCGCCGCGCTGGCGGGGTCGTGCACATCGCCGGAGATCACCTCGACGTGCTCGCCGTTGCGGTGCGACTGGTCCTTGATCGGACGGGGTAGTCGGGTCGCCGGCGCCGTCGCGGACGCTGCTCACGTTCTGGATGTTGCGTTGTAGCTGTTCAGATACTGCTGCGTGGCACGGTCATGTCGGCGCGGTGGCCCACCCGTTCACCCCGTCGCCGCGGACGCCCGGCCGACAGCCGGCGACGCCACCTCCTGCGGCCGGGCGATACCGATCTCGACTCCAGGGCGCCGCGCCCCTGCCCCACGACGACCAATTGACCGGGCAGGCTGCGCAGCAGCGCGATCACCGCCTGATTGTCGGCCGCGACCAGCGCGGTGAACCGGCGGATCCCCTCCGCTCAGCGCCCGATCGGTCAAGCCGCGTCAGCAAATCCGAACCGAGCCCCCGGCCCTGCCACCGGTCGGCGATGGTGACGCGATCTCGGCGGCCTGCGGGTCCTCGGCGGCGCGGACGTAACGGGTGACGCCCAGCCCGCGCCCGTCGACGGGGTCGAGCGCGGCCAGCGCCTCGTGGTCGTGGTGGTCGATCTCGGTGAGATAGCGCAACTCCGACTGGGACAGGTAGTTCTTCGCCATCAGGAACCGGAATCGGCGCGACTGTGTCGAAGCCGTCGGCCAGCAGCGCCGCGTCATCGTGACGGACGGCTCGGATCAGCACATCGGGGCCGTCGCGAAGCATGGCCCGCTCGCCGGCCTGCCGCGACTGGTGACCGACCGGACGGCCGGCGTGGACGACGGGACTCGCCGGCCGCGTGCTCATCCCACCGTCTCCGTTATCGGCACCGCCCGGTGCGTGAGCCGCCGACCGAGCCGCCAGCGGTGTGCCGTTCGGTCCGTGCCGCAGGCGCGTTCCCGGTGGGTCTGGGCCTCTTTGGCCCGGCGAAACGCCTCCGCCTCAGCCAATAGCGTCTTTTGCCGCTCGCGGGCTATCGCGGTCGCCAGGTAGTAGCTCATGAGGGATCACTCGTTTCGGTAGTCGTGACTGTGTCGTCGACGACCGTGGCTGCCGAGCGTGTGACGGCGCAGGTGAGAACCGCGAATGCGTTCTGGCATTTGGTCGACCCGATGACCCGCTTCGAGGTCACACGTTCGGTCACACGGCGTGGGGGCATCGTCTGGTCGACAGCAATCCACGACAAACGAAGGAGAAGTTCATGCCGCTCGTCAACGTTCGACTCATCGAGGGTGTCTTCACGCCTGAGCAGAAGAGCGAGATCATCCACGGGATCACCGAGGCTATGGTCGCGGTGGAAGGCGAGGCACTGCGCGGGGTCACCTGGGTGGTGCTCGAGGAGGTCCACAGTGGCGACTGGGGTATCGGCGGCAAGGCGCTGACGACCGCCGACGTGCACGCCCTTCAGGGGCAGGTCCCCGCGTCGGTCGCCGGCTGACCCAACCGCGGGCTGGCCGCGAAGCGGTCAGCCCGCGCCCAACGTTCGCCCGATGCTGTTCTCGCGACGTCGGCGTGACGAAATCGATCTGGTCGAAGGGGAGAGGTCATGCTCACGGTCCGGCTGCTCGGGCCTCCGGCGATCGAGCGCGACGGCTTACCTCTGCGTTCCCCGCGGGGTCGGAAGGCCTGGGCCTTGCTCAGCTACGTGCTGCTGGCCGAGCGGCCGCCCAGTCGCCGGTACTTGGCCGAGATGCTATTCGGCGATGCCGATGATCCGTTGGGCGCGCTTCGCTGGACGCTCGCCGAGTTGCGCCGCGCTGTTGGTGACTCGCTCGCGCTGCGCGGGGATCCCGTCGTCGCAGCGGTTGAGCCCGGTGCCGTCGTCGACATCCACCTGGTCACGCGCGAGTTTGTCGACACCAGCCCGCTGCTCGACATCGCCGGCGAGCTGCTCGACGGCATGGATCTTTCATCCACCCCGGCGTTCGAGTCGTGGTTGCTGGTCGAACGACACCGGCTCTCGGGCATGCTCGAGGCCCGCCTCCGGCAGGCGGCGGTCGCACTGCTCGCCACCGGTCGCGCGAGCGAGGCAATCGCGTACGCCGCCCGTGCGGTGGCCAGCAACCCACTGGACGAAGGCAATCACGAGTTGCTGGTGAGAAGCATGGCCATGACGGGTGACCGAACCGCGGCGCTGCGGCAGATCGCGATCTGCGAGGACATCCTGCGGCGCGAGCTCGGCATCGGTGCTTCCGTCGCACTTCGGGACGCCGCGAGCACCGGCGTGGACTCCCCCTTGGTCCCTGCGCTGGGCGGCCGGGCGGCGGCCCTGAGCCAGCTCGAAGCGGGTCGCGCCGCGATCGTGGCGGGTGCGGTCGACGCCGGTCTCCAGTGCCTGAGGCGAGCGGTGGGCGAGGCGGCGCGATGCCACGACACCACCTTGCACGCACGGGCGCTCGCCGCGCTGGGGGGCGCCCTGGTCCACGCGACGCGCGGCCGGGACGAGGAAGGGTCAATCGTGCTGCACGAGGCGATCGAGCTGGCCACCCGCGCCGGTGATCGCGCCACCGCGGTCACCGCGCATCGGGAGCAGGGATTCGTCGAGGTCCAGGCCGGGCGTCGCACGACCGCGGACGGCTGGCTGGTGAAGGCCCAGGCCCTGGCCGAGACGGACGAGGAACTCGCCGCGATCCTCGGCGTCCGCGGGATGAACGCGTCCGACCGCGGCGACTACCCGGCCGCGTTAGAGCATCTCGGCGCGTCGGCCGAGCGGGCCGATCGCTGCGCCGACCACCGCCAGCAGGCGTGGTCGCTGTCATTGCTCGGACGCGCACACCTGCTGCGTGCCGAGCCGAGCCAGGCCATGGCCGTGCTTGCGCGCTCGCTAGAGCTGGTCTACGAGCAGCGGTGGATGGCCTTCCTGCCCTGGCCGCAGACCCTGCGCGCCGAACTCGACCTGGCGGCCGGCGACCTCGATGGCGCAGCCGACGGGCTCGAACAAGCCTGGTCACTGGCCTGCCAGCTCGGTGACCCGTGCTGGGAGGGCATGGCCGCCCGCGGTCTCGGCCTGCTCAACGCCCGCCGGGGCGAGCACGACACCGCGACCACATGGCTGGCCGAGGCGGCGTCGCGCACCACACGCATCCCCGACCGCTACCAATGGGTGCACGCCCACGTGCTGGACACGATGATCACCACCGCCCTGGACCGCGACGATCGCGACCGAGCCCGCCCGCTCGTCACAACCCTGGCCACGCTGGCCGCCCGGTGCGACATGCGCGAGCTTGTCGTGCGGGCGCACCTGCACCGGTCCCGCCTCGGTGACCGGACAGCGCTCGCGTCCGCGCGGCTGCTCGGCGCCGACATCGACAACCCCGCCCTGATGACCCTCCTGCACGACTCCGCACCCACGAGGACGAAATCATGACAACCATGCACAGCACCGACACCGCGGCCTGGCAGGTCGTCGACGAAGGTTGGGGCCGCCGAGCCGCCGACTTCGCGACGATGAGCGAGCCGGCCAACTGCCGCGAGTACCTCGCCGTCGCCCACCGGCTCGGCGTCCACGAAAACGACCGGCTCCTCGACATCGCCTGCGGCTCAGGATTGGCCATCGAGCTCGCCCGCATCCGCGGCGCCGAATGCGCAGGCATTGACGCCTCGCACCGGCTGGTCGCGGTCGCGCGCGACCGGAACCCGAATTCGGACATCCGGGTGGGCGACATGCATTCGCTGCCCTGGCCCGACGCGAGCTTCGACGTCGCGACCAGCTTTCGCGGTATCTGGGGAACCACCCCGGCCGCCCTGGACGAGGTCCACCGCGTCCTCGTGCCCGGCGGCAGGGTCGGACTGACCGTGTGGGGCCACCTCAAGGACTCGCCCGGAGCGTGGGCGCTGGCCCCGTTCCGGCTGGCCGCCCCGGGTAAATTGGCGAACCAGGCCGCGATGCAGCTCGGGCGACCGGGAGCGGGCGAGGACCTCCTCGCCCGGCACGGGTTCGTCGACGTTCGACGGATTGACGTGCCGTTCGTGTGGGAATTCGCCGACCCGGAAACCTACGCGCGCACACTCGCCGCTACTGGGCCCGCATACGAGGCGATCCAGCACATCGGCGAGGCGGCCTTCGTCGACGCCGCGGTTGAGCAGGCCGGCCGGCGCGTCCGAGGCGGGCTCCCGCTGCGCGCCGAGCTGGCCGTGGTCGGCTACCTCGCCCGCAAACCCACGCAGCAAACGACCTCACACGAACGGACGGTGTTGCCATGACCGGGACGGGTTTCCTCGGCCGGCCGGAGCACACGGTGGCGGCTCAGGCGGCGCTGTTCGACGAGGACGTCGAACAGCTCGGCTACGTCACGAATGTCTCCCGGCTGTGGGCCTACGAGCCGGCCAGCCTCACCGCGCTCTTCGACCTGATCATGCACACCGTCCGCGCACAGGATTTCACTGTCCGCCAGCGCGGCATCCTCGTCGCAGCTTGTGCGTCGGCGTTCGGTGACTCGTACTGCGCCCTGGCGTGGGGACGCAAGCTTGCTGCCGCGTCCGACGCACCGACTGCCGCCGGCGTGCTGCGTGGGGACGATGAAGCACTGACCAGCAGCGAGCGCGCGATGGCCCGTTGGGCCCGCAAGGTCGCTCGCGACCCCAACCGGACCAGCGGCGCCGACGTCCAGGAACTGCGTGACGCCGGCTACACCGATGCCCAGATCTTCGGGATCACCGTGTTCGTCGCACTGCGCATCGCCTTGTCGACGGTGAACGACGCGCTCGGTGTGGGTCCGGATGCGCAGTTGCGCTCCACCGCTCCGGACGCCGTGCTCCAGGCCGTCAACTTCGGGCGTCCTATCGATGACGCCAGCCAGGTATCGACGTCATGAAGCGCCGCCAGGGTCTACGGGCTCACCGGGCGGACCGCGAAGAAGTCGTGCCCGTTGCACCGAGTGAATCCAGCACCTGCTCGCGTACCGCCGTCACGATCATGGCGCCATGCTGACCCGGCAGCATCCCAGGCTGGTCGCGGTAGCGATCACGCGAGATGCTGCTCGAGCTGAACGTTGAACGACTACTAGAGGCCGACACAGATCGGGCCAACCGCGCCGCACCCCACTCGCTGAACTGATTCGCGCCCAGCTGACATGAACGCCGACCAAGCGCCCCCGGCCGCGACAGCCCGGGCCCTCTCGATCGTCGCAAGAGGATCGGGTATCGGGCGCCCCGGGTGGCGGGTCAGGGATATGTGTTGACGGGGCGTCCGAGGAAGGCGAGCAGTCGGTCGATGGCGGGCGCAGGGTCAGGAGGGTGCGCGGGCCCAAGCGCCGTCGTTGACACCCGTGGGGGTGAAGGCAACACTTGCCCCAGCGGAGAGGGAGTGCTCGATGTCGTGGAACCTGAGTGGTAATTACGTCGAGACCTGCTCGTGCGAGCTCATGTGTCCCTGCAATCTGTCCTTCGATCACGGGGCGACATATGACTATTGCCGCGTGACACTCGTCTTCGACGTTCGCAAGGGAGCGGTCGACGGCACGGACATCGCCGGGTGCAAGGTCGCGCTGATCGCGGACACGCCGAAGGTGATGACCGAGGGAAACTGGCGGGTCGGTGTATTCATCGACGACCATGCGACGGATGCACAGTTCGACAAGCTCGTGCAGGTCTTCAGTGGCCAGCTGGGTGGGCCGATGGCGGGGCTTGCCCCACTGATCGGCGAGATGCTCGGGGTCGAGCGCGCCGCGATAGAGGTCGACGAGGACGGGCTGCGGCACCGCGTCCGCGTCGGCAGCGCGATCGACTTCGAGATCGAGGACATTGTCCCGTTCGGTGTGGAGACCGGTGAGCCAGTGAGGTTCTCCGGGATGTTCCACCCGGCCGGGTCCGACCTGACGATGGCCGAGGCGAGGCAGTCGAAGATCAACGCATTCGGGATCCAGTACGAGGGGAAGACCGGGCTGTCGAAGTCCGGCTTCTCGTGGGCCGCC
>JADGOR010000098.1 GCA_017882855.1 Cellulomonas sp. | reverse complement strand
CCCACGACGCGGCGCTGTGGTCAGCCGGGAACGACGTGGATCTCGATCCCCGTGGCGGCGATGCGGTCGAGCTCCTCGGGGTCCGCTGTGTCGTCCGTCACGAGAGTTTGGATCTCCGAGAGGTCTGCGACCTTCGCGAGCGTGACGCGACCGACCTTCGACCCGTCGGCGACGACCATCACCCGTTGGGCGTTGGCGACCATGGCGTGGTTGGTGCGGGCCTCGGTCTCGTCATGCGTGGTGGCGCCGCCGAGTGCGGAGATCCCGTCCGTGCCGAGGATCGCGGTGCCGACGTTGATCGCGTTGAAGGTGTTCTCCGCGAGGACGCCGACCGCTTCGTAGGAGCTCGAGCGCACGACGCCCCCGGTCATGATGACCTTGAGGTTGGGTCGTGAGGCGATGGCCATGACGGTCGTCAGGGAGTTCGTGATGATCGCGAGGTCGGGGCGCGTCGCCAGCACCTTCGCGACCTCTGCTGTCGTCGTGCCACCGGAGAGCGCGATGCTGTAGGGGCCGTCGGGCAGGAGCTCGGCGGCCCGGCGGGCGATCCGCTGCTTGGCCTCGCGGAACCGCGAGTCACGGAGCCGCACGGGGACCTCGGGCTGTGCTGCCTGGAGGCGCGCGCCACCGTGGGTACGCACCAGGAGTCCCTGGTCCTCCATGTCCGCCAGGTCGCGCCGGATCGTCGCGGCGGAGACCTTGAGCTCGCGGGTGAGTGTCGCGAGGCTGACCGAGCCGTCGTAGTCCAGCAGGGCGAGCTCGGCCAGCATGCGTTCGGACCGCTTGCGCGAGATCGCGCGCGGCACGGACCTGTCGAACGGGGTTCCTGCCACCGGGTTCTCCCTCGTCACGATTGCCGGCGCCGACGGTCGACGTCCGGTCTCGCTCAATCATAGTGCGCACTTGTCGCCGATTCTGCGCATCTCCTTGCGTGAGGCGAGCAGAACGCGCAGTATCGGCGGCATGGTCACTATCGCGTTTATCGGCGCAGGCAGCGTGGTCTTCACCCGTCAGCTCGTCGCCGACCTCCTCCGGTTCCCCGAGCTCGCGGATGTCGAGTTCTCCCTGCACGACATCGATGCCGAGCGGCTCGCCGTCGCCGAAGGCACTGCGCGGCGCCTGGACGGGCAGTTCGGCACCCGCGCGAGGGTGCGTGCGTCGCTGGACCGCCGCGAGGCGCTGGCCGGCGCGGACTTCGTGATCAACATGATCCAGGTCGGTGGGATCGCCGCGACGATCACGGACCTGAGGATCCCCGCGTCCTACGGTCTGCAGCAGACCATCGGTGACACGACAGGCGTCGGTGGCGTGTTCCGCGCGTTGCGCACCTTCCCGGTGCTCACTGAGCTGACGGCCGACATGCGTGAGATCTGCCCGGACGCCTGGCTGCTGAACTACACCAACCCGATGGCCATGAACGTGTGGTGGGCCTCGGTCGTGGCTCCCGACATCAAGACCGTCGGTCTGTGCCACAGCGTCTACTGGACCGCGCACGACCTGGCCGAGCTCGTGGGTGTGCCCGTGGAGGAGACGCACTACCGCGCCGCCGGGGTCAACCACCAGGCGTGGATGCTCGAGCTGACCCACCAGGGCAAGGACCTCTACCCCGTCCTGCGTGAGCGCATCGCGGCCGACCCCGAGCTCGAGCGTCGGGTGCGGGTCGAGATCTTCCGGCGCATGGGCTACTACCCGACCGAGTCGAGCGAGCATTCCGCGGAGTACCTGTCGTGGTTCCTGCGGTCGCCGGAGCAGATCGCCCGCTACCGGCTCGAGCCGCTGCAGTACATCGGGATCAGTGAGCAGAACGTCGCCGAGTTCGAGGAGGCAAAGGTCCTGCTGCGCACCGGTGAGCCCCTTCCCCTGGAGGCTGGCGCCGCGGAGTACGCGCCCCAGGTGATCCACTCGATCGTCACCGGGACGCGTCGCGAGATCCACGCCAACGTGGTCAACCGCGGACTGATCGACAACCTGCCCCAGGGCGCCGTGGTCGAGGTCCCCTGCACCGTCGACGCGAACGGGCTGACCCCGGTCGCGATGGGCGCGCTGCCGCCCCAGTGCGCCGCGCAGAACCGCCCCTACCTCTCCGTCGCCGAGCTGACCGTCGAAGCCGCCCGACGCGGGGACCCGCGACTCATCCGCCAAGCCGTGCTGATGGACCCCCACGCCTCCTCGACCCTGCTGCCCGAACAGATCTGGGACCTGTGCAACGACCTCGTCGCCGCACACGGCGACCTCCTGCCCCCAGAGCTGCGCCACCAGCTCCCCACGAACCAGCTGTGACGCTCGTGGACGCCCGGTCGCTCACCTTCGGCGGTGGGTACCGGGCGCAATCGGGGACGCGCGCCGATCCTGGCGGGCGCGATGAATCCGCTTCGCGGCCGACGTGCGGTCGCGGGAGCGGCGCGAGGCCGAACTGCTCATCTCTCGTTCACTCGACAAGCGGAGCATCGTGAAAGACTTCCTCTCCGACATGGTCCGGAGGCACAAGGCCGGCAGTGCTGTCGGAGTCACCTCCGTCTGCTCGGCCCACCCGATGGTGATCGAAGCTGCCGTGGCTGAGGCTCTGGCAGAAGACACGTCCGTCCTTGTGGAGGCGACGTCGAACCAGGTCGACCAGTTCGGGGGATACACCGGAATGCGACCGGCCGACTTCCGTGACCTCGTGCATGAGATCGCAGATCGACACGGTCTGCCACGGGATCGTGTCGTTCTCGGAGGAGATCACCTCGGTCCGAACACCTGGCGTGCCCTGGGGCCACAAGAGGCGATGGACAGGGCCGATGCCCTGGTCGAGGCCTACGTCCTTGCCGGTTTCACGAAGATCCATCTGGACTGCAGCATGTCGTGCGCCGGCGATCCTTCTCCCTTGACCGACGATCTCGTGGCCGATCGGGCGGCTCGGTTGGTGAAGGTGGCCGAGGCGGCCGCGGTGCGAGCCCGCGGGGTCAGCGACCTGCTCTATGTCGTCGGCACGGAGGTTCCCGTCCCCGGAGGCGCCCACGAGACCATCGACACCCTGGCGCCCACCTCCGGAGCGGCAGCGCGCGCCACCATCGCGCGGCACCAGAAGGCGTTCGACGAGGCGGGGGTCGGGACGGCCTGGCAGCGCGTGATCGGACTGGTCGTCCAGCCTGGAGTCGAGTTCGACCATGTCCGGGTGGTCGACTACGACAGGGCTCAGACGACGGAGCTCCAGCGGGTCGTCGATGAGCATCCGAACATCGTCTTCGAGGCGCACTCCACCGACTACCAGACAGGTGAGCGGCTCACCGCGCTCGTCGAGGACCACTGGGCGGTCCTCAAGGTCGGACCTGGTCTGACCTTCGCTCTACGGGAGGCGCTCTTCGCCCTTGCCGCCATCGAGGACGAGCTCGTCGAACCTGCCGAGCGCTCCGACCTCGTCGCGGTGGTGGAACGCAGGATGCTGGAGGCGCCGCAGTGGTGGCAGGGCTACTACGAGGGGGATGCGCGGGAGCAGCGTCTCGCGCGGCGCTACAGCTACAGCGACCGCGTCCGCTACTACTGGCCGGACCCTGAGATCAGCGCGGCTCAGTCCCGGCTCCTCGCGAACCTCGGGAGTGTCGACATCCCGCTTCCGATGCTGAGTCAGTACCTGCCGCTCCAGTACTCGCGGGTCCGACGAGGCGAGCTGACCGCGGAGGCCGGCGCCCTCGCGGTCGACAGCATCCGTGAGGTGCTGCGCACGTACGCGCGCGCCTGCAACCCGTCTCGAAGGAGTGCATCGTGATGACTGCGTCTCTCGGCTACACGCCGTCCGAGCTCGATGAGCGCGGCGCCGAGCACACCGCACGGGAGATCCTCCAGCAGCCGGAGCTCTGGCGGGAGGTCGGTCACACCGTGGTCTCACGCCGTGCGGAGACCGAGTCGTTCCTCGCCGCTCTGCTCGAGCTCCCGGACCTGCGCATCGTGCTGACGGGAGCCGGAACCTCGGCCTTCGCCGGCGAGATCCTCGCGCCGGCACTGAGCCGGCAGCTCGGGCGACGCGTCGACGCCGTCGCCACGACGGACATCGTCTCCAACCCTCGCGAGGCGTTCGCCGAGGACCGGCCGACTCTCCTGGTCTCGTTCGCCCGCTCCGGCGACAGTCCTGAGAGCGTCGCGGCCACAGAGCTCGCGGACCAGTGCCTCACGGAGGTCCATCACCTGGTCGTCACGTGCAACCCTGTCGGCGAGCTCTTCAGGCGCCACTCCGGCACCGCGGCCTCACTGGTGCTTCTCATGCCAGAGGGAGCCAACGACGAGGGCTTCGCCATGACCTCGAGCTTCACCTGCATGACTCTCGCGACCTGGCTCACCCTGGCGGGGACCGCAGCGGACGACGGGCTCGCTGATCGGCTGGCGGTCGCGGCCGAGCGCGCTCTGGCGACACAGGGCGCGGCTCCACGGGCGCTGGCGGAGCGCGGGTACGAGCGGGTCGTCTACCTGGGCAGCGGATCGCTCGCAGGGCTCGCCCGCGAGTCGGCGCTGAAGCTTCTCGAGCTCAGTGCTGGTCATGTCGTCTCCTACTTCGACTCCGCACTGGGCTTCCGCCACGGGCCGAAGGCGGTGCTCGACAGCAGCACCCTCGCCCTCGTGTACCTCTCGAACGACGACTACACGCGCAAGTACGACCTCGACATCGCCGACGAGCTGCGCCGGACCCTCGGCAAGGACAACGTCCTGGCCATCGGTGCGGGCACCACGGGCGGCCTCACCGACCTCGACATGTGGAAGCTCGAGGGGCTGGACGATGTCGGTGACGCTGCGCTCGCCGTGCCGCTCGTCGTCTTCGCCCAGCTGATCGGTCTGCAGTTCTCGCTCGCCCTGGGCAGGACCCCGGACAATCCGTTCCCCTCCGGCGCTGTCAACCGCGTCGTGAAGGGGGTGACGATCCACGCCCTTCACGAGCAACCCTGACCGCCCGAAGGCATCTGCCGGGGATGGGCGCCTCGCAGCGCCCAGGCTCCGTGGATGCCCGACACGCGACAACCAGCCACCGCGGCAATCGCTCCGAGGAACCGTCTCATCGCAACGCGCCCCGCGCGATCGCGTCCGAACGACACCATGAAGAAGGGAAGGGCCCGCCAATGAATACGAGGCTGAACACCACGAGGACGGCTGCGATAGTTGCCAGCGCAGCGTCGCTGGGTCTGCTCGTCGCCGGATGTTCCGGAGGCAGCACGACCAGCTCGTCGAAGACATCGGGGGTGACGATCACGGTCGCGATGATGAACCCGTCCCCCCCGCAGGCGGCGCTTGACGAGTTCACCAAGGAGACCGGCATCACGGTCACGTGGTCGAACATCGACTGGGACAGCCTGCAGACGAAGATCACAGCAGCTGCGACCGCCAACACCTATTTCGCCGACGCGACGGATGTCGACTGGTCTCGTGTCGGCCAGCTGGGCAAGCTCAACTGGTTCTATCCGCTGGAGGACTATCTCGACACCAAGAAGATGGCAGCGGACATGCCGCAGATGAGCTCCTTCACGTCCGGCGGGCACGTGGTCGGCATCCCCTTCGACGCATCGTTCATGGTGACCACGGTCAACCAGGACATGTTCACCAAGGCGGGCATCGACACGATGCCCACCACGATCGACGCCTACACGAAGGATCTTCAGCAGATCAAGGACAAGGGTGTCGCGGAGTACCCGCTGAACATCCCGTTCGCTGCGGCCGAGGGGCTCTCGACCTACTGGTACCAGATGACCGGGGCGTTCGGCGGTACCGTCCTGGACGGAAATGGCAAGCCGCAGTTCGGCGCACCGGACTCGCCCGGGTACAAGGCTGCGCAGTGGATGGTCGACGCGATCAAGAACGGTCTCGTGCCGCCAGGAAATATCAATGTGTCCGACAGCCAGGGCGAGCAGACCCTCATCGCGACGGGTGCTGCCGCGAGCACGTTCTCGGACTACTCCGGCATGATCGGCAGCCTCTACGACGTGCCGGATGCGTCCAAGGTGGTCGGTCAGATGCACTACCTGCCCACTCCTGGGGTCAGCGGCGTCGGCCCGAACCTGGGCAACCCGGACGGGGTCGGCATTCCTCGCACGGCGAAGTACCCCGCGGCGGCGGCGAAGTTCATCGAGTGGTTCACGTCCGCGGCGAAGCAGGCGGACTTCGCCGGGGCCAACGGCCCGGACAAGGTGCAGCAGAACTACGCCATCCCTTCTCGGTTGAGCGCCGTGCAGGAGCTGACGACGAAGGGA
Source organism: Cellulomonas sp. (assembly GCA_017882855.1). Taxonomy (GTDB): domain Bacteria; phylum Actinomycetota; class Actinomycetes; order Actinomycetales; family Cellulomonadaceae; genus JADGOR01. Next base: position 364 of record JADGOR010000098.1, on the reverse strand, counting down.
AAGCTGATCGGCGGCACCGAGCTCGCCGACATGCTGCAGAACAGTGCGAAGCCGGTCTTCCCCGAGGGCGCCCCGGTCTGGTACCCGGAGTTCTCGCGGGCCGTGTACACCAGCCTTCACAGTGCCGCGACCGGAGAGATCACCGTCGACAAGGCGATCCAGACGATCGTGGACACAGCGAACAAGCTGTCGAGCGGGTCGTGAGACCGTTCGTCACGCGCCTCTTGTCGCGGGCGAGGCAATGAGTCCGGGAAAGCGGACCAGCGTTCCGGCGTCGTCCCTCACGTACGGTGAGGGACGACGCCGGAACGCTGGTCCGGTTTCCCGGACTCATTGCCTCGCCCGCGACAAGGGGCGCGTGACG
>JADGOR010000097.1 GCA_017882855.1 Cellulomonas sp. | reverse complement strand
CGCCTACCACAACCGGTCGCTGAGCCTGTACGCGAAGCTCGGCTTCGACGTTCGCGGCTCGTTTGCCGCGATGTACGGAAAGCCCCTCGGGATCACGTTTCCCGGCTACGAGGTTCGCGTCGCGACGAGCGCCGACGAAGCCGCGTGCAACGCCCTGTGCGTTCGCGTGCACGGCCACGACCGGGCGGGAGAGGTCGGCGAGGCGATCGCCGACGGCAAGGCCGTGGTGGTGGAGCATCTCGGGGGCATCACGGGCTACACGACCGGCATCACCTACTTCAGCCATTCGGTCGCGGAGACGAACCACGACCTCCAGGCGCTCATCGGCGCGGCGGCCGACTTCGGCACGCCCGGCTTCCTCGTCCCGCTGGCCAACACCGAGCTCCTCCGCTGGTGCCTGTTCAACGACCTGCGCGTCTTCTTCGTGGTGAACATGATGACCACCGGGATCTACCAGGAGCCCGCCGGCGCGTTCATGCCCTCGGTGGGCTACTGATGGCGCTGGGCAATGCGTCCGGGCGACCGGCCGCGACCGTCAGAACGAGACGAGCATCTGCCAGATGAACGTGGCGCCGGCGGAGTCGGCCGCCTCCCAGACGCGCTGCGCGAGCTCCTCGCTGCCCTCGATCGGGCCCTGCAGCTCCGTCCTGCGCTCCTCCCACGAGACGCACACGCCGGGCTGGTGCCCGGTCGTCGCGGGGACACCCGGGGTCCGCGTGACCGTCGCCGGCGCCACGCGCAGCGGCGCCGGACACACGTCCGGCTCGTCGTAGCTGCCGAACTCGCGCGTCGCCTCGACCAGCGCCCGCATGTTCTCGGGGCTCGTGTCGTTCTGCATGATCGCGCTGGCGTCCATGATGTAGCCGCCGTCCCGGCCGATCGTCTCGATGAGCGTCCGCACCTCCTGGCGCACCTGCTCGGGCGTGCCCATCGCCAGCGTCACGTTGTTGACGCCGCCGCTGAGGGCGAACTTGTCGTGCAGCGTCCGATGGGTCAGCAGCGGCGTGCCGCGGTCGATGTGGTAGACGATGCTGCGGTCGGGCAGCTCGCGGAACGCGTCGAGGTGGGCGTCCCAGTTGCCCTCCGCGTAGAACATGGTCTGGTGGCCGTTGCGCCACAGCTCCTCGATCAGCGGCTTCACCGTCGGCCAGTAGTGGGAGGCGAACTGGTCGGGCCGGACGAAGGGCACGCAGCCGCGATGCATCCAGTAGCCGATCGGCAGCTGGGATGACGGGTCGGCCGTTGCAGCCGCCAGCCAGTAGAGGTGCGGCATGAGCGCCTCGCATGCCTTCAGCACCTTCCCGGGCTGCGTGAACATGTCCATCGTCAGCCCGACGTAGCCGCGCAGCTTGTCGCCGATGATGTCGAAGGGAGCCTTGAAGATCCCCGAGATGGCGCCCGGTATGCCGGCCTCGCTGCGCAGCCGCGCGACGTGCGGTCCGAACGCGTTGAAGTACTCGGACATGGCCATCGCCGCCGACACGAGCGCCACGTTGTGGCGAAACGTCACCGGCTCCCCCGCCGCCGCGATCCGTCGGGTTGCGCGCGGCAGCCACACCTCGTAGAGGAAGGCGACCGGGTCGTCGATCAGCCGGTCGTACTCGTCCTCGCGCATGAAGGCGGCGTCTTCCGGCGGTTCGCGGTACTGGAAGCCGTTGTTCGGCGGCACGTCCACGCCCGGCACGCCGTAGTACCTGATGGTCGCGGCATCGGTGATGCCCGTCCAGACGTACACCATGCTGGCCGGCACCGCGTCCCAGTCGTAGTCCTCGCTGCACCGGACCATCGCCTCGAACGCGTCCGGGTAGTGCTGCGTCAGCTGCTGGCACGTATAGCCCGCGTGGCGTCCCGTGAACTCCGCCGCGAACGGCCGGATCGGCACGCGATCCGGCTTCCCGTTGTTCAGCGCCGTCACGTATCGCCGCAGCCTGGCCTGGTAGAGCGCCTCCAGGTCCTGGCTCATGCGGCTTGCCTAGGACTCCGACGTGACGCGTGTGTAGGCAGCCGCGACGACCACGATGATCGAGCCGAAGACGACCTGTCGAGTCGGCTCGGGCAGCCCCAGGACCGTCAGGAGTGCGGTGAGCACCGTCAGGATGAGCGCACCGACGATCGTGCCGCCGAAACCGCCGCGGCCGCCGAGGATCGAGGTTCCGCCGATCACCGCGGCCGCGACGGCAGGCAGGAGCGAGGTGTCCACGAGCGACACGCTGGCGGTATTGGTCAGGCCCGAGATGAGCAGGCCGGCGATGCCCGCCATCACCGCCGAGATCACGTAGAGCACGATCAGGACCTGCCACGACCGGGTGCCCGACAGCCGCGCGGCGACCGGGTTGTCGCCGATCGCGTACAGGAGCCGGCCGTATCCGGTTCTCCTCAAGCCCAGCAGGATCAGGAACGTCAGCGGGACGAAGACCAGCAGGCTGTACGGGACGACCTGCGCCAGCGTGCTGCTGCCGATCCAGCGGAGCTGGCCCGGCACCCCGGCGCCCGTCTGGACCATCTGCAACTGCCAGACGTTCGAGAGGCCAAGCACCACGAAGCTCATCCCCAGGGTCATGATCAGCGGGTGCACGCGGAACACGCCGACGCCGATGCCGGTGAGCAACCCCGCCAGGGCAGCGGCGACGAGGGCCACGATGATCCCCTCGGCGACCCCGCCGGGGCTGTGCACGAGGGTGGCGGTGACGAACCCGGCCATCGAGCCGATCGCAGCGACGGAGAGGTCGATCCCGCCGGTCAGCATCGTCAGCGTCTGGCAGCCGGCCAGGATCGCGAGCGGGATCGACGCCCGCACGATCACGCCGGTCCATTCGGGGCTGACGATGCCCGGATCCGCCGCCTCGATTGCCAGGACGAGGATCGCAAGAAGGCCCATCAACGGGACGATCGGCCGATCGCGGAAGAGGCGGCGCCAGCCGGCCCCCGTAAGCCACTCGTTCGTGCGAGCGGACGCGTTCATCGGCGCGCCCGCCGGCTCTCGACGACGCTGCCGAGGATGAGCACCCCGATGAGGATCACGCCCTGGGCGACGAGCGCGTAGTTCGGGTCGAAGCTCAGAAACGTCATGTCGTTCTGGATGATCTGGAGGACCACGACCGCGACGACCGGGCCGAAGACGCCACCCCGGCCGCCCGCCAGGCTGACGCCGCCGAGAACGACGGCGGCGACGCTCTCGAGGGTGTAGGGCCCCGGAACGGGCGTGCCGATGCTGGTGCTCGCCGTGAGCGCCAGGCCGCCGACCGCCGCGAACAGGCCCGTGAGCGCGTACGCGACGACCTTCGTCCGGCCGATCGGGACGCCGCTCCGGAAGGCGGCCAGCTGGTTGCTGCCGACGGCATAGAGCGACAGGCCCATGCGCGATCTCGCGATCGGAATCCAGGTGACCGCGACGACGATCACCAGGACGATCGCCGCCTTCGGGATCCACGGGTTGCCGAACGGTCCGATGACCAGGTTCATCAACCACGGCGACGCCGCTCCGCCGGGGGCGGCCCGGACGAGCAGTGCGAAGCCAGCCCAGACGAATGACATCGCCAGCGTGACGACGATGTCCGGCACGCGCGTGACGACGACCAGCGAGCCGTTGATCGCGCCCAGCACGAGGCCGAGGATCAGGACGCCGATGACGACGGCGAGGCCGTACTCCGCGCTCTGACCGTCCATCAGGGTGGCGGCGATGACGCTCGTGAGCGCCATCATCGAGCCGATCGAGAGGTCGATCCCGCCCGCGATCACGGCGACGGCCTGGGCAACGGCGGCGAAGCCCAGCGGCAGGATCGAGATCCCGAGCCCCTGGATCCCCGCCACGCCGTAGCTCGGCTGGATGACCTTCGTGAAGACGAGCAGGATCGCCAGGAGCCCGAGGAGCCCGATCGTCCAGGAGCTCCGCTGGGCCCACGACACGATCGTCCTCGCCGGATTGGCAGGCGGAGCTCCCGCGGGGGTCGTCACAGCGGTCATGGCGCGGTCTCCTGATCGGCCGGCTCGGGTCGGGCTGCCTCGGCCGCCGGCGCGAGCGTCGCCTCCGGAGCGCCGGGCGCGACGGCCTCCGCCGCGACCGCCTCCGGCATCGCCGCGTCAGAACGCAGGTGGTACGCGGCACGCAGCAGCGTCGCTTCGTCCGCGTCGGCCCCGCTGATCTCCTCGACGACCCGTCCTCCGAAGATCACGATGGCGCGGTCGCACACGAGCTGCACCTCCTTCAGCTCGGAGGTGTAGAGGAGCACCGCCGCGCCGGCCTCCGCGAGGTCGCGGAGCAGGAGGTAGATCTGCTGCTTGGTCCGGATGTCGATTCCGCGCGTCGGGTCGAAGCACAGCATGGTCCGGACGCCGCCGGCCACCCAGCGGGCGATGGTCACCTTCTGCTGGTTGCCGCCGGAGAGCCGTCGGACCTCGTTCCCGGCCCGGGCGTCGATCTGGAGCCGGCTGACCGCAGCATCGACCGTCTCGCGTTCGGCTCGGAGGTCGATCAGGCCCCACCGACGGACCCGCGTCGTGAAGGGCAGGGCGATGTTCTCCCGCACGGACCGCTGCATCAGCAGGGCCTCGGCGCGGTCCGCGGCAACATAGACGAGGCCGGCCCGGATCGCGTCGGCAGGGTGGCGGAACGAGGCCGCCGCGCCGTCCACGAGGAGCTCGCCGCTGCCCGGGCGCTGCGATCCCGCGAGGATGTCGAACAGCTCGTCCTGCCCCTGGCCCTCGAGCGCAACCACCCCCAGCACCTCGCCCGGGTAGAGCTCGAACGAGACGTCCTGCAGCTTCGCCCCGGCAGCGAGCGCACGGACCGAGAGGCGGGGCGTCGTCGCGGTGGCCCGATGGCGGGCCGTCCGCCCGGCGACCGCCGAAATCTCGCCGGCGATCTGTCCGAGCATGAGCCCGATGATCCGTTCCTCGGACCCCGGCGTCACGTCGACGACGCCGACGGTCTCACCCTCGCGGAGCACCGTCGCCCGGTCGCAGACGGACGCGATCTCGATGAGGCGGTGCGAGATGAAGATGATCGAGCGATCGCCGCCCCGGTGGCTGCCCACGACCTCCAGCACGCGCTGGGTCAGGTTCGCGGGCAGGGCCGCCGTCATCTCGTCGAGCATCAGCACGTCGGGCTCGATCGCCAGCGCGCGGGCGAGGTCGACGATCCGGAGCGTGGCCAGCGGCAGTCGCCGCGCCATGCTCGACAGGTCGAGGTTCTCGATGCCGAGCTGCGTGAGCCAGTGGCGGAACGGCTCCAGCGGCGTGGCGGTGAGGCGCAGGTTGGCCCGGATGTCGAGGTCCGGGATGAGCGACGGCTCCTGGTAGACGGAGACGAGGCCGCCCCGTCGTGCCTCGGCAGGCGAGTGGACCGTCCGCTCGCGGCCGCGGACCGCGATCCTGCCGGAATCCGGGTGAAGGGCGCCCGTGAGAATCTTGAGCAGGGTGCTCTTGCCGGCGCCGTTCGCGCCCATGAGCGCATGGACCTCGCCGGGACGCACGGCGAGCGAGGCCGCCTTCAGGGCCACGACCGCGCCGTAGGTCTTCGAGACGTCGGTGGCCTCGAGCAGGAGGCCGGTGGCGGTGGCAGTCATCGGTACCAAAGCTGGGAGGAGATGCGCGGGGGACGCCGGTGCGACCGGCGTCCCCCGCGCTGACTGCGAGTGCGGTAGCTGGCTACGCGCCCTTGCAGGAGCTCGGAACGGTATTGGGATCGTACGTGGTCCAGTCGGGGATCGCGAGGCTGAGCGGCCAGAGGGGATCCATCCCAGGGACGGAGACCCAGGCCTTCAGCCCGGTCTTGCCGGCGTCGGTGAGGTTGTCGAGGAGCTGCGGGTCCAGCAGCACGGTGTTCGGCTTGGCGCCCGGGGTCGCGGTGACCGTCTCGCCGTTGAGGAGCTTGAGCGCCATGGTGATGCCCGCGCCGCCGACGGAGGCCGTGTTGGTCACGGCCGCGCCCTTGAGGCCCGGGAAGCCGGTGGGATCGAGGAGCTGGGCGACGAAGGCGCCGATGTCCGCATCAGCGATCGGCACGAATGGCTTGTTCGCGGCCTTGATCGCGTCAACGATCTGCGCGCCCATGCCCGACGCCCAGATGCCCTGGATCTTGTCGTACTGGCCGCTCTGGATGAAGTCGTTGGCGAGCTGGGTCGTCTTCGCGGGATCCCAGCCGGTGAACACGCCATCCGCATTCGGGACGACCTTGATGTTCGGGTACTGCTTGAGGATGTTCTTGAACCCGATGTCGCGGTCGGAGTCCGCGGAGGCGCCTGCCGCGCCGCGCGTGTACCAGACCGTGCCCGTCCCGCCGAGCTGGTCGAACAGCCACTTGGCGCCGAGCTCGGCGTACTTGACCTGGTTGTTGTACAGATTCCACGTGTTCGGATCGGTGACGTACTGGTCGACCGAGACGGTCTTGATTCCGGCGGCGTTGGCCTCGGCGAGGGCCGGGTTGAGCGCGTTCGGATCGTTGGGGTTGAAGACGATCGCGTTGACGCCCTTCGCGATCAGACTGCGGATATCGGACAGCTGGCCCGCCGCGTCGGTGTTGCGGTGGATCACGGTGAGGTTGGAAACCGCGCCCGACGCCTTGGCCTGCGCCTTGGCCGTACAGACCTGCTCCTCGCGGAAGCCGTTGCCCACGCTGCTGCCGTTCGAGTAGCCGATGGTGTACTGCTTGGCCGCGGCGCT
>JADGOR010000096.1 GCA_017882855.1 Cellulomonas sp. | reverse complement strand
GGCGCCGGGGGCGCTGACCCGCGCCCTGACTGCCGTCCCGGCGCCGCTTCGCCGGTCCATCACCTGGGATCGCTTTGACGCGCCCCTGCGGTGATCCTCCAGGTCCGCCAGGAGGTCACGCGGTGATCGGAGCGCGCGAGGCCGTCTTCGGAGTCCTCACGCCGACTATGAGCAGATAGCCGACCATCCAGAGCTCTGCGACGCCGGCCGGCGCGGTCACGATGGTGGAGAAGGTCGCGCCAAGACCGGGCACCAGGAAGACCGTGAAGGTGTCGATCAGGTAGCCGAAGCACGCGACCATCAGCACCACACCCAGGACCCGCGGGAACATCCCCGACCGGTAGGCGAGATACCCGAGCGGCAGCAGCCAGAGGCCGAAGAGCATCCCCGCGGTCGCAGTCCCGTACCTGTGCATGTCCGTGAAGAGCAGCGTGAGCGCGTCGGACCCGCCGGCTCCCAGGGCGGAGGCGTACGAGGGGTCAGTCGCGAGCAACAGTGCGGCGAAGTCGTAGAGCAGGCCGACGAGAGTCATTCCGGTGCCGATGGCCACAAAGACCAGCAGCGCGCCCGCGACTTCCTTGTGGACGTGCTTGAACAGCTGGTAGAACGCCATCCCGAGGAAGATGAAGCTCGTGGCCATCGCGAGGTCGGCCACGACACCGAGCCGGACCAGGGTCGAGTGCGCCACGATGTTGTGCGCACTGGCGGCGGCGTCGCCCGGCACGTAGATGGTGCCGCGGGCGTAGTCCTGGGCGAAGAGCCCGAAGACGCCGACGAAGAGGTAGAGGACTCCGGCGAGCCTGGCGGTGCGCTTGGGCGTGTTCATGATTCCTTCCCTGTTTTGGGTGTGCTGATGACGGGCCGCGAGGCCGTTTCCTCGCGGGCCGGGATGTCGGTGTGGGTTCTAGTTCTCGGTGTCGGGGTACTGGAAGACGTCGTCGAGCGGCACGTGGAACACCCGAGCGATCTGGAAGGCCATCTCCAGGGACGGCGAGTAGCGCCCCTGTTCGATGGCGATGATGGTCTGGCGGGTCACTCCGATCCGGAGAGCGAGTTCCGCCTGCGTCATCTCGCCGTGCGCGAACCGCAGCACGCGGACCGAGTTGGTGACGCTGGTGGGCTTGCCCACGGTCAGAGGCCCCGGCGGTAGGCGACGGCCTTCATGGCGGTGCTGAGGAGCGCCGACAGGACGAACGCGGTGTACATCGCGTTGGCGATCCAGAAGCGGTCGGCCCCGGCCAGGGTCAGGCCGAAGGGGAGGACCATGCCGACGGCGAGGGCGATCCCGCTGACGTACTCGCCGAACCGGTTGATGTCCTTGTCCCGTGCGTCGGTCTGGTAGGTCTCGCTGGGTTTGGCGATCTCAACCGCGATGCGGCCGATGATCGACAAGGCGATGCCGATGCCGATACTCCACAGCATCGGCGCCACGTAGCTCACCTCGGTCAGCGGGATGCCGTCCGCCCGCCGGAGGATCACGCCGAGGTAGGCCCCGTAGGTGCCGAGGAACACCACGAGGTAGACCCACTGGCCCTTCTCTTCGTACGACATGCCGGCCTCTCAGGTGCGACGGACTTGGTATACGAGAACGTAAAGCAAAGCCAACATGATGTCAAGTGTTCTAGACATCCACGGCTACCGATCGTCCTCCCGACGGGTCGAGCTCGGCCCAGTGCCCGCGACGGATAGCCCGGTCGGGTGAAGTCGTGGGGTCCGGGCCCCACAGGGCCACAATTCCGGACGAATCGCGCCCCCACTGCCGTCGTCAGACGAGGAGGATGATCCAATGCGTATTGCGGTCTTCGGCGGTACCGGGGCAACCGGTGTGCTGCTCATCAATCAAGCGCTCGACCGCGGACACTCGGTCACCGCCTACGCGCGGCACCCGGAGAAACTGGGCATCGACGACGACCGGCTGACCGTGGTGGCAGGCGAGCTGTCGGACGCCGCCGCGATCGACCGAGCCGTCAAGGGATCGGACGCCGTCATCAGCCTGCTCGGACAGGGCCGACCGGTGAAGGGCACGCCGATCGCTCTCGGGACTCGCGCCATCCTCGCGGCGATGGACACGTCCGGAGTACGCCGGATAGTCGCGGTGGCCACCGCGAGCGCGCCGGACCCCCGAGACAAGCAAGGTCTGCGAACCCGGTTCTTCGTCGGGATCTCGAAGCGCTTCATGCGGCCGGCCTATGACGACGTCGTCGCCACCGCTCAGGCCATCCGCGAGTCTGATCGCTACTGGACGATCGTCCGTCCGCCGTTCCTGACCAATGGTCGACTGACCGGTCAGGTGAGCGTCGGGTACCTTGGCGACGGAGTCACCGGTACATATCTCTCGCGAGCGAACGCGGCAGACTTCATGCTCAAGCAGCTCCGCAGCGACACGCACGTCCGGAAGGCCCCGATCGTCACGAACGCCACGCGACCTAGCCGCTGACGGGCGCATCGAGCTGTCCGCGGTCCGCCACCACGAACCACCCCACCGGCGGATCCAGGCTCAGCCGTACAGGCCCAGCTCCCAGAGCCCCCTCAGCACCCGCGTTCGGCTCGGGTCGATCCTCAGCATGATGTCGGCTGCACGGCGGTACATCCGTTGTGTCGCCTGCGACGGGAAGGGACCGCCCCAGCGGGAGTAGCCGAGCAGTATCTCGGCCATGGCGTCTGCAGTGGCGGAACCGCCGATCTCATCCAGAGCCTTCTCGGCCGCGTCACAGACGTAGCTCAATTCATCGGAAAGCAGGGGGATCAGCAGCGGGATGGTACGTGGGCTGTGTGTCTGGCCCAAAGCCCACGCTGCACAAGCGCGATCGTGCGGGATCGGGCTCGCCAGCGCCAGGCGCAGCACGTCGATTCCTTCGCTGCCAGGGATGGCGCCCAGCATGGTGATGAGCGGAATGTACATGGGCTGGAGGCGCAAGGCTTCGACCACTTGGTGCCTGACGGGTTCCGGGTTCACCCGCGCAATTTCGACCACGACCGCGCAGAGCTGCTCCTGCGCCCACGAGTCGTCGCCCCGCCCGACGGCGACGACATCCAGGATCGGCGCTACCGCCGGGTACCCGACGGCGACGAGAGCGCGGTGTACCTGCGCGGACTGCGGGCCGTCGCTCAACCGGAGCAGCTGTTCGACCAGGTTCCCGTGGCCGCGCAGCGCGATCTCGATCGCAGCCCGGAACGCGGGTTCGTTGTCGTCCAGCAGTTCGAGTACCGCCGGGAGCAGTTCGTCGAACCCACCGTGCGCGATCACCCCGGCGGCCGCGGCCCGGGCGGTCCGGTCGGCGTCTTGCAGTTCGTGCGTCAGGTACCCGACCGTCGTCGCGTGGTCGATCGCGAGAAAGACCTCAGGTGCGCTCCTCATCGCGTGGCTCGCCAATCTGGCCGGGGCCTCCCGGTCGCTCGTCAACGCCTCGGCGACCGGATCTGCGTCATCTCCGTGATCGAGATGGGCTTCCTCGAGGCTCTGCCACGCGTGGTCCCCGGCTACCGAGTCGTCGAGCAACGTCGGCAACGCCGGGGCGGAGGCGCGTGGTTGGCCGGATAGTGCCTTCCGTGCGGCGTCGCGGATGGTGGCCTCATCGCCGTGTGCGGCGACCACCAGAGCGGGGACCGCGTCGCCACCGAGCTCGGTGAGTATCTCGAGGGCGAAGCTGCGGGTGGGCTCATCGTCGTCGACCAGGGCAGTGATGAGGTGCGGGATGGCACGCTCGGGATCGGACTTGGCGAGGACGATCAGCGCGTGACGCCGGACGCGTGGGACAGGATCGGTGAGCATCTCCTCCAGACGATCGGGACCTGCGGCAGCACCGAGTCGTACCAGTGCAGTCACCGCGGCCTGGCGCACGGAAGATGACGGATCGTCGATGTCGATTTCCAGCTCGGCGCGGTCGCCCTCCGCCAGGTAGGGGACCAAGGCGACCAGTGCGTAGGCCCGCACAGTCGGGCTCGGATCGCGCCACGCCTTCCGCAGCGCCGGCTCGACGTCCGACCTGGCGCTGCTGTGGTCGATGGCGGTCAAGAGCCGGGCACCGAAGCAGCGCGCGGGTTCGTCCGGCTCGCGGAGCGCGGTCAACGCAAACGGGACCTGACTGGCCTCCATGCCCTGCAGGCGTTTGATGACCGCATCCGCTTGGTCCTCGTCCTGGACCGCCAGCTCCCGCCAGAGGTCGAGCACGACCGACGGCTCACGTTCGGCGAGGCGGCGGAATGCATCGCGGGCTGCGTTCTGGATGTCCCCGGATCGGTGCCCTGGGTCGCCGGCGGACAGCAGCGTCCGGGCCGCCGACAGTCCGCCCAGCTGACCGAGCGCTTCGGCGGCCTCGCAGAGCACGGAATCGGGAAAGCCGTGTTCGGTGAATGCCGCGTGAACCGTCGCCACGGCCGACCGACTGCCGATGCGGCCAAGAGCCCGAATGGCACCTGTCGACCGCCACAACCGCGCGGGCTCGAAGGCGCTTCGTCCGCTCTGCTGATTGCGCTCGACTTCCCGGATGAGATCCGGAACCACGGCTTCGCCGAGTCGAGTGAGGTCGTCGACAGCCTGGTCGAAGGTTTCTCTGCGGCCGAGCTTCGCGATCAGGCGTGCAGTTGTCCAGCTCATCTTCGGCCTTCTCCCGCCGCGAGGGTGCCCGCACGACGGCCCTGATATGCCGGCGCGTTGGGCGATCGTTGACACCAGCGTAAGTCGGCGTGTTTCCCGGCGCTCGGGGTGCGGCCCGACGTCGTGCCACTTCGGCAGCACACCGATGCCGAGCGTCACGCGAACGACGGCGCGACCCGCGCCCGCGCGTGACCGGCCTGCTCGAGCAGGTCGCGGCGATCGCCGGTGCGGAGGAGCCTGATGCGAGGGCGCACCCCGAGGTCGCTCAGCGGGTCCGCGGATTCGCGCGGAACCTGCTGGAAGGCAAGGCGGCCGGGTGAGTGCTGGAGGGCAAGGCGGCCGGGTGAGTGCTGGAGGGCCGGCAGCGCGCCGCGAAGGGGGTGGCATGACCGAGTTCGACGAGCTCCGACGCCGGGCCTGGGCCGGGCGCGCGGAGGCGTACGCGGAGACGATGGGCCGGCTGTGCGCTCATGCGATCGAGGCGCTGCTCGACGCCGCGCAGGTCGCCGCCGGCACCCGCGTGCTCGATGTCGGGACCGGACCGGGGACGGTGGCTGCGGTCGCTCTCGCGCGCGGGGCGCAGGTCGTCGCGATCGATCCCTCGCCGGACATGCGCGCGCTCGCGCAGCGGAATGCTCCCGGCGCGGAGGTCCACGACGGCGCCCTCCCCCACCTCCGGTACCCCGACGCCACCTTCGATGCCGTGGTGGCGAACTTCGTCCTCAACCAGGTCGGTGACCCGCGCATCGCCGTCGTCGAGCTCGCCCGGGTGTGCCGGCCGGGCGGCCGGGTGGCGGTCAGCATCTGGCCACGCCCGGCGTCCCCCGTGCACCGGTTGTGGGAGGACGTCATCGAGGCGTCCGGCGCGCGGCTGCCCGCGACGCTCGCCACGCTGCCACCCGAACGCGACTTCGAGCGCACCGAGGCGGGCCTGGCCGGCCTTCTCGCCGACGCCGGGCTGCACGACGTCGCGGCCGTCACCGTCACCTTCACGCACCGGGTCGATCCCGAGCTGTGGTGGAGCGGCCCGGCGCGGGGCGTCGCCTCGATCGGCACGGTGTTCGCCGGCCAGACGGCGGCGGTCGCGGCGAGCATGCGGGCGCAGTATGACCGGCTGAGCTCGCCCTACCTGGCCGACGACGGGCTGCTGCACCTGCCCGCGTGCGCGGTGGTCGGCTCCGGGGCGGTCGTCGGCTCCGGCGGCGCCACTTCCGGCGTCGGCGGCGGGTGAGGGATGGCGGGGGCGAGGCCGCGCGCCGGGACTACTGCCGTCCCCCGCGGTGTTCCCATGACATGGACCTCAACGACATCCCGCTGGTGACGATCGACGGCGAACCGACCTCCCTCGCGGCGTACGCCGGAAAGGTCAAGCTGATCGTCAACGTCGCATCGCGGTGCGGTCTGGCGCCGCAGTACACCAAGCTCGAGGAGTTGCAGAAGACGTACGGCGAGCGCGGCTTCACGGTGCTGGGCTTCCCGAGCAACCAGTTCCTGCAGGAGCTGAGCACCGCGGAGGCGATCAAGACGTTCTGCTCGACGACGTACGGGGTGACGTTCCCGATGTTCGAGAAGATCCACGTCAACGGGCGTTCGCGGCACCCGCTCTACGCCGAGCTGACCAAGACCCCCGACTCGTCGGGGAAGGCCGGCCGGGTCACCTGGAACTTCGAGAAGTTCCTGGTCACGCCCGACGGCGCGGTGCACCGGTTCCGGCCGCGCACCGAGCCGGATGCGCCGGAGATCGTTGAGCTGATCGAGGCGTCACTGGCTGGGTAGGCCCAGCGCGCGCCACGCCGAACGGGCCATTGGCGCCAGTTCCGGGAACAACCACCGATTGTCATCGAAGCCGTCGTCGAAGTCGTCATCGGCCTTCGCAACGTCGGCCGACGCAGTGTCGGCCGGCGCGGTCTCGGCCGACCCGGCGCGCAGCGCGCGCTCCTCGAGCACGACGGCGCGCGCGCGGTCCATCGCTGCGCCGAGCACGAAGCCGGTGATGTCCTGCTGCTGGGCGATGGCCGCCTCGCGGATGGTCTCGAGTGCGTCGGGCGCGATCCGCATGCTCAGGC
>JADGOR010000095.1 GCA_017882855.1 Cellulomonas sp. | reverse complement strand
CAGTTCGACACCAGCATGACGGGCGCCTTCTACAAGATCGACACCGAGGAAGGCTGGTGGAACACAGGCCGCGACGAACAGCCGAACCTCGGCTACAAGGTCCGGACCAAGGGCGGCTACTTCCCGGTTCCGCCGTATGACCACCATGCCGACCTGCGCGAGGACATGACCGCGAACCTGATCAGCATGGGCTTCGACATCGAGCGCGGCCACCACGAGGTGGGCGGCGGCCAGGCGGAGATCAACTACAAGTTCAACACCCTGCTCGCCTCGGCCGACGGGGTCATGCTGTTCAAGTACATCATCAAGAACACCGCGTGGGAGCAGGGCAAGACCGCGACCTTCATGCCCAAGCCGGTGTTCGGCGACAACGGGTCGGGCATGCACGCCCACCAGTCGCTGTGGTCCGGCGGGAAGCCGCTGTTCTACGACGAGGCCGGCTACGGCGGGCTGTCCGATCTGGCCCGCTACTACATCGGCGGCCTGCTGCACCACGCCCCGTCGCTGCTGGCCTTCACCAACCCGACCGTGAACTCCTATCACCGGCTGGTGCCCGGCTACGAGGCGCCGGTCAACCTGGTCTACTCGGCGCGGAATCGATCCGCCTGCATCCGAATTCCGTTGACCGGCACGAACGCCAAGGCCAAACGTCTGGAGTTCCGCTGCCCCGACCCGGCCGCGAATCCTTACCTGGCGTTCGCCGCGATGATGATGGCCGGCCTGGACGGCATCAGGAACAAGATCGAGCCGCCGGCACCCGTGGACAAGGACCTCTACGAGCTCCCGCCGGACGAGGCCGCCAACATCCCGCAGGTACCCGGTTCGCTTGCGGCCGTCATCGACCGGCTGGAGCAGGACCACGACTACCTGCTCGAGGGCGGCGTGTTCACTCCCGACCTGATCGAGATGTGGATAAAGCTCAAGCGTGACGAGATCGACGCGATCCGGCTGCGCCCGCACCCCTACGAGTTCGACATGTACTACGACATCTAAGCGTTTCCGCAGGTCACAGGCTTGTGATCATGGTCTAGTCCGCAGCTAGTCCGCAAGAATTCTGCGCGAGCTGCGATCACCGTCCCGATCGCAGCTCGCGCGGACTCGTCTCTGTCGGGCCACAGGTGCCCATACGTGTTCAGCGTCGTGTTCGCCGACGAGTGCCGCATACGCGCCTGGACGACCTTCACGTCGAGCCCGGATGCGATCAGCAGGCTCGCGTAGTAGTGCCGCAGATCCTGGAAGCGGAAGCCGGTCGGCAGCTCGGGGACCTTCGTCCGGACCGAGCGCATCGCCCGCTGGATGACCCACGGCGCGGCCGGCTGTCCCCACTCGTTCCGAAGGATGGTCGTCCCGTCTCCGGCGGCGACGGCAGCCGACAGCATGAGCGCCAGCTCCTGCGGGATCGGCACAGGTGTCCGCGACGTCTCCGTCTTCAGCGGCTCCGCTGGCCACTGGATCGCAGGCGAGACGATGCCGCGCATGAAGTCGACGTCGTCGACCCGGAGCGCCGCCGCTTCGGCGAGCCGGAGCCCGGCGAACGCGCCCAGCAGGATCGAGACCCGAAGCTCGTCGGGCATCGCGTCGTACAGAGCCCATATCTGCTCTGTGGTCGCCACGTAGGGGCGCTGCGACCCGCCCGGCGGTGACGTCCGACGGGTGCAGGGATTACGCGCCAGGATGCCGTCGTGGACGGCGTCGCTCATCACCTGGGACAGCCGACGGTGCAGCGCGTAGACGTAGCTGGGCGCGCGTCCTTCAGCCTTCAGCTGGGCGGTCCAGGACTTGACATGCGACGGCCGGACCGCTGACAGCGTCATCGGGCCGAACGCCTTCACGATCAGCTTGATATGCACACGTGCCTGACTGACGGTCGACGCGCGCCTGGTGGCGTAACCCACCAGCCAGGCATCGCACCACTGCCTGACGGTCGTCTTCGCAGTCTTCGGGTCGACGTAGGCGCCGGTGACGACGGACGTCGTGATCTCGGCGAGCCAACGCTGCCCGTCGACCTTCCTGGGGAAGTGCCGCGTGTGCTCCTTGCCCGTCTCGTCGCGGTAGCGGGCGCGCCAGACGCCGTCGGATCGCTTCGTGATGCTGGCCATGGTCGGTCACTCTCCTTCGTGCTCGTCGGCAGCGCTCTCGCGCACCTGCGCCTTGCGCTCTAGTTCCGCGCGCTCAGTCTCAGTGGTGGCGATCTCTTTCAACAGTTCATCCCTGCGAGCGTCAAGGAACAGGAGTTCCACCTGCTGCTGGGATGCAAGGTTCGCCAGCCTGACGCGCTCCATGTCGTCGCGGACGTCGTCGCTCGTGTCGAAGAACTCGCCGACGGGCACTCCGAACAGCGCGGCCAGCGCGGCGACTTCGCCGACAGGCGTTGGCCGACCGCCGCTTTCGATCTTCGCGAGTGTCGTCTGATGCATCGGGTATCCGGCACTCGTCATCCACTGTGCGAGCGCTTCCTGTGTCAGCCCGCGCGCCTGCCGGAAGTTGCGGACCCGCGCACCGAAGCGACGCTCGGCCTGCCTGCCTAGCTCTAGCTGCCCATCATTCTCCACAAGCACAAACGCTACATGCATCTGACGCTTGACGCCAACGACGGCGCGATCTACCGTACGGCCCACACGCTTGCCGCTCGCAAGCGAGGGAGGAATGAGGCCGATGGAAGCCGACTCGAACCTGACCACCGCGCAGACGTCCCAGCTCGCGAACATCCCGATCCCGACGCTCCGCTGGTGGCGACACCAGGGCATCGGCCCGCGATCCTTCCGGCTCGGTGCCCGCAAGGTGATGTACCGCCGATCCGACGTGCTCGCCTGGCTCGACCAGCAGTACGACGCGGGAACCCCGAAGGGCGCCGCCTAGACGTGCGTGAGTCCGAAACGCATTGCATCGCAACGCATCCCGACCGGAAGGAAGAAGCAATGAACAGCATAGTCAGCGACATACTGATCGAGCAGTGGGAGCGGCAGGAGGAGAGCGATCGCGAACGGATCGAGGAGGAGGCCGCCGACAAGTGGGCGTGCGACATCGAGCCGGAGGAACGGGAGACGCACCTCCAGATGGCCGAGGAAGCCTGGGAACTCGACATCGAGCCCGAACAGCGGGAGCGGTACATCGCCGACGCCCTCGACGCCTGGGACGCCGAAGCGGACGACCGGCGCGACGCCTACCTGGAAGCGGCGTCGGCATGACTGGCCGCATGACCCGCACAGAGTCCGCCGACCTCCAGCGCGTTGTGCGGATGAAGTGTCGGATCGCCCGCTCCGACATCGACGTTCGTGCGGCGACGGTGCTCGCCGAGTTCGAGGCGCAGCTCGCCCACGAGTTCGACCCACAGGACGCGATGGTCGCCGATCTGCGGGAAGAGGCGACCGCCACAGTGGAACGGCTCAACGATGAGTTGCAACAGCGCTGCGCCCACGCAGGTGTCCCGAGGGACTGGGCTCCCAGCTTGAACATGTTCTATTTCCGGCGCGGCGAGAACTCGTCGGCGAGCAAACGGGCCGAACTCCGCAAGGTCGCGAACAGCCGCATGGAACAGGTGAAGCGGGCAGCGAAGCTCGCCGTCGACCGGGCCGAGAGCGATATGGCGACAGCGCTTATCGCGAACCGGCTCGACAGCAGCGAAAGCAAGGACTGGCTAGCGGCGCTGCCCACGCCGGAGTCACTGATACCGGCGCTCGACATCGCCGAGTTCTTGGAAGTCACCGACGACGCGCGGGCGACCGTTCGCGCGCT
The DNA here is from genome assembly GCA_017882855.1 of Cellulomonas sp. GTDB lineage: Bacteria > Actinomycetota > Actinomycetes > Actinomycetales > Cellulomonadaceae > JADGOR01. The sequence goes on along the minus strand of JADGOR010000095.1, from coordinate 2,951 downwards.
CATGCAATAGCAGTCCAGAGACGCCGACGGCCGGGTGCATCACGCCCGGCCGCTGGCACTGCTCACCACTGAAGGAAGAAATTCCATTGTGACACCGACAGGCACCGCATACCAACGGATCATCGCCGCGTTGGAAACGCACGGCTCGAAGGTCAGGACGAACGGCAGGCAACGGGCGCAGGCGCAGTGCCCGCACCATGAGGACACCCACCCGTCCCTGTCCGTGACGGCGATCGACGGGTCCGCGCTGCTGCACTGTCACGGCGGCTGCGAAACGGTCGACGTGCTGGCCGACCTCAACCTGGAGATGGCCGACCTGTTCGACAACCGGGACGGCGTCACCTACCGCTACCCCGGTGGCCGCTTCGTCAGGCGGACGCTGACCAAGGAGTTCCCACAATCCGGGAACAAGGCGGACAACAGCATGTATCGCGTCGAACGAGTGAAACAGGCTGTCCGGCAAGGCAAGACGGTCTACGTCGTCGAAGGTGAGAAGGACGTCCACGCGCTCGAATCGGCCGGTCTGGTCGCGACGTGCAACCCGATGGGCGCCGGTAACTGGGACAAGATCGACCCGAAGCCGCTACACGATGCGACCGCCGTCGTCATCGTCGCCGACAAGGACGAACCAGGGATGAAGCACGCCCGAACAGTCCAGCGGAGCCTGACGGGTCATGTCGGCGCGATCACCCTGGTCCACGCGAAGATCGGGAAGGACGCCGCCGACCACATCGCGGCCGGACACGGCGCCGATGACTTCGTACCGCTCCCCGACCAGGCGCCCGCCACCGACGAGCCCGGCGCCGCCGCCGGGGAGCTGGACGCCGACGTCGCCAGGGAGCTTCGCTACCTCCAGGTCCGGGACCTGGCGCGGGTGGAGCACGCCCGGCGGACCGCGCCGCCCCCGGAGCCGATAGCGCTGCTCGGACTGGATGAGTTCCTGAAGGTCCCCGATGACCCGGTCACATACCGCGTCGACCGGCTCTGGCCGACCGGCGCGCGGATCCTGCTGTCTGCGCAGTACAAGGCCGGGAAGTCGACCGTGGTCGGCAACCTGCTCCGCTCGTTGGCCGACGGCGAGCCGTTCCTGGGCGCGTTCGACGTGAACCCGCCAGCCGGCCGGATCGCGTTGATCGACAACGAACTGGATGAGCGGACCCTGCGCCGCTGGTTGCGCGACCAGGGCGTCGTTCACACCGACCGGGTTCGGCTGATCCCGCTGCGCGGACGCGTCCACCTGTTCGACGTACGCGACCCGGCAGTCCGGACCAGGTGGGCGGACGAGCTGCGTGCCGCCGGAGCCGGAGCGGTGATCCTGGACTGCCTGCGCCCCGTGCTGGACGCGCTGCACCTGTCCGAAGACAAGGAGTCCGGGGAGTTCCTGACACCCTTCGACGCGATGACCCACCAGGCGGGCATCACCGAATCCGCTGTCGTGCATCACATGGGTCACAACGGCGAACGGGCGCGCGGTGACTCGAACCTCCTGGCGTGGCCCGACGTCCTCTGGCGGGTCGTCCGGCAGGCGGAGCCCGGCGAGGAACCGGACCCGTCGGCGCCGCGCTTCTTCACCGCGTTCGGCCGGGACGTCAACGTCGCCGAAGGCGCGCTGACCTACGACGAGGCCACCCGTCACCTGACGTTCGGCGGCGGCAACCGCAGGCAGGCCAGAGCGGAACGCTCCGCGCAGGAGGCTCTGCCCGTGGTTACCGCCTACCTGGCCGAGCGGGGCGAGGAGGTCAGCGGCGCGCAGATCGAGGCCGGGCTGAACGGGTCGCAGTTGGGCCGGAAGGCGATCCGCGGCGGGTGCAGGTTGGGCGTCCAGAACGGCTCGATCCTGACCAGGGACGGCGCCCGTGGAGCGGTCCTGCACTTCCTGAACCCGTCCAGCTCGCCACCTCGCCAGACCTCGCCGCCAGCTCGCCGGGCGAACTCGATCGACCTCGCCACCTCGCCTATGTATGGCGAGGTGAGGTCGAGCACCGAAGGCAATGGTCAACTCCAGCTCGCCAGTGGCGAGGTCAACGACACCCATACCCACGTTTCCGGACAGACCTTGGATGGCATCTGATGGCACTGACCCTCGTCAACGACTTCGATCTTCGACCGGTGTTCGTCTGCGACCACTGCCACAAGCCGATCACGATCCCGTCTGGGCTCCCCACCGGCGGTCTCGTGCTCTGGCAATCGACCGTCGACGACGGCGTCGTGACCATCGGCAGGCTCTACTTCGTCCACCAAGGTCGATGCGATCAGCGGTTCGACCCGGAGCACAACGCGAACTCACTGGAGCTGTTCGAGTTCCTGGATCTGCTGACGCGGAACACGATGACCTCCCCGGCCGGTCACCGATGAAGGCGGACCCGATCCGCCTGATCGACAGGCGCGGCGTCGAACCCGTCGGCACCTGGGGAGCCAGGGTGCTCGTCGAAGTGACCTGTCCCCACTGTGGACAAGTGCATCGGCATCACTGGCGAGCCACCGACCCCGACCCAGGGCTGAAGGATCCCTCCTGCGTCCAGCGTGGTACGGGGATGTACTGGGTGCCGGCACCACCACCAGCATCACGGGCGGACCTCACCCGCGGGATCCAGCAGGCACAGCGAGCACTCGCGCGGCTGTCCACGGCAGACATGCGCGTCATCCGTGGACAAGACGCGCGTGACCTGCTCGCCGTCGTGCTCGCCTGCGCCGCGCTGGTCGACGCCACCGACCGGATCATCGGACCGTGACCACCATCGAACACGCGCCTGCCTGCTGGCAACCCGAACCCGTCTGGTTCTCCCGCATCGACAGACCAGACATCCAGACATCTCGATGCCCGAACTGCGGCGCAGTCGAAGTCCAACAAAATCGCAACCAACCGAACCGATCAGCCGAAGGATGGATCACGATGGCGTTGACGCCGATACTGCGACCCGTTGACCGCGCCAGAGGCGCCAGACTGATGC
>JADGOR010000040.1 GCA_017882855.1 Cellulomonas sp. | reverse complement strand
GGCCGAGAGCCGTTGCGGAGTCCCTGTCTCAAGAATTGGGACATTAGGACACGACGCTTGGCTTCGGCGACCCCTCGCCCGAGCTCATGTGCCGCCATCACGCCGCGTTCGGGGAATCCGGACCGGACCTGGCACGTTGCAGCGTCGGCAGGACATTGGCGCAACACGAAGCACCATCGGAGGTCGTGGCATGGCGTACCTGCTGGTGGTGGACTCGAGCATGCGGGGTGACGCATCGGTCAGCCGCCGGCTCACCGGCCTGGCGACCGCACGCTGGCTGGCGACGCACCCGTCCGGGCGGGTGGTGCGCCGCGACCTCGAGGCGCACCCGGTACCCCACCTGGACCACGTCGCCGGCGCCGCTCGCAGGACCCCGCCGGACCAGCACACGTCGGCGCAGGCCGAGCGGTGGCAGCTGGCCGAGGAGCTGATCGGCGAGGTCCGCGACGCCGACGCCGTTGTCGTCGGCTTCCCGCTGTACAACTGGGGCCCGCCGAGCACCGTCAAGGCATGGGTCGACAACCTCTTCGCACCCGGCCTCTCGCGCGAGCGCGGGACCGGCAAGGGACTGCTCGGCGCGACCCGCTTCATCGTCTTCGCCACTCGTGGCGGCGGCTACGGCCCGGAGGCTCCGAAGTATGGGTGGGACCACGCGACGCCCTGGCTCGTCCACGCTCTGAGCGCACTCGGCATCGTGCCGGAAGTCATCGCGGTCGAGATGACGCTGTCCGTCGTCAACCTGGCGCTGGAGTCGTTCCGGCCGATGATGGAGCGCGACCTCGCCGTCGCCGAGGCGGCCATCGCGAAGCTGTGGTGACCACGCCGCCGGAGTCGCTTCGGCGGCTGGGTAGCTTCGCCGGAGACGCCGCGCCCGGCGTCGGGCACGATCGATTCAATAGGTCACCGTGACCTATGTCACACTGGACGACATGTCCCTCGACATCATCATCCTGAGCGTTCTGCGCGGCGGCCCCGTGCACGGTTACGAGCTCAAGCGCCGCGTGCAGCGGCCCACCCTGACGCCCCTGAGCAACAACTCCCTGTACCCCGCACTGCGGCGCTTCGAAGAGGCCGGCGCGGTCGTCAAACGGGTCGAGACGATCGAGGGCCGCCCGCCCCGGAACGTCTTCGCGATGACCGAGCGCGGCCATGAACTGTTCCGCGAGCTGATCGCCACCCTCCCGGCCGACGTCGCGGGCAAGGACGAGGAGTTCCTGGCCCGGCTCAGCTTCTTCGCGGAGCTCACCGTGGCCGAGCGGCACGGCATCCTCGACGCGCGTGCCGCTGCCCTGGCCGCCCAGGCGGACCAGCTCGAGAGCCTGGTCGAGCAGATGAACGATCCCGAGCCGGGCACCTGGCGGACCGAAGCCGCCCGACACCTCCTCGACCGAATTTGGCGCGAGCGCGCCTGGGTCGCCGATCTTGCCCAGAAGGCAGATGAGAATGCCCGCTGAGAACCGGGGTCGGCAGCAGACCCACCAGGCGCGTCCGCAGGTGCGGGCGGTGCTCGGCGCCGCGGCCCGGTACGGGCTCCTGGTCGGACCGCTGCTGAGCATGATCGACTCGAGCATCGTCAACGTCGCCGTCCCGGACATCGCGAAGGAGCTGACGGCCACCCTCGACCAGGTGCAGTGGGTCGTCAGCGCGTATCTCCTCTCGCTCGGTGTCGCGCTGGCCGCGACCTCCTTCCTGGCCAAGCGTTACGGGACGCTCCGCGTCTACACCGTGAGCATGATCGCGTTCGTGCTTGCGTCCGTCGGTTGTGCGATCGCACCGAACATCTCGATGCTGATCACCGCGCGGAGCATCCAGGGCTTGGTCGGCGCACCCCTGGTCCCGCTCGCGCTGAGCATCCTGCTCGGCAAGGACGGCATGACTGCGGGCAAGGTGCCGATCTCGGCGGCTCTGACCCTCTTTCTCGCCCCCGCTCTCGGCCCGACGCTCGGTGGACTGCTGATCGGCACCGGCGGATGGCGCTGGATCTTCCTGATCAACCTGCCGGTCGGCATCGTGGGCCTGCTGCTGCTCCGCCGGGTGCCGAGCACCGTCGGCGCGCAACCCGAACCGGGCACGGTCTTCGACCCGTTCGGGTTCGCCCTGCTGGCCGTCGGGCTCGCTTCGGTGCTCTTCGGCGCGACCGAGGGGACCAACGCCGGCTGGGACAGCCCCAAGTCGTACATCTCGCTCACCGTCGGCTCGGTCCTCCTGATCGGGTACGTGCTCTGGGCGCTGCGTCGGCCGCACCCGGCGGTGAACCTGGCGATGGTCGGGCACCGGCAGTCCGCCCTCGCCTTGGGGCTGCAGGTCGTGTGCTCCGTGGTGGCCTTCGGGACGGTGTTCCTGATGCCCGTCTTCACTGAGTCGATCCAGGGCCACACTGCCCTCCAGACCGGGATCGCGCTGCTGCCCCAGGGCATCATCATGGGCATCGGCACCTACGCCGGGCAGCGGCTCTCCACCCGGATCTCGCTGCGGACCCTCGTCATCACCGGGTTCGCGATCCTGGCCCTCGCGAGCGTGTTCCTGCTGGGCCTCGACCGGTCCACCCCGTTGTGGGCGACGGCGGCCATCCTGTCCGGGCGCGCCGTCGCCGTCGGCTTCGTCACGACGCCGTTGCTGGTCGCGATGCTCGCGCCGCTCCCCGAGAGCGAGCTCGCCGACGGCAACACCCTGTTCAACATCGCGCAGCGGGTCGGCGGATCGGTCGGGGTCAGCATCCTCGGCTCCCTGCTTGCCGGCGGCAGCTCGCTGAAGGAGACGCTGGACTCGTTCCACCTGGTCGGCGCGATCCTGGTCGGCCTCGCCGCGCTGGGCACCCTGCTGGCGCTCTTCCTGACCCGGGGGCAGCCCCAGCTGCAGGGCGCCGCGGCGGCGGCGGACCAGTCGAACAAGCAGGGCGCCGCGGCGGCGGTCCAGCTCGACTGAGCCGCCCGTCCCGGTCCGAACGGTGCGGGCGCGCCCGTCCGTCCGTCCCGCAGGTTCGGGCCCCGGGTCAGCTTCCGACGAGGCCGGTCTCGTAAGCGAGCACGACGGCCTGGACGCGGTCCCGCACTCCGAGCTTGGCCAGGATCCGGCCGACGTGCGTCTTGACCGTCGCCTCGGACAGGAACAGCCGGGCCGCGATCTCCGCGTTCGACAGTCCCTCCGCGACGGTGCGGAGCACCTCGACCTCGCGGGTTGTGAGCTGAGCGAGCCGCGGGTCGGAGGTCGGCTCGCCGGGGGTGACATCGCCCGGGGCCGGCAGTCGGCCGGAGAACATCTCGAGCATCCGCCGGGTCACCCGCGGTGAGACGACGGCGTCGCCGGTCGCGACGGCGCGGATCGCGGACGTGAGCTCGGCCGGACGCGCGTCCTTGAGCAGGAACCCGCTCGCACCGGCGCGCAGCGCCGCGAAGGCGTACTCGTCGAGGTCGAAGGTGGTCAGGATCAGGACGCGGGCCCACGCGCTGGACGCGATGATCCGCTCGGTCGCTTCGATCCCGTTCATGCCGGGCATCCGCACATCCATCAGCACGACGTCGGGCTGGAGCGCCGTCGTAAGGGCCACGCCTTGGGCGCCGTCGCCGGCCTCGCCGACCACCTCGATGTCGTCCTCGGCCTCGAGCACGAGCCGGAAGCCCATCCGCAGCAGAGCCTGGTCGTCGACGAGAAGGACCCGGATCCGGGGTGCGCCGGCGGCCTCCGAGGCCGCGGCGGGCACATCGGGTGCAGCGGGCGCCGATCGGGGCCGTCCCTCGGCCTTCCCCAGGTCGCTCACGTGCCCTCCTCGTCCCAGTGCAGGTCGGCGCGGACCCGCCAGCCCAACGACGTCGGGCCGGCCTCGACGGTGCCGCCGTAGATCGCGGCGCGCTCCCGCATCCCGATGATCCCGCGCCCGCCGCCGGGGGTCGACGACGGAAGCGCCTTCGGCGAGTCCTGCGCCGGGTCCTGCGGAGACGTCACCCGGATGTCGACGTTTCCCGGGGTGTGCGCGACGACGACCATGACCGGCCCCGAGCCGCTCGTGTGCCGGAGCGCGTTGGTCAGCGACTCCTGGACGATCCGGTACATCGCGAGCTGCAGGCCGGTGTCCGTCGGCAGCGACGTCCCGGAGACGGTCAGCTGCACCGGCATCCCGGCATCGCGGTAGGACTGCACCAGCGGGTGGAGGTCCAGGCTGCCGGGAGCCGGCTCGAACGACGCCTCGCCGTCGCGCAGCACCCCGAGCACCCGACGCATGTCCGCGAGCGCGGCCCGACCCGTCTCGGACAGCCGGTCGAGCGCGGTCTGGGCGGCGACGGGGGACTTCTGGATCGACGCGGACGCGCCGTCGGCCAAGGCGATCATCACGGAGAGGCTGTGGGCGACGACGTCGTGCATCTCGCGCGCGATCCGGGCGCGCTCCGCGGCGGTGGCGAGCTGGCTTCGCTGCTCCGCGTCGCGGGCGAGGGCGTTACCCCGCTCGACGAGCTCGGTCACGTGCAGCCGCCGGTTGCGCACGCTGATGCCGATCGCGATGCCCAGCAGCAGCACGACTCCGAGCGCGGTGAGCGTGGGGGTCCGGGTGTCGGAGTCGGCGCGAAGCGCGACCGTGGTGCCGAGCGTTGCGGCAGACAGGCCGAGACTCGTCCACGCGATTCGCGACGGCCGAGCGACCGCGACCGCGTACACCGCGAAGGCCACCCCGAGATCGAAGCCCTCGACACCGCCGAAGAGCATCGCGGCCGCGATGCCGAGCGCGGTGATCAGGGCCAGCACTGTGATCGGCGCTCGGCGGCGGGCGAGGAGCACGACCATGGCGCTGACGAGGAGCACCACGAGCCAGGGGCGCGACGGGCCGCCGACCGCGGTCAGGATTCCCGGGACTCCGAACGCGAGCGCGACGAGGACGTCCATCGCGACCGGGTGGCGCCAGAGCCAGCCGCGGATCGGGCCGAGATGGCGTGCGTCCTGCTCGCTGAACGGCTCCGTGGCGGTGACTGTTGCCGGTCCGGCCGAGGACGCCGGGCCGGGCGACTGGATCGGGACAACCGGAAGCGCCGGGTCGGGGAGGTCCCCGCCCGGCGCCCGGTCTCTCCCGTTGTTCAGGCGTCCCTCCGACGCAAGAGCACAGCCGCCACGGCAAGCGCGACGACGCCCCACGCGATCAGGACGCCATAGCCCTGCCACGCCGAGAGCACCGCGCCGTGGGCCGTCGCCCGCCCTGCCTCGATGGCCGCCTGGGACGACATGATCTTCAGGCCGGCGGTGCCGGGCAGGAACGGGCTGGTCTTCTGGAAGAACGCCCACGGGAGCACCGACCAGACCCCCTCGATCACCAGCAGCAGCCCGAGGACGGTCGCGATCGCGGCGGCCGAGTGCCGCATCAGGGCGCCCAGCGCGAAAGCGAGCAGGGCGATCCCGGTGATGTACAGCGGCGCGCCGAGCAGGATCCGCCGGGTCTCGCTGTCGGCCAGGTCGACCGCGTACTTGTCACCGAGCACCGGCCGCGTGACGATCCAGGTGATCGCAGCGCCGACGATCCCGACGGTGAACGTCACCGACACGACGACGAGCGCCTTCGCGAGCAGCGCGCCCAGCCGCTTGGGGGCGGCCGTCAGTGTCGTCCGGATCATCCCGGTGGTGTACTCGCCCGTGATCGTGAGCACGGCCAGCACCGCGATCGTGAGCTGAGCAAAGTCGACCATGATGTTCGACAGGGTCGATGCGTCGAAGACCTCGTTTCCGCCTCGTCCGCCCCCGCCGCCGCCCGCGCCCGCGCCCGGCGTGTGCGTGGCCGCGAACGCGATGAGAAACCCGAGTCCGACCATCAGTAGGACGCTGATCGGGACGATCCAGAGAGTGGAGCGGACCGTCCAGAACTTGATCCACTCGGAGCGCACGAGGTGCGGGAAGGTGACGTGCGGCGAGCGCACGGCGTCGGGGCTCGCCGCGGCGGGCGTGCGAGTGTCGGTCAGCGTGCTCATCGTGCCTGCTCCTCGGTGGTGGTGGGGTAGCCGGGTGCGGTCGCGACGGCGGGTGGTGCGCCGTCCGGGTGGTGCTCACCGGTGGGTGCGGAGTGGAACTCGGTCGACTCGGCCGTGAGGGACATGTACGCGTCCTCGAGCGAACCCTTGATCGGCGTGAGCTCGTGCAGCACCAGCTGAGCCGCCGCCGCCGCTTCACCGATCTTCTCGGCCGTCGACCCGGTGACCTCGAGCACGCCGGGCTCGCTCGTGGTGACGGTCACGCCTGGGCCGCGCAGCAGCTCGACGAGCCGGGTGGCCTGCGGGCTGCGCACCCGGACAGCCGTGCCCGTGGACTGGGCGACGATGTCCGCGACCGGGGCGTCGGCGATGATTCGGCCGCGCCCGATCACGATGATATGGTCCGCGGTCACGGCCATCTCGCTCATCAGGTGCGAGGACAGGAAGACCGTTCGGCCTTCGGACGCGAGGTAGCGCACCAGGTTGCGGACCCAGATGACGCCCTCGGGGTCGAGGCCGTTGACCGGCTCGTCGAGGATCAGGGTGTGCGGCTCGCCGAGGAGGGCGGCGGCGATGCCGAGCCGCTGGCCCATTCCGAGCGAGAAGCCGCCGACCCGTTTGCTTGCCACGGTCTGCAGGCCGGTCATCTCGATGACCTCGTCGATGCGCTTCTTGGCGAAGCCGTGCGTCGCCGCCAGCGCCCGGAGGTGGTTCGTGGCGGACCGGCCGGTGTGGACAGCCTTGGCCTCGAGCAGCGCGCCGACCTCGGTCAGGGGCGCACGGTGCTGGGCGTACGGGCGGCCGTTGACGGTCACGGATCCGTGTGTCGGGTGGTCGAGCCCGACGATCATCCGCATCGTGGTGGACTTGCCGGCTCCGTTCGGGCCGAGGAATCCGGTCACCTTGCCGGGTTGGACGGTGAAGTTGATGGAATCGACGGCGAGCGTCGAGCCATATCTCTTGGTGAGGTTGTGTGCCTCGATCATCGGGGAGTCCTCGTGTGCCGGGAGTGGGATGGCTCAAACCTACGGGGCGGGCGCGGGGTCCGGGAACCCTCCCAGGGCTGATCTCGAGGGGGGCGCCGGGTACGCCGGAAGGATGACGTCGGGCGCGTCAGGCCCCTCGCGACATCGCCCAGAGATCGATGCCGGCGTCAACCGCGTGCCGGTCGATCGCCGCAAGCTCGTCGGCGCTGAACTCCAGGTTCTGCAGGGCTGCGACGTTCTGCTCGAGCTGGGCGACGCTGCTCGCGCCGGCCACGAGGGAGGTGACTCGCGGGTCGCGCAGCGCCCAGGCGAGAGCCATCTGAGCGAGCGACTGACCGCGGCCCCCGGCGATCTCGTCGAGCGCGCGGAGGTGGGCGATCGCGGCGTCGGAGAGCATGGCCGGGTCGAGGGACGAGTGCTGCGTGGCGCGCGATCCTTCGGGGATCCCGTGCAGGTACTTGTCCGTGAGCATGCCCTGGGCGAGCGGGGAGAAGGCGATCACGCCGGCGCCGACCTCTTGGGTGGCGTCGAGCAGGCCCTCGGTCTCGATCCACCGGTTGAACATCGAGTACGAGGGCTGGTGGATCAGCACCGGCGTGCCGAGGTCGGCGAGGATCTTCGCGGCGCGACGGGTGTCCGCCGGGTTGTAGGACGAGATCCCGGCGTACAGCGCCTTGCCGGATCGCACCGCGGTGTCGAGCGTGCCCATCGTCTCCTCGAGCGGTGTCGTCGGGTCGAAGCGGTGCGAGTAGAAGATGTCGACGTAGTCGAGGCCGAGGCGCGCGAGCGACGCGTCTAGGGAGGCGCGCAGGTACTTGCGCGAGCCCCACTCGCCGTACGGCCCTTCCCACATCCCGTAGCCGGCCTTGGTCGAGATGACCAGCTCGTCGCGGTACGGCTTGAGGTCGCTCGCGAGCAGGCGTCCGAAGTTCGACTCGGCCGAGCCGGCCGGCGGACCATAGTTGTTGGCCAGGTCGAAGTGCGTGATGCCCAGGTCGAAGGCGCGGCGCACGACGGCGCGTTGGGTCTCGAACGGGGTCTCGTCGCCGAAGTTGTGCCACAGCCCGAGGGAGAGGGCGGGCAGGTCGAGACCGCTGGCCCCGCAACGGCGGTAGACCATGGAGTCGTATCGATTCGATGCGGCGAGGTACGGATCATGGCTCATGGGCTCAGCCTAAGGCCGGGGGGCGTCGTGCGGGTGAGTCGACGACGCCGCGGGGCTTACCGCGCAGTGCGCCGGGCATTCAGTCCGTGTCGCCCCAGTCGAGCTGGGACTCGGGGACGCCCATGCTCCGCGCGTAGTCGGCCGCCGCCGCCCGGCCCGTCTCGTCTCCCGTGGCGTAGCGGAACACCCGGCCCGCGAAGACGACGAAGACCTCGGAGTCGGTGTGGAAGTCCACGTAGTACCCCGGCGCGTCCAGCACCTCGGAGAGCCGGGCGGCAAGCCTCTCGGGTTCGACGTCGGTCTCGAAGGACAGCAGCGTCCAGGCCGATGGTTGGCCCGGTGCCGGCGTGGAGACCGCGACCCGGCGCAGGCTGAGCACCGTCAGCGGCAGCTCCGAGAGCTCGGCCCCGACTCGCAGGCTCTCGGCGATCAGGACTCCGTGCATCGTCACGGTCACACGCTAGCTTCGGCGCCTCAGTCCGGCGGGAAGTCGACGGTCGCCGCGTCGGTCGCCGCGGCTCGTCAGCGCTTCTTGCCCTCGCGCAGCATCTCGAGCGCCTTCGCGACCCGCGCCGCTCGGGTCTCCGGCTTCTTCGCCTCGTCGATCCAGACCGTGTACGCGCGCTTGTCGCTGTACGAGAGCCCGTCGAAGAACTCCTCCGCCTCACCGTCGAGGACCGCGGCGAGGTCCGCCGGTACGTCGACCGTCCGCGGGGCGTCGTCCAGCTCGAGACCGACCTCGACCTCGTCGCCACCGGACACCCCGGCCGCCGCCCGGTTCTCGGCGCTGAGCGCGATCATGAACGCCCCCCGGTACCGGGTGACGCTGCTGCGGTAGCTGTGGTTGCCGATCGTGACGACGACCGGGTACCGCCTGCCGGGGCCGATCTGCGCCGTCACCTCGGCCGGCACGAGGATTCCGGTCGCGTTCCCGCCGCTCTGCTCGATCCGCGTGACGAATCTCATCCGACGATTATGCGGCACGACGACGCCCGGGGGTCGGTCCCGCGCGTGGCCCTGGGTGCCGACCCGCCGGACTTGCGAAGATGAGCCCATGACTGACGCGCGCCTGCTCTGCTGCGGGCTCACCACCTGGGACATCGTGCAGGTGGTCGATCGGTTGCCCGCGCCGGACGAGAAGGTGCAGGCGCTCGAGCTGCGTTCCGGCGTCGGCGGCCCGGCTGCGAACGCCGCGCGCACCGCGGCCGCACTGGGCATCCCGACGACGCTCGTCACCGCGCTGGGCAGCGGCGCCGTCGCGGAGCTCGCCCGGGCGGACCTGATCGTGGCTGGTGTCGAGGTGGTGGACCTCGCTGCCGGCTTCGAGGCGAGCCCGGCCATCTCCACCGTTCTGGTCACCCGGGGCACCGGGCAGCGCGCGGTCGTCTCGACCAACGCCGTCGCCGCACCCGAGCTGAGCCAACCACCCGAACACCTCCTCGCCGGCGCGACGGCCGTCCTCTTCGACGGCCACCACCTCGACCTGGCGATCCGGCTCGCGCACGACGCGCACGAGGCGGGCATCGTGACGGTCCTCGACGGCGGCAGCTGGAAGGTCGGTGAGGAAGCGCTCCTCGACGCGATCCAGCTGGCGGTCGTCTCGGCCGACTTCGTGCTGCCGGCCTTCCTCGGCGGGCGGGGGATCGACACGCCCGACGATGTGCTGCGCCGGATCGCCGCTCGCGGCCCGTCCTTCGTCGCCCGGACCGCCGGAGCCGGCCCGGTGTACTACCTGCACGGCTCGGCGGCGCACGGCCAACCGGCTCTCCTCGGGAGGATCCCGGTCACCGCACCGCCCGGGCCGATCGTGGACACCCTCGGCGCCGGCGACGTGCTGCACGGGGCTTTCGCCGCGGCAATCGCCGTCGGGCGGTCGCCGGAGGACGCGCTCGGTTACGCGATGGAGCTCGCGACGGCGTCGGTGGGCCATCCGGGTGCTCTCGGTTGGACGACCGACGCGGCGCTGCTCGCGCGGGTTAGCCTCCGTCCATGAGCGAGTCGCCCGCGGGCCTGCCCGAGCCCGCGCCGGGCGTCCCGGCTTCGGCTCCCGCGGCCCCGGCCCCCGCACCCCCCGCCCCCGCGCTCGCGATGCGCGGCCTCTACAAGCGCTTCGGCGCGACGATCGCCGTCGCCGGGCTCGACCTGGACATCCCGGTGGGCTCGTTCTACGGCATCGTCGGACCGAACGGCGCCGGCAAGACCACGACGCTCTCGATGGCGACCGGCCTGCTGACTCCCGACCACGGCACGGTCCACGTGCACGGGGTGGACCTGTGGGCGGACCCGCGCCGGGCCAAGCCGATGCTCGGCATCCTGCCCGACGGGCTCCGGCTGTTCGACCGGCTCACCGGCGCCGAGCTGATCAGCTACGCGGGCCTGCTGCGCGGGATGGACCCCGACGTCGTCCGCGGCCGCCGCGACGACCTGATCGCCGCCCTGGACCTCGGCGCGGCCGGCGGGACGCTCGTGGCGGACTATTCCGCGGGCATGACGAAGAAGATCACCCTGGCGTGCGCGCTCGTGCACGCGCCGAGTGTGCTCGTCCTCGACGAGCCGTTCGAGGCGGTCGACCCGATCTCCGCACAAGCGATCCGCCGGATCCTCAACACCTTCGTCGAGGTCGGTGGCACTGTCGTCATGTCGAGCCACGTGATGTCGCTCGTCGAGCAGGTGTGTGACCGGGTCGCCGTCGTCGCCGCCGGCCGGGTGGTCGCGGCCGGGACGCTCGACGAGGTGCGTGGTGGCGTGGCCCTCGAGCGTCGGTTCGTCGACCTGATCGGGGTCGAGGACATCAATCAGGATCTGTCGTGGTTGCGACCCTCGTCCGACTGAAGCTCCGGATCCTCGGGCACCAGCTTCGCCGGGAGCCCTGGCGGGCGGTCATGCTCGGCCTGGGCGCGTTCTGGGGCCTGACGATGCTGCCGAGCCTGACCTTCGGGATGGTCTGGCTCCAGAGCCAGTCCACCGAGGTCCGTCACGATGTGCTGACCATCGGCGGCTCGCTCGTCCTGCTCGGCTGGGCGCTCGTCCCGGTCCTGGTCTTCGGCTCCGACGACTCGCTCGAGCCGACCAGGTTCGCGACCCTCGGTGTGCCGGTCGAACGGTTGATGCCGGGATTGCTCGTCGCGGGTCTGCTCAGTGTCCCGGCCGTCTTCACGACTCTGGTCGGACTCAGCCCGACCATCGCCTGGTGGGACGCCGATCCAGGGGTGCGGGTTCTCGTCGTCGTCTGCGCGGTCCTGACCACGCTCACCGCCTCGCTCCTCGCGCGCCTCGCGACGACGGGAGGGGCTCGACTGCTCGGCTCACGCCGGGCCCGTGAGGCGACCGCGGTGACCGGCGCCCTGACCCTGGCGTTCATCGTGCCGAGCTTGTTCGCGGTGGGACACCTCGGCCTCGAGGCCGCTCTCGAGCGCGTGCCGACCGTCTCGGAGGTGCTCTCCTGGACCCCGTTCGGTGCAGTCTGGGCCGCACCTGCCTTCGCCGCCGACGGCGACTGGGTCGCCGCGATGCTGCACCTCGCCGTCGCCGTCGCGGGCGTGTTGCTCGGGTACTGGTTGTGGTCCCGGATGGTGGCCCGCTCGATGGTCAGCCCGCCGCTGCGCGGCGGGGAGGGCCGCCGACGTACGGATCGGATGCTCGCCGGAACCCGTGCGCGGCCCCACTCGCCGCGCGTCGCGGCTGGCCTCGCCATCACGGCCCGCAGCAGCCGCTACTGGCTGGCCGACCCGCGCTATCTGACCGCCCTCATCGGTGCGATCGCCCTGCCGCTCCTCATCGCGGTGATGTTGGCCACGGTCGTGGCCGCACCGGAGTCCGTCGCGCTGTCGGTGCCGCTCCTGATCGGGGGGACGGTGGGCTGGGGTCGGCACAACGACGTGGCGTTCGACGGGTCCGCGTTCTGGATGCACCTCGCTGCCGGGGCGTCCGGCATCGCCGATCGTGCCGGGAGGGCGATCGCGGTGCTGCTCTGGGGCGTCCCGGCCGTGACCGCCGGCAGCGTCGCCGGAGCGTGGATCGCGCATCGCTGGGACCTGCTCCCCGCGGCTCTCGGGACCGGCCTCGGGCTGCTGGCCGCCGGCCTGGCCGTCTCCGCGGTGTCGAGCGTGGCGATGCCGTACCGGGTCGCCGCCGCGGGCGCGAGCCCGTTCGCGACCGAGATGGGGACCGCGGGCGCGAGCATCCTCGCCCAGCTGTTGACCTCGGTGATCACCGGGCTGCTGAGTCTGCCGGTCCTGGTGGGATTCGGGCTCGCGCTGTGGTGGCGTCCGTCCGTCGGTTGGGTCGTACTGGCCGTCGGCGTGATCGGCGGCGCCCTGGTGCTGTGGCGCGGAGTGGTGATCGGCGGCCGGGTCTACGAACGACGCGAGGCGCTCGTGCTGGCTCGATTGACCTGACGAACGGGGCGCCCGGCGGCCGGCACTTGAACGAGATTGGCCGCAAATATCCTGCCGAAAGGGTTCCGGAGGTACCCCGGGGTCATCGTAGAATTCCGGCATGAGCGAGCCGTTCGAACCCCAGCCCGGTCCAGACGACCCGCACGGAGAGCCTGGAACCCGTTCCAGCACCAGCGTGCTGGAACGCGAAGAGGTCGCCGAAGAGGTCGAGCCCGGCGACCACGAGCGTTTTGCGCACTACGTGCGCAAGGAGAAGATCCTCTCCTCCGCGCTGTCCGGCCAGCCCGTGATCGCCCTCTGCGGAAAGGTCTGGGTGCCCGGTCGCGACCCGAACAAGTTCCCGGTCTGCCCCGTGTGCAAGGAGATCTACGAAGGCCTTCGCGGCCCGCAGGACGGCGGCAGCGACAGCGGGCCTGCGGGCGGCCGCTGAGTCGGGAGCGGGGGCGGCCTCGACTCTCAGCAGTGCGGCGTCCCCGCACGTAGGCTGGACGGATGCAAGGGCAGACCGAGTTCGAGCAGGACGTCAGCGCTGCGGAGGAGACTCTGCCGGACGATGCCTGGGCCACCGTCGTCTGGAACGACCCGGTGAACCTGATGAGCTACGTGTCGTACGTGTTCCAGACCTACTTCGGCTACCCCCACGAGCGCGCCGAACGCCTCATGCTCCAGGTGCACCAGGGCGGTAGCGCCGTCGTCTCGACCGGGAACCGGGAGACCATGGAGGTCGACGTCCAGGCCATGCACTCCTACGGCCTGTGGGCGACGCTCACCCAGGGTGGCAAGTGATGCACGGCTTCGAGCGGACCTCCGCCGGCTACGTCGCCCGGCTGGACCCCTTCGAGCGCGACGTCCTCGTCCAGGTGGTCGCCGACGTCGCGGAGCTCCTCGGGGACCGGCCGGGCGCGCGGCCCAGCGGCTCGCGTTACGGGCCGCAGGCACCCGCTGAGGACGAGCCGCCGACGTCGCCCGATGACGGCCCGCGGCCGGATGGCGCCGACGCCTGGACCTCGCTCGATCCGCACCCCGACGCCGTGGAACCGCCGGACGACACCGGGGTGCGCCGGCTCTTCCCGGACGCGTCGAAGGACCCCGGCCTGGCAGCCGAGTTCCGCCGCCTGACCGAGGACGAGCTGCGCCGGACCAAGCGGGACCGGTTGCACGCACTGTGGGAGTCGCTGATCCGACTGCCGTTCGAGCCAGGTGCCACGGAGCTCGAGCTCGTCGTCCGACCGGAGCAGGCGAGTGACCTGGCGGCGACCTTGACCGACATCCGGCTGATCCTCGCCGACCGGCTCGACCTCGAGACGGACGAGGACGTGACGCTGCTCTACGACGAGCTCGCGGACGCCGACACTCTCGCCGCGCTGGACGACGAGCTCGACCAGACCCTCGCGGCGCCCGTCGGGGACGGCGCGGGCACGCCCGTCGGCGGCGACGAGCTCGGCGACCCGGCGGAGCCGGACCCCGCGATCGAGCTCGAGGTGCGAGCGGTACGAGCCTCGCTCGGGACGGTGTACATCGCCCTGACGTGGATGCAGGAGTCGCTCGTGGAGGTCATGACCGCCGAACTCGGCGACTAGGCTCGCCCCTGTGAACGACGCGCCCATTGGGATCTTCGACTCGGGGGTGGGAGGTCTCACTGTCGCGCGCGCGATCCTCGACCAGCTGCCGAACGAGTCGGTGCTGTACATCGGCGACACCCTGAACAGCCCGTACGGCCCCAAGCCGCTCGCCGAGGTGCGCGCCCACGCGCTCGCGGTGATGGACGAGCTGGTCGAGGCCGGCGTCAAGATGCTCGTCATCGCGTGCAACACCGCTTCCGCCGCCGTGCTGCGCGACGCCCGCGAGCGGTACACCGTCGGACGCGGCATGCCGGTCGTCGAGGTGATCCTGCCGGCCGCGCGTCGGGCCGTGGCCGCGAGCCGCACCGGCAAGGTAGGAGTCATCGGGACCCGGGCGACGATCGAGTCCCGCGCCTACGAGGATGCGTTCGCGGTCGCTCCGGGGCTCGAGCTGATCGCCCGTGCCTGCCCGCGGTTCGTGGAGTTCGTCGAGGCCGGGGTGACCTCCGGGCCGGAGGTGCTCGCCGTCGCGCACGAGTACCTGGACCCGATCCGGGACGCGGGCGTCGACACGCTCGTCCTCGGCTGCACGCACTACCCGCTGCTCACCGCGGTGATCTCGTACGTGATGGGCGAGGACGTGACCCTGGTCTCGAGCGCGGAGGAGACCGCCAAGGACGTGTTCCGGACGCTCGTCGCGCACGACCTCGAGCGCGACCCGGCGGCCGGCCCGCCCAGCCACCGCTTCCTCGCGACCGGTGACGCCCAGGCGTTCCACGAGCTCGCGCGGCGCTTCCTCGGCCCGGAGGTCGCGGCGGTCGAGAGCGCGGAGGCGCTGCGATGAGGGTCACCGTCGTCGGCTGCGCGGGATCGTTCCCGGGCCCGACGTCGGCCGCCTCCAGCTACCTGGTCGAGGCCGACGACGCCGAGGGCCGCACCTGGCGGGTGCTGCTCGACCTGGGGAACGGAGCTCTCGGGCCGTTGCAGCTGTACTGCGACCCGATCGACCTGGACGTGATCGGCATCTCGCACCTGCACCCCGACCACGTGGCCGACATCTCGGGTCTGCTGGTCTACCTCCGCTACCACCCGGCCCGTCGGGCCGGCGCGATCGAGATCATCGGGCCGTTCGGGACGGCCTCGCGGCTCGGCGAGGCCTACGGGCTCGAGCCGGGCGAGGACATGTCCGCCCAGTTCACCGTCTCGGTCTGGCAACCGGGACGGGCCGTGCGGGTCGGCCCGCTCGAGCTGTTCCCGACGGCGGTCGAGCACCCGGTCCCGGCCTACGCGGTGCGCATCACCGGTCCGTCCGAGGCCGACCCGGCCCAGCCCGTGACGTTCGCCTACAGCGGCGACTCGGACGAGTGCGACGGGCTCGACGAGGCCGCGCGCAACGCGGACGTGCTGCTCTGCGAGGCCTCGTTCCTGGAGGGCCGGGACGACGACGTGCGCGGCATCCACCTGACCGGCCGACGCGCGGGCGAGACCGCCACCCGGGCCGGTGCGCGGATGCTGGTGCTCACCCACATCCCGGCCTGGAACGACCCGGCCGACGCGCTCGCTGAGGCTCGCGCCGTTTATGGCGGCGCCCTCGGCCTCGCCCTCCCCGGTCTCGTCATCACCTTGTAGCCCCCCAGTGGAGTGTTATGGCACCCGCCCACGGCGCGCCTGTGCCATAACACTCCACTCGAAGGTGGGGGAGTCGGCGACGCACATTAGGGTTCTGGGCATGACCTCTACCCCACCCAGCACCCCGATCCTGCGCGCCGACGGGCGCCGTCCCGACGAGCTCCGCCCCGTCACGATCACCCGCGGCTGGCTCGACACCGCCGAGGGCAGCGTGCTCGTCGAGTTCGGCGGCACCCGGGTGCTGTGCGCGGCGTCGTTCACCGAGGGGGTCCCGCGCTGGCGCAAGGGTTCCGGCCAGGGCTGGGTGACCTCCGAGTACGCGATGCTGCCGCGGGCGACGAACACCCGCAGCGACCGGGAGTCCGTCAAGGGCCGCATCGGCGGCCGCACCCACGAGATCTCCCGGCTGATCGGCCGCTCGCTGCGTTCGATCATCGACGTCCGCGCCCTGGGCGAGAACACGATCGTGCTGGACTGCGACGTCCTGCAGGCCGACGGCGGCACCCGCACCGCCGCCATCACCGGGGCGTACGTCGCGCTCGCCGACGCCGTCGCGTGGGGCCGCGAGCACGGCGCGATCAAGGGCTCGACCTCCCCGCTGCGCGACTCGGTCTCGGCGGTCAGCGTCGGCATCATCGACGGAGTGCCGATGCTGGACCTGCCGTACGTCGAGGACGTCCGCGCCGAGACCGACATGAACGTCGTGGTGACCGGGCGCGGGCTGTTCGTCGAGGTGCAGGGCACCGCCGAGGCCGCGCCGTTCGACCGCCGCGAGCTCGACGCGCTGCTCGACCTGGCGCTCGGCGGCACCATCGAGCTCGCCGCGATCCAGACGGCGGCGCTCGCCGCGCCCATCACCCGCGTCGCCCACCGCGGGGCGTGACCATGGGCGCCCGCCTCGTCCTCGCCACCCACAACGCCCACAAGCTCGGCGAGCTGCGGGAGATCCTCGACGGCCGGGTCCCCGGGCTCGACCCGGCGGACATCGTCGGGGCGGGCGACGTCGGAGCGCCGGAGCCGCGCGAGGACGGCGTGACGTTCGCGGAGAACGCGCTGATCAAGGCCCGGGCGCTCGCCGCGCACACCGGTCTGCCCGCCGTCGCGGACGATTCGGGGCTCTGTGTCGACGTGCTCGGCGGCGCGCCCGGCATCTTCTCGGCGCGCTGGGCCGGCGGTCACGGCGACGACGTCGCGAACCTGCGCCTGCTGCTCGACCAGCTCCGCGACGTCGCGCCCGAGCACCGCGCCGCGCACTTCGCGTGCGCCGCCGCTCTCGTCACCCCGGACGGGTTCGAGCACGTCGAGATCGGCGAGTTCCACGGGACCTTGACGTACGAGCCGCGCGGGACCGGCGGCTTCGGCTACGACCCGATCCTGGTGCCCGACGGCGACACCCGGACCAGCGCCGAGCTCACCCCGGCGGAGAAGAACGC
>JADGOR010000094.1 GCA_017882855.1 Cellulomonas sp. | reverse complement strand
CGTCCAAGCACGCCGGGCTCGTGATCGTGCTGAGCGCCCTGATCGGCGCGATCACCTGGAACCTCATCACCTGGTGGCTGGGACTTCCGTCGTCGTCCACGCACGCCTTGATCGGTGGCCTCGCCGGAGTCGGGGTGGCATCCGGGATCACCGTCAAGTGGGATGCGATCGTCGACAAGGTCGTCATCCCGATGGTCGCGTCGCCGCTGATCGGTTTCGTCGTCGCCTTCTTGCTCATGGTTGCGGTGCTGTGGATCTTCCGGCGGGCGTCTCCGTCGCGGGCCTTCCGGCGGTTCCGGCTCGCACAGACCGCCTCCGCGGCGGCGATGGCGCTCGGTCACGGCCTGCAGGACGCCCAGAAGACGATGGGCGTCATCGTTCTCGCGCTGGTCGCCGGCGGGTTCCAGACGTCGAGTGACATCCCGCTGTGGGTCAAGCTGTGCTCGGCCACCGCGATCTCGCTCGGCACGTATTCCGGTGGCTGGCGGGTCATGCGCACTCTCGGCCGGCGGATCATCGAGCTGGACCCGGCCCGAGGCTTCGTCGCCGAGTGCGTGGCGGCGGTCGTGCTGTACGTCAGCGCGTTCACCTTCCACGCACCGGTGTCGACCACCCACACGATCACCGCCGCGATCATGGGCGTCGGCTCGAGCAAGAGGCTCTCGGCGGTCCGTTGGGGCGTCGCGAAGAACATCGCGGTCGCGTGGCTGCTCACCATCCCGATGGCCGGCCTCGTCGGCGCCATCACGTACTGGATCCTGCACTTGTTCATGGGCTGACGGGATCCGGTCGATCGTGAGCACCGGCGCCGCGCGGGCCGCACGCCGGATCTAGTAGGTCGCCCCCGGCAGCACCCGCTCGATGGACGCGATCCGCGGCCCCTTGCCGGCATCCGCGACCTGGGCGACGAGCGCCTCGCCCGGCCGCAGGTACGGATCCGTCTGCGGAAGGGTGCCGACGGTCCAACGGCGGGTGCTCCGGGCCAGGGTCGACATGACCGCCGGCAGGACCGGTCGGTGCGTGCACACGGCGAGGTCGACGTGGGTGGCGAGCAGGTCGCGGACAACGGTGACCGCGCCGCTCGGCGACTCCCGGAAGGACCGCTCGGTGATCGCCGGACGCGGCGTGAGCGTGGCCCCGGAGGCGTCGACGTACGGAGCGAACGTGTCGGCGCACCGCCGCCACGGACTGGACACGAGCTCTTGGACCCCGAAGGCCGACAGGACCGGGATGAGCGCCGTGGCCTGCACCCGCCCGGCCTCGGTGAGCGGCCGCGCCTCCTCGTTGCCGGTCCAGGTGATCCGGCGACGGGCCCGGCCATGCCGAGCCACCACGATGGCGCGGGTGGCCAACCGCTTTCTCGCATGCATGTTCTCCAGCGTCACCAACGGCCGTCGGTCCTCCCCGCGGCTGAGCCGCTCGTGCGCGTCCGCCGCATCGAGCCAGATGACGTCGTCGATCTCCTCGCGGGGTGCGGGCTGGATCTCGCCGCGCGCCCGGATTGCCGGGGCGTCGTCGTCGGTGGCTACCCGGGCAGCCCAGTAGTGCACCTCCTTGAGGAGGCCGCGCTCGAGGCGGTAGGTCAATCGGGGCAGCGGGATCCCGAGCACGATCTGGTGCCCGGTCTCTTCCGCGACCTCCCGGACCGCCGTCGCGGCGAGGGTCTCGCCGAGCTCGGTCTTGCCCTTGGGCCACGACCAGTCCTCGTACCGTGGGCGGTGCACCAGGGCGACCTGGAGCCGGCTCTTGCGCACCCGCCAGACCAGCGCGCCCGCCGCAAGGATGACGCGGGGGCGGCGGGCGGCAGTCACCGGCTGACCTCCCGCGATCGACGAAGTGGGGTCGTGCGACGGCGTTCTGCCGTCATCGAACCGGCCAGCGGCGCTGGCGGGCGATGAACGAGCGCTGGATGTCGCGCAGCGGCTCACCGGCATCGTCGAGGTGGTGCCGGGTCCAGGTCCCGGACGCATCGAGGTGCCACGACGAGGTCTCGTCCGACATCGAGACCTCGATCATCTCCAGCAGCTCCGCGATGTGCTCGGGGTCGTCGATCCGGATCAGTGCTTCCACCCGCCGGTCGAGGTTACGGTGCATCAGGTCGGCGGAGCCGATGAACACCTCGGGCTCGCCGTCGTTCGCGAACGCGAAGACGCGCGAGTGCTCGAGATAGCGGCCGAGGATGGACCGGATCCGGATGTTCTCGCTCAGGTCGGGCACGCCGGGCCGGACCGCGCAGATCCCGCGCACCATCATGTCGATCGGCACGCCCGCTCGCGAGGCGGCGTACAACGCATCGGTCGTGGCCTCGTCGACGATCGAGTTCACCTTGATCCGGATCCAGGACGGCCGGCCCGCCGCAGCGGCCGCCGCTTCGCGATCGATCCGCTCGATCAGGCCGACCCGCAGCTCTCGGGGGGCGACCAGCAGGCGGCGGAACTCGGTGTTCGGTGCGTAGCCCGAGAGCTGGTTGAAGAGCCGCGTGAGGTCCTGACCGACGTCCGGGTCGCACGTCAGCAGGCCGTAGTCCTCATAGAGCCGCGCCGTCTTCGGGTGGTAGTTCCCGGTGCCCACATGGCAGTACCGGCGCAAGCCGTCCAGCTCCTGGCGCACGACGAGCGAGAGCTTGCAGTGGGTCTTCAGCCCGACCAGGCCGTAGACGACGTGCACGCCGGCCTGCTCGAGCTTGCGCGCCCAGGTGATGTTCGCCTGCTCGTCGAACCGGGCCTTGATCTCGACCAGGGCAAGGACCTGCTTGCCGGCCTCGGCGGCGTCGATCAGCGCGTCGACGATCGGGGAGTCGCCGGAGGTGCGATAGAGCGTCTGCTTGATCGCGAGCACCCGCGGGTCCGCCGCTGCTTGCTCGAGGAACGCCTGCACCGAGGTGGAGAACGAGTCGTACGGGTGGTGCAGCAGCACGTCGCGTTCCCGGATCGCTGCGAAGATGTCCGACGGCGTCGCGCTCTCCACCTCGGCGAGGTGCCGGTGGGTGGTCGGGACGAAGCGCGGGTAGTGCAGGTCCTGGCGCTCCAGGTCCGCGATCAGGTTGAGCCCGGTCAGGTCGAGCGGAGCGGCCAGCTCGTACACCTCGGACGGCTCGACGCTGAGCTCGCGGGTCAGCAGCTGCTTGATCCGCGGGGCGATGTCCGCGGCGAGCTCGAGGCGCACCGGCGGGCCGAAGCGCCGGCGCAACAGCTCCTTCTCCATCGCCTGCAGGATGTTCTCGGCGTCGTCCTCCTCGACCTCGACCTCCTCGTTCCGGGTCACCCGGAAGGTGTGGTGCTCGCGCACCTCCATACCCGGGAACAGAGCTTCCAGGTGCACCGCGATGACATCCTCGACCGGGACGAACGACGTCGGGCCGCGTTCCGGGTCGGCGGCGCTCGCGCTCGGCGCGCTCGGTCGCCCCCGCGCGTCGACCGCGATGAAGCGCGGCAGCAGCGGCGGCACCTTGACGCGGGCGAAGTGCTCCCGTCCGGTCGCCGGGTTCACCACGACGACCGCGAGGTTCAGCGAGAGCCCCGAGATGTACGGGAACGGGTGGGCCGGGTCGACGGCGAGCGGGGTGAGGACCGGGAAGATCTGCTTGCGGAAGTACTTCTGGAGCCGCTCCTGCTCGGACCCGTCCAGGTGCTCCCAGCGGACCAGGGTGATGCCCTCGGCGGCGAGCGCCGGCTGCACCTCGTCGGCGAAGACCCGTGCGTGCCGGGCCATCAGGATGTGCGCGTGCTCGGCGATGTTCTCGAGGACCTGTCGCGGGCTCATCCCGGCGGCCGAGGTGACCGCGAGACCGGCCGCGATGCGGCGTTTGAGGCCGGCCACCCGCACCATGAAGAACTCGTCCAGGTTCGAGGCGAAGATGGCCAGGAACCGGACCCGCTCGAGGAGCGGGATCGTCGCGTCCTCGGCCAGCTCGAGCACCCGTTGGTTGAACGCCAGCCAACTGATCTCGCGGTCCAGGAAGCGGTCGTCGGGGAATCCTGCGCCGGTCGACGGGGCGCTGGCCTCGGCCTGGTTGAGCGGGCCCGGTTCCGCGACGGGCGCGTGCAGCGCGGCGATCCGGCTTCGTGGACCGCCGGCTCCGCGGGGTGCACTGGCCGGACGCGTCACGGCGTCGCGTCGGCGGCCCACCGGGTTCTGGCTCATACCGGCATGGTGTCACCAAATGGTGCGCTGTCGACACCTCATCGGTACTGGACGTCCGTTCCGGTGACGTCGAAGCCCAGGCTCCGGTAGAGCCGCACGGCCGCGGTGTTCTCCGGCCCGGTGTAGAGGATCGCAAGCTCGAGCCCGCGATCGCTCAGCTGGGCCAGAGCGAGCACGGCGAGCAACCGTCCCAGACCGCGTCCGTGCGCTGCCGGGTCCACCCCGAGCACATAGACCTCGCCGAGCTCGGGCTCGAAGCCCGAGGCGGGGTGGACCTTGGTCCAGACCGAGCCGAGCAGGGCGCCGTCGCGCTCGGCCAGCAGCAGCCCGTGCGCGTCGAACCACGGCTCGGCCTCGCGGGCGAGCAGGTCGTGCAGGGTCATCCGGCCCTGCTCGGGATGGTCGGCGAAGGCGCGTGCGTTCAGCGCGAGCCACGCCTGCTCGTCGCGCCCGGGGACGAACGAGCGGATGGTGACCCCAACCGGGAGCTGGGGTCGATCAGGCGGCTCACTGTTCAGCTCGCGCCGCATCACCCAGAGCTCGCGGACGACGGCGAGGTCACGCGCGTCGGCGAACGTCCGGGCTGCGGGGAGGGCGCCGTGCGCCCAGACGCTCGGTTGCGCCAGGGTGCGAGCCCTTGCCAGCAGGGTGCTCCCGATGCCGTGACGCCGCCGCTCCGGTGCGACCACGAGGTGCAGGGCGGGATCGGCGGGGTCCGATCGGTCCAGGCCGGCATACCCGACGAGTCCGCGACCGGCCTCCGCGTCGAGGCCGTCGCTCTCGCGCGCGAGCAGATGGGTGGCTCGGGCCTCCGGGTCGCCCAGGGCGAGCAGCGCGGCCTCGGACAGCGGCGCGACCCCGTCGGCGGTCTCGGCGTCGGTCGCGAGGGAGCGCACGGCCGCCTCGAGCGTCGGCGGCAACGGCCCGGTCAGCTCATCGATCCGGACGCCGGCCGGTCCCGCGCGGGTGAGGTCGTTCATCGCCCGATCATCTCCCACGATCGATGCCTCGGCCCAGAAGATCAGCTACGACCCGGTGCGAAGAGGCAGACTGGTCGCTGTGATCACACCCTCGGCGCAGCTGCGACGTCGTGACCGGGTGCGCACGATCGCCGCCGCCGGCGTCGCGGTCCTCGGTGTCGTCGGAATCGTGTCCGCGATCTCCCCGCCGTTGCGCAGCCGCCTCGAGCTGCTCCTCGAGCTGGTGCCGTTCCACATCGCCCGCATCGCGGCGACTTCGCTGGTCCTGGTGTCGTTCGCGCTGCTCTTGATGGCGCGCGGGCTGCGGCGCGGCCAGCGCCTGGCCTGGGGGGGCACCCTCATCCTGCTGGCCCTGTCGGCCTTCCTGAACTTGACCAAGGGGCTCGACCTCGAGGAGGCCGTGCTGGCGGGCGTGGCGGGCGGCTGGCTCGCCACCCAGCGCCACTCGTTCCCGGTGCTACCGACGAGGTCGGCCGTGCGGTCGGCGGTGGTGGTGGGCGTCGGCGGTGCGGTCGGATCGGTGCTGGTCGGCACGGTGCTGACGATGGCGCTCGGCCGGAGCCACCACCCGCGGGTCGGGGAGTCCGTCCGAGCCGTGGCGGGCCGCCTGGGCGGAACCAGTGTGCTTCCGCTGCCGGGCGTGGGGCGGTTCGTCACGCCGATGCTGGTCGCCACCGGTCTCGGGCTGGTGTGCACCTTCCTGTGGGTGCTGCTCTCGCCCCGGGTCGGGCGCCATCTCTCAGATGCCGCACACGAGGTCGAGCGGGAGCGCGCCCGCGCCCTGATCGCCCGGCACGGCAGCGGGACCCTCGACTACTTCGCGCTGCGTGACGACAAGGACTGGTTCTTCGCCGCGCACAGCGTCGTGGCGCACTCGGTCCGCCGCGGCGTCTGCCTGGTCTCGCCGGACCCGATCGGGCCGGCCGACGAGCGGATCGAGGTCTGGGACGATTTCTTGCGCTATGCGGAGGGCCACGGCTGGTCGATCGCCGTCGTCGCCGCGGCCGAGGACTGGCTGCCGGTCTACGAGGCGAGCGGACTCCGCAGCGTCTACCTGGGCGACGAGGCGATCGTCGACTGTCGGGAGTTCTCCTTGGAGGGGCACCCGAGGAAGAGTCTGCGGCAGGCATCCGGCCGGGTGCGGCGGGCGGGCTTCACGGCCGCGTTCCTCGACATCGCGGGCCTCGACGACGCAACTCGCGCATCGCTCGAGCAGATCGCGACGGCGAATCGCCGCGGGGACGCAGAGCGCGGGTTCTCAATGACTCTCTCGCGAATGTTCGACCCCGCGGATTCCGAGCTGATGCTGACCGTGGTCCGGGACCGCGAGGGTGTTCCGCAGGCCTTCATCCAGTGGGCGCCGGCACCCGGTCTGCAGGGCTGGTCGCTCGACGTGATGCGCAGCAACCGGGACGAGCAGCTGCCGAACGGCCTCACGGACTTCGCGATCATCGAGACCATCCGGCACGTCGCGGAGTCGGGCGGCCGGGCGCTCAGCCTCAATTTCGCGGTACTTCGCGAGGTCGTCGCCGGGGATCGTCAGTCGCCGGCCGCGAGGGCCTCGCGGGCGGCGATCCAGCGGATCTCGGGACACGCTCAGGTCGAGTCGTTGTGGCGGTTCAACGCCAAGTACGACCCGACCTGGTTCCCGCGGTACCTGATGCTCGACTCGGTCGAGTTCGTCGCGGCCCAAGGA
>JADGOR010000039.1 GCA_017882855.1 Cellulomonas sp. | reverse complement strand
CGGCCCGGCCGCGAGGACGTCGTCGAGCGACGCGGTCGGCGTGTTCACGACCGCGAGCACACCCTGGCAGTCCGGGCTCATCGTCGCGAGCACCTCGTCCGTGCCCACGTGCAGGTGCAACCCGCGATCCCGCGCCTCGGCGGCGATCTCCGGGTACCGCTCGGCCGCGTCGGGCGTCAGATAGACGTCCCGGACCGCACCGGCCGCGAATCGCACCGCCTCGCGAACGGCCTGTGGGCCTTCCGCGACGAATCGACCCGAACGGGCGCGCGTCGAGCGCCCCGACAGCGCCCGCACCGCCTTCACCCGGTCACTGCCGGGATTGGTCAGTACGGGCGCGTCCAGACGCTCGTCCACGACGTCGTTCGTGCGACGACTCAGGCGGCCGGGGCGCTCGTGTTGGCCGGCAGGGCTTCCTGCGCGACCTTGACCAGCGTCGCGAAGGCCGCGGCGTCGTTCACCGCAAGGTCGGCGAGCACGCGGCGGTCGACCTCGACGCCGGCGATCTTCAGGCCCTGGATGAACCGGTTGTAGGTCAGACCGTTGAGGCGCGCCGCCGCGTTGATCCGCTGGATCCACAGCTTGCGGAAGTCGCCCTTGCGGGCCTTGCGGTCCCGGTAGGCGTAGACGAGCGAGTGGGTGACCTGCTCCTTCGCCTTCCGGTAGAGACGCGAACGCTGGCCGCGGTAGCCGCTGGCGCGTTCAAGGGTCGTACGGCGCTTCTTGTGGGCGTTGACTGCCCGCTTCACGCGTGCCACGTGATGCTCCTTGCGTATCGGGTGCTGGTATGGGCGACTAGCGGCGCGGGTTGCGCGCCGGGAGCATCACTTACCGAGCAGCTTCTTGATTCTCTTGACGTCTGCTCCGGACATTTCCTGGTCCTGTGCCAGGCGACGCATCCGGGTACTCGACTTTCCTTCCAACAGGTGGCGGGCGTTGGCCTGCTCACGCATGACCTTCCCCGTCCCCGTCAGCCGGAAGCGCTTCTTCGCACCGGAGTGCGTCTTGTTCTTCGGCATGGCTGCCGGATCTCCTCCGTCGGGTCGTGTCCGGTTGGGCACGACTGGTTCGTGGTGGTGCCGGTTGGCACCGTTGTCAGTACTGCTCAGGCGTCCCTGGCCGGTGAGGCCTTGGTCGCGCGGGGTTTCGGTGCTGCCTTGGCGGCGGGCGTCGCCTTGACGGCCGATGCCGTCTCGGGAGCGTCATCAGCGGCGGTCTTCGCGGGTGTCGGCTTGACCGTCGTGCGTCTGGCTGCCGACGACGCGGCCGCGGCGGGCTTCGCCGCAGCCGGTCGAGCCGCCACGGGCTTGGGCACGGCAGTGCGGGCCGGAGCGGTCGCCGCCGCCGCTGCTGGCGGTGCGGCCGCCACCGGGGGCTCGACCACCGGGGGCTCGACCACCGGGGCCTCAACTGCGGGGGCCTCAACTGCGGGGGCCTCGACCACGGTCGGTTCAACCGCTGCCGGCGCTTCAACCTGCGGAGCCTCAACCTGCGGAGCCTCAACCTGCGGAGCCTCAACCTGCGGAGCCTCAACCTCGGCGCTCACGGGTGCGTCGGTTGCCTGCGCCGCCGCCGGCGCAGCAGTCGGCGACTTCGTCGTCACCGTCTCCTGTGCCCGACGGCGCTGCTCACTCTTGGCGTCGGCCTTCTTCTTGACCGGGCCGAGCACCATGATCATGTTGCGGCCGTCCTGCTTCGGCGCGCTCTCGATGAAGCCGATGTCGACGACGTCGTCGGAGAGCCGGCGCAGCAGCCGCAGGCCCATCTCCGGGCGCGACTGCTCGCGGCCCCGGAACATGATCATCACCTTGACCTTGTCGCCCGCCTTGAGGAACCGCTCGACGTGGCCCTTCTTGGTGCCGTAGTCGTGCGGGTCAATCTTGAGGCGGAACCGGATCTCCTTGAGGACCGTGTTGGCCTGGTTCCGGCGCGCCTCGCGCGCCTTCATGTCCGCTTCGTACTTGAACTTGCCGAAGTCCATGAGCTTGCAGACCGGCGGACGTGCCTCAGGTGCCACCTCGACCAGGTCGAGGTCGGCCTCTTGTGCCAGTCTCAGGGCGTCTTCCACGCGGACGATGCCGACCTGCTCGCCGTTCGGGCCGACCAGGCGGACCTCCGGTACGCGGATCCGCTCGTTGATGCGGGGCTCGGTGATGTGGTGCTCCTCGTGCTCGTCGGTGGACCGCCAGACACGAGGAAGGCCCCCGCCCTGGTCACAGGTGGGGGCCAAGCGATCCATGGTCCGCGCATGCGAACCAATCGGTGCTGTCGCGTGCACGACCTCACCACGGACCGGGACCCTGCTCCTGTTGCCCCAAGAGGGCGGTCGGTGCTCGGGTGGGATGGGCTCCACTTGTGCGCCGATGAGGTCTGTGCGCGTGATGCGCAACGGGCCCACCGGTCGGTCAACCAGCAAGGGTAGCACCCGCCGACCGGCCACCCGCCCGGCATCGTAGGTCCGTGGGGCACCGTCCCCGCCCGTCGCGGCTTCGGGCGGACGCCTTCCACTATTCTTGAATGATTCCAGAATAGGCGTAGGTTGGACTCGTGGACGACACCGAGGAGCTGCGCCGGAGCGGGCTGCGTGTCACCGCCCCGAGACGCGCGGTGCTCGAGGCCGTACGCCAACTCCCCCACGCCGACGCCGACGCCGTGCTGACCACGGTGCGCGCCTCGCTCCCTTCCGTCTCGGTGCAGGCGGTCTACTCAGGCCTCAAGGCACTGGCCGACGTCGGGCTGCTGAGACGCATCGAGCCCGCGGGCCATCCCGCGCGCTACGAGCGACGCACCGGGGACAACCACCACCACGTCGTGTGCCGGTCCTGCGGCGCGATCGACGACGTCGACTGCGCCATCGGCCCCAGCCCGTGCCTGACCCCCAGCTCGAGCCACGGCTTCGCGATCGACGAGGCCGAGGTCACCTACTGGGGGCTCTGCCCGAGCTGTGGCGTCAAGTCCGCCGCCTGATCCTCGACCGGCTCGCTCCACGCGAACCCAGAACCCGCCGGGCGAGACCTCCCGCCCGGTGCCATCGCTAGGAAAGGAATCCCCGTGTCGGACACCCCGTTCACCACGACCGATGCCGGCGGCCCGGTCGCCTCGGACGCGCACTCGCGGTCCGTCGGCGCCGACGGCCCGACCGTGCTGCACGACCACTACCTGGTCGAGAAACTGGCCCAGTTCAGCCGTGAGAAGGTGCCCGAGCGCATCGTGCATGCCAAGGGCGGTGGGGCATTCGGCACCTTCACCACCACCGAGGACGTCAGCCAGTACACCCGCGCGGCGCTCTTCCAGCCCGGGGTCGCCACCCCGATGCTCGCTCGCTTCTCGACCGTCGCCGGCGAGGCCGGTACCCCCGACACCTGGCGCGACCCGCGCGGCTTCGCGATGAAGTTCTACACGACCGAGGGCAACTACGACCTGATCGGCAACAACACGCCGGTCTTCTTCATCCGGGACGGCATCAAGTTCCCCGACTTCATCCACTCCCAGAAGCGCCTGCCAGGTAGCCACCTGCGCGACAACGACATGCAGTGGGACTTCTGGAGCCTGTCTCCCGAGTCCGCCCACCAGGTCACCTACCTGATGGGTGACCGTGGGATCCCCGCCACCTGGCGCAACATGAACGGCTACGGCTCGCACACCTACCAGTGGATCAACGCCGCGGGTGAGCGGGTCTGGGTCAAGTACCACTTCGAGACCGACCAGGGCGTCAAGGCAATGCCCGCCGACGAGGCCGAGAAGCTGGCCGGCACGGACGCCGACGTCCACATCCGCGACCTGTACGACGCCATCGGGCGTGGCGAGTTCCCGAGCTGGACGTTGTACATCCAGGTGATGCCGTACGCCGACGCCGCGGGCTACCGCTTCAACCCGTTCGACGTGACCAAGATCTTGCCGCACACGGACTACCCGCTCATCAAGGTCGGCACGATGCGCCTCGACCGCAACCCGGAGAACTACTTCGCAGACATCGAGCAAGCCACCTTCGCACCGAGCAACCTCGTCCCCGGGATCGACGTCAGCCCCGACAAGATGCTGCTCGCGCGGATCTTCGCCTACGCGGACGCGCAGCGCTATCGCGTCGGTGCCAACTCCGCCCAGCTGCCAGTGAACGCCCCGAAGTCCGAGGTCCACTCGTACAGCAAGGACGGGAACATGCGGTCCGCGTTCTCGGCGCCGACGGTGCCGGTGTACGCACCGAACTCGCTGGGCGGACCCGCCGCTGACCCGGAGCGTGCTGCTGACTCGCCCGGTTGGGAGTCGGACGGGGACCTCCAGCGCGCCGCTGCCACCCTGCACCGCGACGACGACGACTTCGGCCAGGCGGGCACGCTGTACCGCGAGGTCTTCGACGACGCGGCGCGCGAGCGCTTCCTCGTGACCATCACCGGCCACGTCGGCGCGGTCAAGAGCCCGGCGATCCGCGAACGAGCGATCGACTACTGGACCCAGGTGGACGCCGGCCTGGGCGCGAAGCTTCGGGCGAACCTGGCCTGATCGATCACGTCCGGGAGGGCGGGGGCCGCGCCGAGCCGGTGCGGGCCCCGCCCTGGTCCGGTGAGAGGATCTGGGCCATGCCAGACACGACGCCCGAGCTGCCCGACGGATCCGACGACGCCCAGGTTCGCGACATCGCGGAGGTCCCGGCGGTCGAGGTCATCACCACCGCCGCGGTTCACCTGATGAGCGCCGCCGCGGTCAAGGTCGGGCTCGCACCGGACACCGCCGCGACCCGCGGCTCCGACCTGATGGACCTGGACGAGGCGCGCAAGCTCATCACCGCACTGGCCGGGCTGGTCACGTCCGGGGCGCCGGAGATCGGCGAGCACCACGCCCGCGCGCTGCGTGACGGACTCCGCAGCCTCCAGCTCGCGTTCCGAGAGGCGTCGCCGTTCCCGGATGCGCTCGGCGACGGGCCCGGCGAGAAGCTCACGGGGCCGGTGACCGGAACCCTTTGGGGTGGACTGCCCCCGCGGGCGCACCTCGGGTACCTATCCTGAGCACCGTGGAGCACGAACCGTCACCCGTCACGCAGCCGATCACGCGCGTCGGGCCGCCGACGGTGGCATTCCATCCCTTCCCCGCGGTTGCTCCGGTGGCCGCCGCCGCGCCGGACCCGAAGGTGAAGGGCCATCGCGTCCCACGGTTCTGGATCTGGGCACTCACCCTCGCGGTCGCGGCAACTCTCGCCTTGGCGGGCTACCTGCTGGCGACGACGAACGCCTGGCAGCACCGCGCGGCGGAGCTCGACCGGGCCTCGAAGGATCTCGGATCTCAGCTGAGCGCGGCGAGAGCCGATCTCCAGGCGTCGAAGAGTCAGCTCGACTCGGTGACGGCCCAGCTCGCAACCGCGCAGACGCGGATCACTCAGCTCGCGGACGAGAAGGCCCAGCTCGGCGACGACCGCGAGGCACAGCGAAGTCTCGCTGACTACCAGGCCCGTGCGACAGCCGCGGCTGCGCAGGTGGCGGCAGCGATGGACAAGTGCATCGCGGGCCAGCAGCAGTACATCGGTTACCTCGGGAACGCGGCCGCGTACAACCCGACGGAGCTCGCGCAGTTCGGCACCGACGTCGCGGGGTACTGCCAGACCGCGACCGACGCCAACGCTTCCTTGCAGCAAGAGCTGCGTAAATGAGACGGCGGAGACCAGTTCTCGCTGCTGTTCTGGTTGCGAGCGTCGTCGCCCTGGCCGGCTGCGCGGCTCTCCCTGCGCTTCCCGGACCGATGCCGACCGGCTTCGTGCCGACGGACGACGCGACCTCGACCACCTCACGGGGGCACCTCTCCCCCGATGGCTTCGACGCCGCCAGGCGGATCGCCGTCCGGATCCGCAACGTGGGGTGCAACTCGCTGTCCACCGGGTCAGGCTTCGCCATCGACGCCACCACGCTCATCACGAATCGGCACGTGGTCGTGAACGCGGCGGCCATCCAGATCTCGACCTACGACGGTCGCGACATCGCGGCGACGGCGGCGAGCACCGCAACCCTCGCGGATCTCGCGATCGTCCGGACCGCCACCGCGCTCCCGGCCTTCCCCGACCTGGCGGATCGCGACCCGGTCCGCGGCGATGCGATCTCCGTCGTCGGCTACCCGATGGGCGGCGAGCTCACCATCACCACGGGCCGAGTGATCGACGAGACGACCGACCCGCTGCACGCGAACCTCGGCGAGGTCCTCGTCACCGACGCGCAGGTCGAGCCGGGCAGCTCGGGCTCGGCCGTGCTCGATTCCGACGGACGAGTGGTGGGGGTCGTGTACGCGAAGAACGCGGCCAACCAGAGCTACGTGGTGCCGGTCAGCACGCTCAAGAAGTTGCTCGCCGACACGTCGTCCTTCAGCACCGCTCCCGCATGCCGGTGAGCCGGCCGAGGAGCAGAGCCGACCGAAGCACAGAGGGCCCAGCCTGACCTCCACGGACCAGGGTCCGGCCTCAGGCCCCCGCGGCACCGTCCTCGCGGAACCGAAGCTCGAGCGCGTCGACGCGGGTGGACACCACCTCGCTCGCCGCAAGCCGTCCATCGACCGCAGCGGTCAGGGCGTCCAGCGCGGCCGGATCAGCCGCGCCGTCGTCGGCTGCGAAGGGCGACGCGCTCAGCGTGCGGCCGGCCCAAGGTTGCCCGGCGGAGTCGGCCTCTCTCACGGTCGGCCCGCGACGTCCAACGCCTCGGGGAGCGTGAACGCGCCCGCATACAGCGCCTTGCCGACGATCGCGCCCTCGACGCCGTCGTCCACCAGGGAGCGCAGGGCAAGCAGGTCGTGCAGGCTGGACACACCGCCGGACGCGATCACCGGCGCCTTCGTGCGGCGGCACACCTCGGCGAGCAGCTCGGTGTTGGGTCCGCGCAGGGTCCCGTC
This sequence comes from Cellulomonas sp., assembly GCA_017882855.1. Lineage (GTDB taxonomy): Bacteria > Actinomycetota > Actinomycetes > Actinomycetales > Cellulomonadaceae > JADGOR01. The sequence goes on along the minus strand of JADGOR010000039.1, from coordinate 10,255 downwards.
CTTGGTCACATCGGTCACCACATAGCGGGCGCACCCAGCCGCATCGAGGCGCTCGAGCACGTCCCACAGCTCCCCGCCCTCGCGGGTCCAGCCACGCGCGGCGAGCGTGGTACCGCGGACGTCCAGCGCGACGGCCATCCGGTCGCCGTACGAGCCGATCACCTCGGCGGTCCACTGGGGGTTCTCCAGCGCGGCGGTGCCGAGGTTCACTCGCCGGCAGCCGGTCGCGAGGGCGCGCTCGAGGGTCGCGTCGTCGCGGATGCCACCGGAGAGCTCGACCTGGACGGTGAGCTGGGCGACGACGTCAGCGAGCAGGGCGGCGTTCGATCCGCGCCCGAACGCGGCGTCGAGGTCGACGAGGTGCACCCACTCGGCGCCACCGGCCTGCCAGTCGAGCGCCGCGGCGAGCGGGTCGCCGTAGGAGGTCTCGGACCCGGCCGCGCCTTGGACCAGGCGTACGGCCTCACCGCCCGCAACGTCGACGGCGGGAAGCAGGACGAGACGCTCACTCATGGCATTCCTCTCAGAGGTCCGGGCAGGTCAAGGATGCCGGATCAGCGCAGACTGGACCAATGAGCCGCCTCTGCGAGGGTGGCGGCGTCCGCGCACGACGACCCGAGGAGCAGCGATGAAGAACATCCCCTTCGACCCGGCGACGGTTGCCCGAGTCGCGAGCGACACCCTGACGATCCGCCGGGTATTCGGCGAGCCGTACACCGCGAACGGGGTGACGATCATCCCGGTCGCGAAGGTGTGGGGCGGGGCCGGTGGTGGCGGCGGGCAGGACGAGCGCCCGGCCCGCGACGGCACGGACTCGGTCGAGTCGGCGGGCGCCCCGGACGGCGCGGTGGAGACCGACCCGGACGAGGCGGCTGACGTGCCCGACGACGTCGCATCACACCGGGCTTTCGGCGGCGGGAGCGGATTCGGCGTGCGGGTGCACGCGCTTGGCGTGTACGTGGTGGATGACAGCGGTGTGCACTGGCGGCCGGCGATCGACGTCAACCGGGCGATCCTCGGATGTCAGATCCTTGGCTCGTTCGCGGCGATCTGCGTTGCGCGGTCGCTGCTGCGACGCCGCTGAGGGTCGCGCGCGCTTCAGCGAAGGCTCTCGACCCAGGTGGCCAAGAGCTGGGCACCTGCGTCGCCGGACTTCTCCGGGTGGAACTGGGTGGCGCTGAGCGGACCGTTCTCCACGGCCGCGACGAACGGTCCACCGTGGTCGGCCCAGGTGACGGCGGGCGGCACGAACGCGGCGTCGCCCGCCTCGAGGAGCGGGAAGCTCCGCGCGGCATAGGAGTGCACGAAGTAGAACCGTTCGTCCTCGATGCCGCGGAAGAGGCGCGACGTCGGCGCGGGCTCGACCGTGGCCCAGCCCATGTGCGGCACGATCGGCGCCTCGAGCCGGTCGACGACCCCGGGCCACTCGCCCAGGCCCGGGGTGGCGACCCCGTGCTCGACGCCGGTCTCGAACATCACCTGCATCCCGACGCAGATCCCGAGCACCGCGCGACCGCCGGCCAGGCGCCGCCCGATGATCTGCGGGCCGCGGACGGCCTCAAGGCCCTTCATCACGGCGGCGAAGGCGCCGACCCCGGGGACGACGAGGCCGTCGGCCTCCGCGGCGGCCTTGGCATCGGCCGTCAGCTCGACCTGCGCGCCCACCCGCTCGAGCGCGCGGACCGCGGACCGGACGTTGCCGAAGCCGTAGTCGAGGACGACGACGCGCGGTTGGGCGCTCACTGCGTCGACCTCGCCCGTTTGGCGCGTCGCGCCGCACCGGCGAGCACCCGCATCGCCTTCAACCGGGACATCCCCACACTCGAGACAACGCCGTCGAAGTCGGCGACCGTCCGCGTCCCGAGCATCAGGTCCTCGAGCTCGTCCGGCGCGCCGTCGAGCATCAGGCCCGGCACCAGGTCGGCGACCCGCTCCCCCAGCTCCCAGCGCGACGCACTGACCTGTCCGTCGCGCCGCTCGATCAGCACGACCGGGATCTGCTTGAGCAGCTGCGAGATCACCCCGGCCGCCTGGGCGGCGCCGTCCTCGTCCGGGTCGCGGCACACCGCGAACGCGCCGATCGGGCTGGGCACGACGTCGACGGCCACCTTCCCGAGCGCGCACGCCGCTGCCAGCCCATCCGCGACCGCGACCTGGGTGAGGACGACGGCGAGCGGGCCGGTCTCAGCGGTCACAGCGCGCCCTTGGTGGACGGGACGCCCTCCACCCGCGGGTCGGGGGCGATCGCGGCCCGCAACGCCCGGGCGAGGGCTTTGAACTGCGCCTCGACGATGTGGTGCGGGTCGCGTCCGGCGAGCACCCGCATGTGGATGCAGATTCCGGCGTGGTGCGCGATCGACTCGAGCACGTGGCCGGTGAGCGAACCGGTGAAGTTCCCACCGATCAGGTGGTACTCCTGACCGGACGGCTCGCCGGTGTGCACGAAGTACGGCCGCCCGGACACATCCACGACGGCTTGCGCGAGCGCCTCGTCGAGCGGCACGGCGGCGTCGCCGAAGCGCGCGATGCCGACCTTGTCGCCGAGCGCCTCACGGAGTGCCTCGCCGATGGCGATCGCGACGTCCTCGACGGTGTGGTGGGCGTCGATGTGCGTGTCGCCGGTCGCCTTGACGGTCAGGTCGATCAGCGAGTGCTTGCCGAGCGCGGTCAGCATGTGGTCATAGAACGGCACCGTGGTCGAGATGTCGGTCTTCCCGGTCCCGTCCAGGTCCAGCTCGACGACGACGTTCGACTCCGACGTCTTCCGTTCGATCCGCGCGGTGCGCTTGCCCGAAGCCTTCACAGTCCAGCCACCTCCACGAGGGCGTCCCGGAACGCCGTCATCTCCGCCGGGGTGCCGATCGACACCCTCAGCCATCCGTCCGGACCAGTCTCCCGGATCAGCACGCCACGCTCCAGCAAGCCGCGCCAGATGGTGTGCCCGTCGTCGAACGTCCCGAACAGCACGAAGTTCGCGTCCGTGTCCGCGACGCGCAGACCTCGCGAGGCGAGCCAGGCCACGGTGGCGTCGCGCTCGGTGCGCAGGGTGTCCACCTGGGCGAGCAGCTCGTCGGCGTGCGCGAGCGCACCGCGAGCGACCGCCTGGGTCACGGCGGAGAGGTGGTACGGCAATCGCACCACCCGCAGCGCGTCCACGATCTCCGGCGCGGCGGCCAGGTAGCCGACCCGACCACCGGCCAGCGCGAACGCCTTCGACATCGTCCGGCTCACTGCAAGGTGCGGGTAGCGGGGCAGCAGCGCGAGCGCCGACGGTGTGCCCGTGCGCCTGAACTCTGCATACGCCTCGTCCACCACGACGACGGCGCCTCCCGGGACCTCGGCCGCGGCGTCGGCCACGGCCTCGACCGCCTCGAGGGGCAGCGCGGTACCGGTCGGGTTGTTCGGGCTGGCCAGCAGGATCACCGAGGGACGGACCTCGGCGATCATCGCGACGGCGGGCCCGATGTCGAGCGTGAAGTCCTCCGCGCGGCGTCCGACCACCCACTCGGTCGAGGTGTCCCGCGCGTACTCCGGGTACATCGAGTAGGTGGGCGCGAACGAGAGCGCGGTGCGCCCGGGGCCGCCGAAGGCTTGCAGGACGTGCAGCATGACCTCGTTGGAGCCGTTCGCGGCCCAGATCTGCTCGGCGGTCAGGAAGTCTGCGCCCGACTCACCGGCGAGGTAAGCGGCCAGGTCGGCGCGCAGGTCGAGGAAATCGCGGTCGGGGTAGCGGTTGAGGCCACGCACCGCCGCCGCGACGCGGGCGGTGATGTCCGCGACGACCGTCTCGCTCGGCGGGTACGGGTTCTCATTCACGTTGAGCCGCGCCGGCACGTCGAGCTGCGGCGCCCCGTAGGGCTCGAGGCCGCGGAGCTCCGGGCGCAGTGGCAGGGGGGCGGGCATGCCGCGAGTCTAGTGAGGAGCGTCCAGCGAAAACGTGATGCGCTGCCTCGGGCCGGCACCGCGCCTGGGTCGAGCTTGCCTACTCGAAACGCACCTGGACGGCCTCGCCGTGCGCCGGCAGGTCCTCGGCGTCGGCGAGCGCGACGATCCGCTCGGCAAGCTCGCGCAGGGCGTCCTCGCTGTACTCGATCACCTGGATGGCCTTGACGAACGAGTGCACCCCGAGGCCGGACGCGTAGTGCGCGCAACCGCCGGTGGGCAGCACGTGGTTCGAGCCGGCCATGTAGTCGCCGAGCGAGACCGGCGAGTACGGGCCGACGAAGATCGCGCCGGCGCTCCGGACCCGCTGGGCGAGCGCGGCGGCGTCGGCGGTCTGGATCTCGAGGTGCTCGGCGCCGTACGCGTCGACCACCCGCAAGCCCTGCTCCATGTCGTCCACCAGCACGATCGCGGACTGCGGGCCGGACAGGGCCGTGTGGACGCGTTCGGCGTGCTTGGTCCTCGCGACGCGGGTCTCGAGGTCGGCCTCCACCGCACGCGCGAGCTCCTCCGAGTCCGTGACCAGCACGGATGCGGCCATCGGGTCGTGCTCGGCCTGGCTGACCAGGTCGGTGGCGACGTGCGCGGGGTCCGCTCCGGCGTCGGCCAGGATGGCGATCTCGGTCGGCCCGGCCTCCGCGTCGATCCCGACGACGCCGCGCACGACGCGCTTGGCGGCTGCCACGTAGACGTTCCCGGGGCCGGTGATGACGTCCACCGGCTCGCACAGCACCGCGCCGTCCACCGGCTCGGAGCCGTCCGCACCGTAGGCGAACATGGCGATGGCCTGGGCGCCGCCGACGGCGTACACCTCGTCGATCTCGAGCAGTGCGCAGGCCGCCAGGATGGTGGCGTTCGGGAGACCGTCGTTGTCCTTCTGCGGCGGGCTCGCGACGGCGAGGGACGGCACCCCGGCCTCTTGGGCGGCGACGACGTTCATCACCACGCTCGACGGGTAGACGGCCAGGCCGCCCGGCACGTAGAGGCCGACGCGGCCCACCGGCACCCAGCGTTGGCGAACCTGGGCGCCCGGCGCGAGGTCCACCGAGAAGTTCTGCGGACGCTGCGCCGCATGCACGGCGCGGACCCGGATGATCGCCTCCTCGAGCCCGGCGCGCACCGCCGGGTCGAGCGCGGCGAGCGCGTCGCTGAGGGCGGAACGGCTGACCCGGAGCTCTCGCGGACGGACGTGGTCGAAGCGCTCGGCGAGGTCCCGGAGGGCGACGGCGCCTCGCTCGCGGACGTCGGCCACGATCGGCTCGACCTGCGCCAGGGCGGCCTCGACGTCGAGCTCGGCGCGCGGCAGGGCGGCCGTCAGCTCGCGGGTGGACAGGGTGCGGCCTCGAAGATCGATGCGGGAGATCACGAGGGCGATTCTAACGGGATCCGGCTGGGGGCAGGGGCGTGGTTGGGGGCAACCTCCCGCGCCGCCGCCCGCCGCCGGATTCCGCGCGACGCGTTGCCGGTGCCGCGGTGGCGGTGGCGCGTTGGCGCGTTGCCGGTGGCGGGCGGCGCATGGGGGGCGACGCCTCCACAGTCGGTGCCAGCCGTGCCATGTCCGCGTTTCTCCCGATTTCTCCTGGTTTGTCGGCGGTCTTCGATAGACTCGAACACGTGTTCGATACTGCAGTCGCGTGCTCATTCGATCCGCGCACCAGGTCCGCGGAGGAGCCTCCGGGCTTGGTGCTCGCTGCCCGGCTCGACGCAGCCGACGCGGGCTCGCTCGACGACGACGACCTCCTGGAACTGGTTGCCGGCTGGGAGCGACTGGCCGGATGGGTCCGAGCTCGTCAGGCCGACGCCGTCGCCGTGCTCGCCGGCCGCCCGTCGCAGAACCCGACCTGGCCGGATGCCGCGGAGGTGTCCGCGCGACAGCGGGCCTATGGCCTGGCTCCGGATGAGCTGTCGCTTCGTCTCGGAGTCACCAGGCGGAGGGCTGAGCGGATGGTGCGCCTGGCCCGCGGCGGCGAGGCACATCTCTCGGACACGGTGGACGCCCTGCGCGCCGGCACCATCGACGAGGCGAAGGCGCACCTCATCGTGGAAGCCCTGGAGCACACGGCGATCCCAGTGGCCCTCGAGGTGCAAGATCGGGTCCTCCCGCGGGCAGGGTCACGCACCTTGAGCCAGCTCAGTGGCGACGTGCAGGCGGCCCTGATCGACGTGGATCCTCGAGACGCCGCTTGCCGGCACGCCGCGGCGACCGCCGACCGTCGCGTGTGCCGACCGCGGGTCCTCCCCGACGGGATGGCGAGCCTTTACGCCGTGCTGTCGGCAGCGGACGCCATCGCAATCGATCAGGCGCTCCACGGCGCGGCGCGGGCTGCGGCCGCAGCAGGTGACGCTCGCACGATCGACCAGCTGAGAGCCGACGCGCTGCTCGACGCGGTCCTCTGCCCCGGCGTCGGCCGTCCGGAACGGCCAGCCCCGCGGCGTGGTCCGACGGTCCACATCACCGTGCCGCTCAGTGTCCTGTCCGGCGATGACACGGTGGCCGCCACGCTCTCCGGGTACGGAGCGATCACCCCCGACCAAGCCCGTCGGATCGCCGCTGACCCGCACTCCACCTGGCGGCGACTCCTGACGGACCCAGCCTCGGGACGGATCGTCGACTACGGACGGACCCGTTACCGGCCGCCGGCCGAGCTCGCCGAGATCATCCGGCTACGAGACGGCACGTGCGTCATGCCGACCTGCAACGCCGCGGCGGCGAGCTGCGACCTCGACCACACCATTTCGTTCGCCAGCGGGGGCAGCACCTCCGACGGGAACCTCGGAGCGCTGTGCCGTCGCCATCACCTGCTCAAGACCCACGGCGGGTGGGGCTCGAGCAACCGAAGACCGGCGCATTCGTCTGGACCACACCAGCCGGGCGAGTGATCCGCACCGCCGACACAGCAGCGGGGAGCGCCAACACGGGGAACGACCGGGGTCCGGCCTCTCCGGGGAGCATCGACGCAGGAAACGACGGCAGTGTCGCTCCCGCCAGCAGCATCGACGCGGGAAGCGACGGCGGTGCTGCTGCCGCGGGCAACGAGACCGACGCGGACCCACCGCCGTTCTGAGGGCTCACACCGCAGCTGGCCGCGCATCGGAGTCCCGGTAGGCGCCAAAACGTGGGGGCGAACCCTCGGGCAGCTCGCCGAAGTCAGGAAGCCAGGCAGCTGGGGCCGAGCAGCGCCTTGAGGTCGCCGAACAGCGCCGGCGACCGCTGCACCCGGAGCCCGTCTTCGAGCCGCATCATCGTCGAGCGCCCCGGGCTGATCAGCCGCAGGTGCACTTCGGTCACCCCTGGGTGCGTCGCGAGCACCTCCTTGAGCCGCTTCACGACGGGCGGGGTGCACTTGGCAACCGGCATCGACAGGGTGACCGGTGCTTCGTCGGCGGCCGAGAGGTCAGGCTGCGACATCTCCAGCGCCATCAGCTGGATCTGGTCGTCGCGCCACCTCACCCGTCCGCGGATCACCACGATCGCGTCCTCCACGAGCGCGGTCGCATGAGCCAGATAGGTGTCGCCGAAGAAGTTGACCTCGATCGAGCCGTCGATGTCCTCGATCGTCACCGACGCCCACGGGTTGCCGTTGCGGGACATCCGGCGTTGCAGCGAGGTGATGAGACCAGCGATCGTCACGGTCGAGCCGTCCTGACGGCTCTCGTCCGCCATCAGAGCCGCGATCGTCACATCCGCGGACCGAGCTAGCACATGCTCCAGACCGAGCAACGGATGGTCCGACACGTACAGCCCGAGCATCTCGCGCTCGAACGCGAGCCGTAGCTTCTTGTCCCAGTCGGGGATGTCCGGCACCTCGACGCTGAACCGCGGCGCGCCGTCGTCGAGCCCGCCGCCGAACAGGTCGAACTGACCGACCGCCTCGTTGCGCTTGACGTCCACGACCGCGTCGACGGCTTGCTCGTGCACGGTGAGCAGGGCACGGCGGCCGTGCCCGAGCGAGTCGAACGCGCCGGCCTTGATGAGCGACTCGATCGTCCTCTTGTTGCAGACGACGGCCGGCACCTTGTCGAGGAAGTCGGTGAACGAGGTGAAAGCGCCCTTCTGGTGGCGCGCGACGACGATCGCCTCGACCACGTTGGCACCGACGTTGCGGACCGCCGTCAGTCCGAAGCGGATGTCCACCCCGACCGCGGTGAAGTTCGCATCGGATGAGTTGACGTCCGGCGGCAGCACCGTGATGCCCATCCGGCGGCACTCACCGAGGTACAACGCCGACTTGTCCTTGTCGTCCCGGACCGACGTGAGCAGAGCGGCCATGTACTCGGTCGGGTAGTTCGCCTTGAGGTACGCGGTCCAGTACGAGACGAGTCCGTATGCCGCCGAGTGCGCCTTGTTGAACGCGTAGTCGGAGAACGGGACGAGGATCTCCCACAGCGTCGAGATCGCTCGGTCCGAGAACCCGTTGGCTCGCATCCCCTCGGAGAACGGGACGAACTCCTTGTCCAGGATCTCCTTCTTCTTCTTGCCCATGGCCCGACGCAACAGGTCGGCGGCGCCCAGGCTGTACCCGGCGACCTTCTGCGCGATCGCCATGACCTGCTCTTGGTACACGATCAGTCCGTGCGTGGTCGAGAGGATCTCCGCCAGCGGCTCGGCCAGCTCAGGGTGGATCGGCCGGATCTCCTGCAACCCGTTCTTGCGGAGCGCGTAGTTGATGTGCGAGTTCGCGCCCATCGGACCCGGCCGGTACAGCGCGATCACGGCAGAGATGTCCTCGAAGTTGTCCGGCCGCATCTGCCGGAGCAGGGATCGCATCGGACCGCCGTCAAGCTGGAAGACACCCAGTGTGTCGCCGCGCCCGAGCAGCTCGTAGGTGGTGGCGTCGTCCCAGGCCAGCGTCTCCAGGACAACGGGCTGCTTCCCGTTGGCGACGATGTTCGCGAGCGCGTCGTCGAGGATCGTGAGGTTGCGCAGACCGAGGAAGTCCATCTTGACCAGCCCGAGCGCCTCGCACGTCGGGTAGTCGAACTGCGTGATGATCGCGCCGTCCTGCTCGCGCCGCATGATCGGGACGATGTCGATCAGGTCCCGGCTCGACATGATGACGCCGGCCGCGTGCACGCCCCACTGGCGCTTGAGGTTTTCCAGGCCGAGCGCGGTCTCGACGACCGTCTGCGCATCGGAGTCCGACGCGACCAGGACCCGGAACTCCTCGGCCTCGGCATGCCGGTCGTGGTCCGGGTCGAAGATGCCGGACAGCGAGACGTCCTTGCCCATCACGGCAGGCGGCATCGCCTTGGTGAGCTTCTCCCCCATGGCGAACGGGTACCCGAGAACCCGGGAGGCGTCCTTGACCGCTTGCTTGGCCTTGATCGTTCCGTACGTGACGATCTGGGCCACCCGCCCCTCGCCGTACTTGTCGGTGACGTATCGGATGACCTCACCCCGGCGACGCTCGTCGAAGTCGATGTCGAAGTCGGGCAGGGACGCGCGCTCGGGGTTCAGGAAGCGCTCGAAGAACAGACCGTTCTTGAGCGGGTCGAGCTCCGTGATGCCCATCGCGTAGGCGGCCATCGACCCGGCGCCTGAACCGCGTCCTGGTCCGACCCGGATGCCGTTCGCCTTGGACCAGTTGATGAAGTCTGCGACGACGAGGTAGTAGCCCGCGTACCCCTTCGACGTGATCACCTCGGTCTCGTACTCGGCCTGGCGCCGCACCTCGTCGGGGATCCCGCTCGGGAACCGGCGATCCAGGCCGAGCTCGACCTCCTTGACGAACCAGCTCGTCTCGTCCTCGCCGGAGGGCACGTCGAACCGTGGCATGTACGTCGCCGAGCCCTCGACGAACGCGACCTCGCACTGCTCGGCGATCCGGAGCGTGTTGTCGCACGCCTCCGGCAGCTCGGCCCAGAGCCGACGCATGTCCTCGCTCGACTTCAGATAGAAGTCGTTCGCGTCGAACTTGAAGCGATTCGGGTCGGCCAGGGTCTTTCCGGACTGGACGCACAGCAGCACCTCGTGGGCGTGCTGGTCCTCGGCCCTCGTGTAGTGCAGGTCGTTCGTGGCCACCAGCGGCGCACCCAGCTGCTTCGCGATCCGGAGCAGGTCGGCCCGGACCCGGCGCTCGATGTCGAGACCGTGGTCCATCAGCTCGATGTAGTAGCTCTCCCGCCCGAAGAGTTCCTGGAACTCGCCGGCCGCGCGAAGCGCCTCGTCGTACTGCCCGAGCCGGAGCCGGGTCTGCACCTCGCCCGAGGGGCACCCGCTGGTCGCGATGATCCCGCTGGAGTACCGAGAGAGCAGCTCGCGATCCATCCGCGGCTTGTAGAACTGGCCCTCGAGCGAGGCAAGGGACGCCAT
>JADGOR010000093.1 GCA_017882855.1 Cellulomonas sp. | reverse complement strand
GCTCGCCTTCGAGGGCATCTTCGGCATCGGCTTCGGCGTCATCGCGGGTCTGCGCAAGGGCGGGCTCTTCGACGCGACCGTGCTGCTGGTCAGCCTCGTGCTGATCGCGATCCCGATCTTCGTCCTCGGCTTCGTCATCCAGTTCACCTTCGGCGTCAAGCTCGGCTGGTTCCCGCCGACGGTCGGCGGCAACGTGAACTTCCGGAACCTGCTGTTGCCCGCCTTCGTGCTCGGTGGCGTGTCCTTCGCGTACATCGTCCGGCTCACCCGGACCTCGATCGCCGAGAACCTCAGCGCGGACTACGTGCGCACCGCGATGGCCAAGGGTCTCTCGTGGCCCCGCGTCGTCGTCGTGCACGTGCTGCGCAACTCGCTCATCCCGGTCGTGACGTTCCTCGGCGCCGACCTCGGCGGCCTGATGGGCGGCGCGATCATCACCGAGGGCATCTTCAACGTCCCGGGAGTGGGCAACACGCTGTACCAGGCCATCATCCGCAGCGAGAGCACGACAGTGGTCTCGATGGTGACGGTGCTGATCATCGTGTATCTGCTCGCCAACCTCCTGGTGGACCTGTTGTACGCCGTTCTTGACCCGAGGATCCGTTATGCCTGAGCCGCACCGTCCGGGACAACAGCACTTCGTCGCCGACCTCGCGGAGACGCCGCTGGCCGAGGTCGACCAGCTCGACGAGTCGACCCCGCCTCTGAGCCTGTGGGCCGACGCGTGGCACCACCTCCGACGCCGTCCGATCTTCATCATCTCGGCGTTGCTCATCGTCTTGGTGCTCGCCCTCGCGATCGTGCCGGGCCTGTTCAGCCACACCGACCCGCAGTACTGCGACCTGAACCACGGCCTCGACCCGTCGGCCCCGGGGCACCCCTTCGGCTACGACCGGCAGGGTTGCGACGTCTACGCGCGCGTCGTCTACGGTGCCCGTGCTTCCGTCACCGTGGGCTTCTTCACCACCGTTATCGTCGTGTTCCTCGGCGCGGGAATCGGCGCCATCGCCGGCTTCTACGGACGCATCTGGGACTCGCTGCTGTCCCGCCTGACCGACATCTTCTTCGCGATCCCGTTGGTGCTTGCCGCGATCGTCGTGATGCAGGTCTTCCGGGATCGGGTCACCATCTGGTCGGTCATCCTGGTGCTCTCGGTGTTCGGCTGGCCACAGATTGCCCGCATCACCAGAGGCGCAGTGATGGCCGTGAAGAACGCCGACTACGTGACCGCCGCGAAGGCGCTCGGAACCACGAAGTTCCGCACCCTGCTGCGCCACGTTCTGCCGAACGCAGCCGCGCCGGTCATCGTCGTCGCCACCGTCTCGCTCGGCATCTTCATCGTGACCGAGGCGACGCTGTCGTTCCTCGGCATCGGCCTGAACTCGGCCAAGATCCCGTCCTGGGGGGCGGACATCTCGCACGCCGCGCAGTCGCTCCGCAACAACCCCGCGGTGCTGTTCTACCCCGCCACGGCGCTCGCGCTGACCGTGCTGAGCTTCATCATGCTCGGCGACGCCGTCCGCGACGCCCTGGACCCGAAGGCCCGCCAGCGATGACGCCGATGGTAGAGATGAACCTGGCGGGGCGCAGCACCGACCCGAACGCGCCGTTGGTCGAGATCAAGAAGCTGTGCGTCTCGTTCCAGACCTCGGCCGGCGAGGTGCGCGCCGTCCGCGACCTCGACCTGACGATCTACCCCGGGCAGACCGTCGCCATCGTCGGCGAGTCGGGCTCCGGCAAGTCGACGACGGCGCACGCCATCATCGACCTGCTGCCCGGCACCGGAAAGGTCACCAGCGGGCAGATCCTGTTCGACGGCAAGGACATCGTCACCGCATCGAGGGACGAGATCGTCTCGCTCCGCGGGCGGGAGATCGGCCTGGTCCCGCAGGACCCGATGTCCAACCTCAACCCGGTGTGGCGGATCGGCTACCAGGTCAAGGAAGCGCTCCTCGCGAACAACGTGACGAACAACCGGGAAGCGAAGAAGCGGGTGGCCGAGCTGCTCGCCGAGGCGGGCCTGCCCGACGCGGCCAGCCGGGCCAAGCAGTATCCGCACGAGTTCTCCGGCGGCATGCGCCAGCGCACCCTGATCGCGATCGGGCTGGCCGCGCGACCCAGGCTGCTGATCGCCGACGAGCCGACCTCGGCCCTCGATGTCACCGTCCAGCGCCAGATCCTGGACCACCTCGGGACGCTCACCCGCGAGCTGGGTACCGCGGTCCTGCTGATCACCCACGACCTCGGGCTTGCGGCGGAGCGCGCCGAGCAGCTCGTCGTGATGTACCAGGGCCGCGTGGTCGAGTCCGGTCCGGCCATGGAGATCCTGCAGCACCCGCAGCACCCGTACACCAAGCGGTTGGTCAAGTCCGCCCCGTCGCTCGCCTCGCGACGGATCGAGACCGCGAAGCACGAGGGCATCGAGGTCACCGAGCTGCTCGCGCAGACCGGTGGCGAAGGTGCCGAGCACGGCGAAACCAAGGACATCATGGTGGTGAAGGACCTGACCAAGGTGTTCACCATCCGTGGTGGCCGGCCGGGCGCCTCGAAGAAGTTCACCGCCGTCGACGACGTGTCCTTCGCGGTGCGTCGCGGAACCACGATGGCCCTGGTGGGCGAATCGGGGTCGGGCAAGACGACCGTGGCGAACATCGTCCTCAACCTGATCGACCCGACGAGCGGGAAGATCTACTTCGACGGCCTGGACCTGAGCACCCTGAACAAGGAAGAGCTGTTCAGCTTCCGACGCCGGGTGCAGCCGGTCTTCCAGGACCCGTACGGCTCTCTCGACCCGATGTTCAGCATCTACCGGACCATCGAGGAACCGCTGCGGACGCACCACATCGGCGACCGGAAGAGCCGCGAGCTCAAGGTCCGCGAGCTGCTCGACAAGGTCGCGCTGCCGGGCTCGACGATGCGCCGGTTCCCGAACGAGCTCTCCGGCGGGCAGCGCCAGCGGGTCGCGGTCGCGCGGGCACTCGCCCTCGATCCGGAGGTCGTGGTCTGCGACGAGGCCGTCTCGGCGCTCGACGTCCTGGTCCAGGCCCAGATCCTGCAGCTGCTCAACCAGCTGCAGAGCGACCTGGGCCTGAGCTACCTGTTCATCACCCACGACCTCGCGGTGGTCCGCCAGATCGCCGACGAGGTATGCGTCATGGAGGCCGGCAAGATCGTCGAGGCGGCATCGACCGACGAGGTGTTCGACCACCCCAAGACCGACTACACCCGCGCGCTGCTCGAGGCGATCCCGGGCGGCTCGATCGAGCTGGGAATCGCCGACCTCGACTGACGGTAGAATGCCCCTTGCGGCTCACGGCGAGCCGAATCCCTTTTTCCCGAGATGAGTCCTGTCATGCCCGTGCGCTCCGATCTGCGGAACGTGGCGATCGTCGCCCACGTCGACCACGGAAAGACGACGCTGGTCGACGCCATGCTCTGGCAGACCGGCGCCTTCGGTGAGCACGCGCACGTCGACGTGCGCGCGATGGACTCGGGTGACCTCGAGCGTGAGAAGGGCATCACGATCCTGGCGAAGAACACTGCGATCCGGTACTCGGGTCCGGCGGCCGCGGCGAACGGCGAGCCGGACGGGATCACGATCAACGTCATCGACACGCCTGGGCACGCGGACTTCGGCGGTGAGGTCGAACGCGGGCTCTCGATGGTCGACGGCGTCGTCCTGCTCGTGGACGCCTCCGAGGGACCGTTGCCGCAGACCCGGTTCGTGCTGCGAAAGGCGCTCGCCGCGAAGCTCCCGGTGATCCTCGTGGTGAACAAGGTGGATCGCCCGGACTCCCGGATCGAAGCCGTCGTGCGCGAGACGCACGACCTCCTGCTCGGCCTGGCCGGCGACCTGCATGATGAGGTCCCCGACCTCGACCTCGACGCCATCCTCGATGTCCCCATCCTGTATGCCGCGTCCAAGGCGGGCCGCGTCTCGCTCAACCGCCCGGCCGACGGCGAGATGCCGGACAGCCCGAACCTCGAACCGCTCTTCAAGACGATCGTCGAGCGGATCCCCGCTCCGGTGTACGACGCCGATGCTCCGCTCCAGGCCCACGTCACGAACCTCGACGCGTCGCCGTTCCTCGGCCGGCTCGCACTGCTCCGGGTGTTCAACGGGACCATCCGCAAGGGCCAGACGGTTGCCTGGGCGCGCCGCGACGGCACGATCCAGAACGTGAAGGTCACCGAGCTGCTGGAGACCAGGGCGCTGGACCGGGTGCCCACCGAGAGTGCCGGGCCGGGCGACATCGTCGCGGTTGCCGGCATCGACGACATCACGATCGGCGAGACGCTGACCGACGTCGACGACCCGCGGCCGCTGCCGCTCATCACCGTCGACGACCCGGCGATCTCGATGACGGTCGGGATCAACACCTCGCCGCTGGCCGGCAAGGGTGCCAAGCACCACAAGGTCACCGCGCGGCAGGTCAAGGACCGGCTCGATCGTGAGCTGGTCGGCAACGTCTCCCTCAAGGTGCTGCCGACCGCCCGCCCGGACGCGTGGGAGGTCCAGGGCCGTGGCGAGCTGGCCCTCGCGATCCTCGTCGAGCAGATGCGCCGCGAGGGCTTCGAGCTCACCGTGGGCAAGCCGCAAGTGGTCACGAAGACGATCGGCGGCCACCTGCACGAGCCGATGGAGCACATGACGGTCGACGTGCCCGAGGAGTACCTGGGCGCGGTCACGCAGCTGCTCGCGCAGCGCAAGGGCCGCATGGTCACGATGGCCAACCATGGCACCGGCTGGGTCCGGCTCGAGTTCGTGGTTCCGGCGCGAGGCCTGATCGGCTTCCGTACCCGCTTCCTGACCGACACCCGCGGCACAGGCATCGCTTCGTCGATCGCCGAGGGCTACGAGCCGTGGGCGGGCCCGATCGAGTTCCGCACCTCGGGCTCCTTGGTCGCGGACCGCGGCGGCGTCGTCACCCCGTTCGCCCTCGTCGCGCTGCAGGACCGTGGCTTGTTCTTCGTCGACCCGACGCAGGAGGTGTACGAGGGCATGATCGTCGGTGAGAACACGCGGAACGAGGACATGGACGTGAACATCACCAAGGAGAAGAAGCTCACGAACATGCGCCAGTCGACCAGCGACGAGTTCGAGCGGCTCACCCCGCCACGCAAGCTCACCCTCGAGGAGAGCCTCGAGTTCGCACGCGACGACGAATGCGTCGAGGTGACCCCCGACGTGGTCCGGATCCGCAAGGTGGTCCTCGACCGGGCCGAGCGGGGACGCGCCTTCGGCAGGGCCAAGAAGGGCTGAACCGTGCCGGACAGCGGCCGTACCGGCGGGCTTCTCGCAGTGCACGCCCACCCCGACGACGAGACGCTGAGCACCGGCGGTCTACTGGCCACCTGGGCGCGTTGCGCTCGTCCGGTCATGGTCGTGACCTGCACCCGCGGCGAGCAGGGCGAGGTCATCCCGGCCGAGCTCGCGCACCTCGAAGGCGAGGCGCTCGCGCTCGCCACGCAACGGGAGCAGGAGCTGACCGAAGCGCTGACCGCACTCGGAGTTGTCGACCACTCCTACCTCGACCAGCTGGTGGAGCCGATGGGGGAGGGCGTAGTCGGCCGGACCGAAGCCGTGCAGGTCGCGTATCGCGACTCCGGGATGGCATGGCGGGGCGCCGGCCTCGCCGGGGGCGTCGCCGAGCTGCCGCCGGGCGCGTTCGTCGCGGTCCCGATCGACGAGGCTGCGCGGCGGCTGGCGGCGCTCATCCGCGGGCGCCGGCCCGACGTCGTCGTCACCTATGAGCCCGGCGGTGGCTACGGCCATCCCGACCATGTGCACGCCCACCTCGTCACGATGCGTGCCGTTGAGCTGGCCGCGGGCGAGGGTGGTGGCGTCGACGGGCGTGCGTGCGGTCCCGAAGACGCGCTTCCCGCGTTCCGGGTTCCGCTGGTGCTGTGGGCGGTTCAACCCGAGGCGACGATGCGATCCGCGCTCTCGGTGCTTCCGGGGCTGCCCTGGGTGCGGGCCCTTCTCGAGGCCGACCGGGGACTGACGGTGTTCAGCCCGACCGGCCCGCTGCCCTCGATGGCCGTCCCGGACGCCTGGCTCGACCATGTCGTGGACACCTCGGCTGTCACGCCCGACGTCGTCGGCGCGCTTCGCGCGTACGTGACACAGGTCGGGGCGGTCACGATCGCGCCCGAGGGACCTGCCCCGGTTCAGGGCGCGGCAATCAGCGGGTGCTACGCACTGAGCAACCATGCCGTGGCGCCGATCTTCGACCGCGAGTGGTACCGAGCCGCAACCGGCTGGCGACCCGAGGCTGTCGATGGCCTTCTGCCGATGACTCCCCAGGTAGCCTGACCGCATGAATCCTCGCGGACAGCTACATGTCGGGCGCCTTCTGACGCTCGCGCTGTTCGGGATCGTGACGGGCGTGATCGGAACCGGCGGACACCGCGCATTCATGCCGTGGGGCTTGGTGCTCGCGCTCGGGGCGGTGGCCGCGGCATCGGTTCTTGCCCGCGCGTTTGCGGGATTTCCGGGCCTGCTCGCTTTCGGCGTCGGCTGGGTCGCGGTGGTGGAGGCCATGCGGCACGTCGGACCGGGGGGTGACGTGCTGATTCCGGCCCAGCCCGTCGGCTACATCTGGGTCTTCGGCGGCATGGCGGTTGTTGCGGCTGCGTCGTTCGCGCCTCGGCGCTGGTTCAGGGAGCACGGAGCGGGTCAGAGCGCGGCCCCGGCCGTCGACGCCGTGCCCTCGGTCGGGAATGTGAGCGAGGAAGGGCTGCCCAATGGCTAAGGACATCTCCCGCGCAGGTGATCGCGCCGCGGCGGACGAGGCCGACGAGCCCGCGAAGGAGTTCGATCAGGAGGCGGT
>JADGOR010000038.1 GCA_017882855.1 Cellulomonas sp. | reverse complement strand
GCGGCGGTCCTCGACCTCCTCACCAGTTCCCACACCGCGCGGGTCTACGTCGATGGCCCGACCAACCTGCGCATTCAGGTGATGGACGCGCTCGCCGAGCGCGACGTCGTGCGGCGCGGCAACGACCTGTGGGTCTACAGCTCCAAGGCCAACGCCGCGACCCATGTCACGCTCCCGGCCGAGTCCGCGACCCAGGACGCCACCGTCGCGGGCGGTGCGGAGACGCCGGCCCAGCTGGCGGGCCTCGTGCTGGCCGCCATCGACCCGAGCACGGACGTCGCGGTGGGTCCGGACACCACGGTCGCGGGCCGGACGGCCTACGACCTGGTCATCACTCCGCGGTCCTCGGGCACCCTGGTCGGATCGGTGTCGATCGCGGTCGACGCGGCAACCGGGCTGCCGCTGAGCGTCGTAGTCCAGGCACGTGGACAGGACAAGGCGGCGTTGTCCCTAGTTTTCACGTCGCTCACGGTGGGCGTGCCTGCGGCTGAGCGGTTCACGTTCGTACCACCGCCCGGAGCCGCGGTTCAGCAGCAGGTGCTTCCGACGCTCAGCGCGAAGCACGACGTTGCGGGAGCATCGACCGGGCCCCGCCCGACTGTCTCCGGGACCGGTTGGGACGCAGTCGTCGAGCTGTCCCTCGGGGCGGTGCCGTCCCAGCTGACGAGCTCGCCCCTGTTCGGCCAGCTGACGCGCGCCGTGCCTGGCGGTCATCTTCTGCACACGTCCTTGCTCAACATCCTGCTGACGGACGACGGGCGGATCCTGGCCGGATCGGTCCCGGTCGAGCGGCTTCAGGCCGTCGCGGCCGGCAGGTGAGCTCGGACGCCCCGTCCGCCGAACCGGCGATCGAGACCCGGGGACTGACCAAGCGCTTCGGCCATCAGGCCGCGGTCGATCACATCGATCTCGCCGTCCCGAGGGGTGCGGTCTTCGGGTTCCTCGGTCCCAACGGATCGGGCAAGACCACGACGATCCGGGTGATGCTGGGTCTGGCCGCAGCCACCGCCGGGCGGGTCCAGGTGCTCGGCCGTGAGATGCCGCGTCACCTCGCCGACGTGTTGCCGCGCGTCGGCGCGCTGGTCGAGGGCCCGGCCTTCTACCCGTTCTTGAGCGGCGCGGCCAACCTGCACCGACTCGACTCCGCCGACCGTCACGCGTCGTCAACCACCCGCGGCGCACGTGTGGAGGAGGCGCTCGAGCGAGTCGGGTTGACGCACGCGGCAGGCAAGAAGGTGCACGCCTACTCGCTCGGGATGAAGCAGCGCCTCGGCATTGCCAACGCTCTGCTCTCCCCGCGCGAGCTCTTGGTGCTCGATGAACCGACCAACGGGCTCGACCCGCAAGGGACCCGTGAGGTGCGCAACCTGGTGCGGTCGCTGGCCGCCGGCGGCACGACCGTCTTCGTGTCCAGCCATCTGCTCGCCGAGGTCGAGCAGATGTGCACGCACGCCGCGGTGATGAGCGCCGGGCGGTTGGTGGCACAAGGGACGCTCGACGAGCTGCGTCAAGTAGGCCTCGCGCACGTGCGCGTCCGCACGCCGGACGTCGCAGTGGCCCGGCGGGTGCTGGTCCGGATGGGTCTCGAGCCGGACGAACCGGTCCGGGACGAGCGCGCCGCCGACGAACAGGCCCCCGACGAGCGCCCAGCGGCCGACCAGCGTGACGTCCTGGTGAGCGCCCCGATGCCCGACGGCGCACCGGAACCCGAGGCGATCGTCGAAGCCCTGGTGGCCGGTGGGGTCCGTGTTCGCGGCTTCGGCGTGGAGCACCCGAGTCTCGAGGAGCGCTTCGTCGCCCTGACCGGTGAGGGGTTCGACGTTGCCCGATGACATGACGACCGGCCCAGCGCGGCCTTCGGTGGGATGGGCCCTGATGTCCTCGGAGCTCTCGGTGCTCTTCCGGCGTCGTCGGACGTGGGCGCTCTTGCTGGCGCTCGCGGCGATCCCGATCCTCGTTGCCGTTGCGGTCCGGCTGTCGTCGTCCAGGTCCGCGCCGGGTGAGGGGCCGTCGTTCCTCGACCGGATCACGCAGAACGGCCTGTTCGTCGGGATCGCCGCCCTGGTGGTCTCGGTCCCGTTGTTCCTGCCGATGACGGTGGGCGTGGTGGCGGGAGACACCATTGCCGGCGAGGCGAGCCTCGGGACGCTCCGATACCTGCTCCTCAGACCCGCCGGACGGGTTCGGCTGCTGGTCGTGAAGTACCTGGCCGCCGGCGCGTTCTGCCTGGCGGCTGCGCTGACGGTCGTGCTGGCGGGCGCTATCGTCGGCGCCTCGCTCTTCCCGGTCGGCCCGGTCACCTTGCTCTCCGGGGACACGATCAGCGTGGGGGAGTCGGTGCTGCGCTCGCTACTGGTGGCCGGTTACGCCGGCATCTCGTTGCTCGGCCTGTCCGCCATCGGACTGTTCATCTCGACCCTGACCGAGGTGCCGGTCGGTGCGATGGCGGCCACCATCGTGCTGTCCGTCGTGTCACAGATCCTCGACTCGCTGACCCAGCTCGGGTGGCTGCACCCGTGGCTGTTCAGCCACTACTGGTTGGGCTTCGCCGACCTGCTCCGGCAGCCCATCGCGTGGGGCCCGTTCGTGAGCAACATGTTGCTGCAGGCCGGGTACATCGCCGTCTTCGGCGCCCTCGCGTACGCACGATTCGTCACCAAGGACGTCCTGTCCTGACGCCGCGGTGCGCGGCCGGCGGCGCGGGGGTCAGCGATCCGCGTCGCCGGCCCGACCGATCCGCTTTCGAGCTGAGACAATCCGCCCTCGTGCAAGATGGTCAGCCGGCGACGGTCAGGACTCCGTGCATCGCCGGGTGGAAGTCGCACGTGAGCGGGTAGGTGCCGGCCGTGGCGGGCGCCGTGAAGGTGGCCGTCCCGCCGCCGGGTACGTTGACGTCCACGTTCGTGCCGTTCACCTTCACGGTGTGCGCGGCGCTGTCGGCGTTCTTCACGGTGACCGTGGCGCCGGGCATGACTGTGAGGGTCGAGAATGCGAACCCCGAGATGGTCATCGTGGATCCGCCCGATGCTCCGGTGCTCGGGCTTGCGGCCGCCGCTGACACCGGCGCTGGTGACGAGGTTGTCGAGGTCGAGGTGCTCGAGCACCCCGCGGTGAGGAGCAGGGCTCCGAGGAGGAAGGCGGATGCGGTCACTGTTCGTGGGTTCATACCGCACTCAACGGCCCGGCGAGCTCGATGGTTCAACGGTGGTGGCGTCGGCCGAGCCTCGGTCGCGGCGGTCGGGTCGAGTGGGACCGGCGCGGCCGACGGCTGCCGATGAACTATTCGGGGCGTTTCCGCGTTGTAGGGGAATGGCGCGGGTGCGCGAACTTCGGGGTGCTTCGGCGGCGAGAGCGGATGAGGCCGGCCTGTCGCGGTTGTGCGACGAGCACGCACCGGCGCTGATGGCGTACGTCGCGCGGCTGATCGGAGACCGGCAGATGGCCGAGGACGTCGTCCAGGAGACCCTGCTGCGCGCCTGGAACCATCCCGATGCCGTCTCGGAGGACGCTGGATCGCCGCGCGCCTGGCTGTTCACCGTGGCGCGCAACCTGTCGATGGACCAGTTCAGGGCCCGTCGTGCCCGTCCGCGCGAGGTGTCGGGGGACCTCATCGACCTGTCGTCGTTGGCGACCGACGAGGACATCGACCTGGCGCTGCAGTCGATGGTGGTCGTCGAGGCGCTGAATGTGCTGACCCCCGAGCACCGTGCGGTCCTGGTCGAGACGTTCTACCTGGGTCGCTCAGTCGCACAGGCCGCGGCCCGGCTCGGCATCCCGGAGGGAACGGTGAAGTCGCGCGCTTTCTACGCGTTGAAGGCACTGAGGACGGCTCTGGCCGAGCGGGGGGTGACGTCATGAGCGACCCCGGGCTGCGATCGGACAACCCTCTCCACTGCGCCGAGGCCGAGCTGCTGCTCGGTGTCCTGGTCCTTGGCGCGATCGACCCCGGCGAACGGTACGCGGCGGAGGCGCATGTGGCGTCGTGCTCCCGCTGTGCGGCCACCTTCGCGGGTCTCGCGGTGCTCCCTGGCCTGCTGCACCGGATCGATGTCGAAGACGCCACGCGTCTACTCTCACCGGTCCCGGCGGACTTCACTCGCCGGGTCCTGGCCGCACACGCCGAGCAGATCCGGGCCGGCCATGAGCGCCGCCGTCGCACGGTGGTGCTGGCGTCGGTTGCCGCCGCGGTCGTCCTCTTCCTCGCCGTTGCCGTCCCGGTCGCGCTTCAACGCGCTCCCGCGGGCACCTCCGTAGCGACAAGTCCGGCGCAGGGAGCGACCACGGTTGTGAGCGGGACGGATCTCGCCTCCGCCGTCTCCGCCCGCGTGACGATGTCCCCGCGGGCGACCGGGACCTCGCTCGCACTGGACCTGGCCGGTGTCGAACCGGGTCAGAACTGCCAGCTGGTCGCCGTGGACGTGACGGGACGGCGCGAGGTCGCCGCCACCTGGGTCGCGTCGTACGAGGGAAGCGCCACGGTCATCGGCAGCGCCGCGATGTCTCTCAGCGCCATCACGAAACTTCAGGTGGTGACTACGTCGGGCCAACTGCTTGTCACGATGACGGTGCCGCACCCGCCCACGTTGTGAGAAGCCAGAGCGGTCCTTGGGCTCAGGCCTCGAACCACTCCGTGACTTGGTCGGCGATCGCCTTCTCGAACCGGTCGTCGTCGTGCCGGGCACGCAGCCACTCGGTGAAGCTGCCATCGGCCGCCTTGTCGAGCTCAGACCGGCACGCGGCCGTGTCGGTCACGGCGCGGTAGAGCATCGCCTCGGCCTCCGCCGGCGTGTCGTAGATGAATGGGTACCCGGCGGGCAGGATCGCGCGCACCCACGGCCGGTCCGGGAACACGCCGACCGCGCCTGCAACGAGCGCCTCGATGTACTCGAGGCCGTAGGACTCCTCGTCCGCCGTGGCGAGGAACGCCGTCGTGCGTGCGAGCGCTTCCCAGTAGTCCTCCCGGCTTGCGGTGAGGGGTCCGACCCACGCCCAGTCGCGTCGAGACAGGCGCATCGCCTGCTCGGAGATCAGGTGTGACTCGTGCAGTCGCGCCTCGACCCTGATCGGCGTGCGCTTGACCAGACGCTCGACGACGTCGAGAAAGAGCTGCGGCTGCTTGCGCTCGGACAGGTAGATCGCCGGGTAGAGGACCACCGGGATGGCCGGCTCTTGGCGAGCCTGGACGTGCTCGAGCCGGATACCCAGGTTGACCCACGCGATCCGGGCCTTCTCTGCGAGCGGCTGGATCGTCCATGACGAGACGATCTCGCGCACCTCAGTGGCGGTGCGTTCGGAGTTCGCGAAGGTCGGGAACAGGGCGCACGACAACGCGAGGGCTGCCCGCTGGAACGGGTGGGTGTACTGCGAGGTGTTCCACCACACGAAGTTCATCAAGGACGGCTCGTCGCAGTTGGCCTTGAGGATCTGCCACGTGCTGAGCGAGTTGATGACATCCATGTTGATGACAACGGTGGTCGCGCCGTCGACGAACTCCAGCGGGATCACGTCGAACCCTGCGCCGTGCCGGGGGCCCGGGCCGATGAGCTCGGCGCCGGGAAAGACCCGCAGAAGTCGGCGGACCAAGGTGGCGCCGGCATCGTGACCGGCGACATGACCGTCAGAGTCGACCAGGGTGGCCCCGTACTGGATCGCGACCTTCATCGTCCTTCTCCCACTCCAGAGTCGGCAAGCTCCGAGGCCCGGTGCGGGGCGTCGGTTGGGGCCTCGTCATGGCCGCCTCCTGGCGGAGACGCGTGTTCGGCCGTCGCGTCCTGGTCGTCGACGAGCGCCGTCTTGATCCGCATCCCGTAGAACGACCGGTGCACGAAGTACACGGAGACCATGAAGAACACGGCCGCGAGGATCACGACCAGCGTGTGGCGGCCCTGATCGGTAAGGCTGACCGCCAGCTCGACGGCGAGCAGGCCGAACAGGGTGGTGAACTTGATCACCGGGTTGAGCGCGACGGACGAGGTGTCCTTGTACGGGTCGCCGACGGTGTCGCCGACGATCGTGGCGTCGTGCAACGCGGTGCCCTTGGCGTGCAGGTCGACCTCGACGATCTTCTTCGCGTTGTCCCACGCGCCGCCCGCGTTGGCCATGAAGATCGCCTGGTACAGGCCGAAGATCGCGATCGAGATCAGGTAGCCGATGAAGAAGTACGGCTCGACGAACGCGAATGCGAGGGTCGCGAAGAACACCCCGAGGAACATGTTGATCATGCCCTGCTGGGCGTACTGCGTGCAGATCTCCACCACCCGGCGAGAGTCGGACTCGCTGGCCCTGGTCGCGCCCGAGTCCAGCCGGATGGTGTTCTTGATGAACTCCACCGCCCGGTAGGAACCCGTGGTGACGGCCTGGATCGATGCGCCGGTGAACCAGTAGATCATCGCGCCACCGGTGATCAGGCCGAGCAGCAGCGGCGCATGCAGCAGGGACAAGTTGTCCAGTCCCGTGGTCAGACCGTCGGTGAGACTCATGATGATCGAGAAGATCATCGTCGTGGCGCCGACGACGGCGGTGCCGATCAGCACGGGCTTGGCGGTCGCCTTGAAGGTGTTCCCGGCGCCGTCGTTCTCCTCGAGCATCTGCTTGCCCTTGTCCCACTGGGGGTCGAAGCCGAAATCGCGCTTGAGCTCCTCGTCGATCCCGTCGACATCCTCGATGAGCGACAGCTCGTACACGCTCTGTGCGTTGTCCGTGACCGGCCCGTAGGAGTCGACCGCGATCGTCACGGGCCCCATGCCGAGGAACCCGAAGGCGACCAGTCCGAAGGCGAAGACCGCTGGGGCGATCATGAGCGCACCCAGACCCAGCCCGCTGATGAGGAACGCAACACTCATCAGAGCGACGATCGCTATGCCGAGCCAGTAGGCCGAGAAGTTGCCCGCGACAAGACCGGACAGGATGTTGAGCGAGGCCCCACCCTGCCGTGAGCTCTTGACGACCTCGCGCACGTGCTTGCTGTGGGTGGAGGTGAAGACCTTGACGAGCTCGGGGATGATGGCGCCCGCGAGCGTGCCGCACGAGACGATCGTCGCGAGCTTCCACCAAAGACCGTTGGTCAGGGTGTCGCCGAGCACCACGTAGGTCATCGCGAACGTCGTCGCGATGCAGACGGCCGAGGTGATCCACACCAGCGAGCTGAGTGGCGTCTCGAAGTTGAACCGGTCGGCCTTGGCATAGCGGGCCCGGGTCCAGGCGTCATTGACGAGGTACGACACCGCGGAGGCGATCACCATCACCACCCGGATGATGAAGATCCACACGAGCAGGCTCGCCTGGATCGCCGGGTTGTGGACGCCGAGCAGGACGAACGTGATGAGGGCGACGCCGGTGACGCCGTAGGTCTCGAACCCGTCCGCGCTCGGGCCGACCGAGTCGCCGGCGTTGTCACCGGTGCAGTCGGCGATCACGCCGGGGTTGCGGGGGTCGTCTTCCTTGATCTTGAAGGCGATCTTCATCAGGTCGGAGCCGATGTCGGCGATCTTGGTGAAGATGCCGCCGGCGATCCGCAGTGCGGCCGCGCCGAGGGACTCGCCGATGGCGAAGCCGATGAAGCATGCACCCGCGAGGTCGCGCGGCAGGAACAGCAGGATGGTGAGCATCATGACCAGCTCGATGCTGATCAGCACCATGCCGATCGACATGCCGGACTTCATCGGGATGCGGTGCATCGGCAAGGGCCGCCCGCGCAACGAGGCGAATGCCGTGCGCGAGTTCGCGAACGTGTTGACCCGGATCCCGAACCACGCCACGGCGTACGAGCCGGCCATGCCGATCAGGCTGAAGGAGATGACGACGGCGACGCGCCCCCACGGGAAGCCGACGAGGAAGCCGTAGTAGACGACGATGACCGCCGCGATGAACCCCCACAGCACCAGCAGGAACTTGCCTTGCTGGATCAGGTACACCTTGCAGGTGGAGTAGATGAGCTCGGAGATCTCGCGCATCGACGAGTGCACCGGCAGCTGGCGCAGCTGGGCGTAGCTGATCACACCGAAGCCGATGCCGAGCGCGCACACGACCAGACCGAACAGCAAGAGGTTCCGACCGGAGCCGCCGCCCATGATGGTGACTGCGCTGAGGTCCGGCAGGACGAGGCTGGCCTCTCCGCCGCTGGTGGTCGTCGTACTGGATCCCGATGACGACGCGCAGCCCGAGAGCATGAGAGCCGCCGCACCCAGGAGACCGCCCGCACGTACCGCGGTGCGGGTTCGGCGCTTCGAGCGTCCGCCGGACGGCGCGGGGCCGCCGGTCACGTGGTCGCTCGGGGAGCGGTGGGGGAGATCGACGATTCGGGTGGACGTGCTGGTGACGGTACGTCCATCGGGCGTGACAGCGCTCACGATTGCCTCTACGTAGGTGGATAGCGACTCTGCTATTGCACGAACACGCTATCCCTGGCGGCGGGTCCGGACATGTGACCTTCGACTCAGGTCGTGGGCGAAATCTGGGCGCGTGCGGCGAGGCCGCGCAGGTAGGAGGCTTGGCCCGCGTGCTGCAGATCATCCGCGAGCGTGCTGACCAGGCGGACCAGCAGGGTCACCGGTGGGTTCCACGAGGTGTCCACGATCCTCCGGAGATCTTCCTCGGTCAGCGTGTCGAGATAGGCGATCGTCCGCTCGTGCACTGCGTCGAAGTACCCGACCAGGAGCGTCGCACCGGTCCGCACCTCGCCGACGTCGTCGGTGCTCTGGCCGTAACCGGTGGCCGCGGGATCGAACGGGAGATCGAAGCGCTCGACCCAGGTGCCGGCGGTCCAGACCTGCTCGGCGCCCATCAGGTCGGCGATCTGGGCGTCCTGGACCCGGGTGAGGTGCCAGACCAGCCAGGCGATCGTGTTCGCGCCAGGGTCCGGCCTGAACGTGAGCACCTCGACGGACGCGTCCTTGAGCACGGAGTGCACTACCTTCTGGATCCGGTCGAAGGCGTCCGTGAGGATCTCGGTCGACGGCATTCGTCCTCCTCTGATGGGCCTCGTCCAGACTAGTCGGATGCCCTCACCGCGCCAGCGGTGAGGGCGCGGTGAGCGGGCCGTCGGCGGGCGCGCGGTGGTCGGGCAGGTCGTTGGTGTGCCCGGGCTGCCGGTGCGCGATGGCGTCGCCACCCGTGGGATAGGCGAAGCCCCGGGCGACCAGATACCACAAGAGGAGGGCACTCAGCGCTACAATTTGCGGGGGTATCGTTGACGCCGAGTTCCCCTCACTGGTCACCATGACCATTAAGGTCCACCGCCCTTCCACCGCATGCACCGAAGGCACCAACAGTCTCATCAACAGGCCAATCGGGTCGCCTGCGGATTCAAGCGGGTTCCGACTATCGGAGGATCGAAGATGAAGCTCTCCCAGTACTTGCCGGGCACGAGACGCGCGCGTCTCGGCGCCGCGTCGGTGGGAACCCTCGTGCTGCTGGTGGCGGTCGCAGTTAGCGCCCAGGCGGCGGCCCAGCCGTCAGTGGAGTTGGGTACGGCCACGTCCTTCTCGGTGCTGGCGGGCACCACCGTCACCAACACCGGCAGCTCGGTCATCTCTGGGGACCTGGGGGTCAGCCCGGGATCGGAGACCGCGATCACCGGCTTCCCACCAGGACTCGTCCATGGAACCCAGCACGCCGCTGATACCGTCGCGGCGCAGGCCCAACTGGATCTGACCACCGCGTATCTCGATGCGGCGGGGCGGATCCCGGTCACCACGCTCCCGGTCGAACTCGGCGGAACGACGCTGAACCCCGGCGTCTACGCCAGCGGAACGTTCGGTCTTACCGGGACGCTCACGCTCGACGCCGGTGGCGACCCGAGCGCCGTCTTCATCTTCACCGCCGCCTCCACCCTCATCACGGGATCAGGCAGCCAGGTCAAGCTGATCAACGGCGCCTCGTCTTGCAACGTCTTCTGGCAGGTCACCAGCTCGGCGACGCTCGGATCCGGCTCCACATTCGTCGGGACCGTCATGGCGCTCACCAGCATCGGCCTCGACACCGGCGCGACAGTCGACGGGCGAGTGCTGGCCCGCAACGGCGCCGTCACGCTGGACACGAGCACCATCACGAGCTCGCCGTGCGTGGTGGGGGCCACCGCCACCGCAACCCCCCAGGTCACGGCCACGCCGTCCGGAGCGGTTTCCACCGGTGACGGCAGTACCAGCGGAGCCATCTCCAACCTGGCGTATGTCGTGGCTGGTGCTCTGGCACTCGCCGGGTTCGGCGGTGCGGCTGTCCTCGCCGTGCGGCGCCGTCGCCAGGACGCCTAGGGGCACGCAGCTGACGCGCCACCGCATCGAGAGTCCCAGTTCGCGCCTGATTCGCTCGACGGCCACGGTGCTGGCGGTCGCCATCATCGCCGTCGGAGCCGTCGGTTGTTCGAGCGAACCGGCAGCCGTGCCGGCTCTGTCGATCTCTGCGGCGACCAGCGCCGCACCTAGGGTCGTCGTCCCACGTGCGGTCGCCCCGAGCGATGTTGCGACGCCCGCCGTCCAGGCGCCGCACCTGTCGAGGTCCGTGCCGGTCCGCCTAGAGATCCCGGCGATCGGGGTGGACTCCAAACTGATGGCGCTCGGGTTGAATGCGGACGGGACGATGGAGGTTCCACCTGTGGGCTTCCCGGCCGGCTGGTACACGGGCGCGCCCACCCCCGGTGAGCTGGGTCCCGCGATCATCGCGGGTCATATCGACTGGCACGGGCCGGGGGTGTTCTACAAGCTCCACGACCTGAAGCTCGACGACCAGGTCAGCGTCACCCGGGAGGACGGCAGCGTGGCCGTATTCCGGGTGACCCGGGTTGAGCAGGTCCCGAAGAACGCGTTCCCCACCGCGCTGGTCTACGGCGACATCAGTTTCGCCGGACTGCGGCTGATCACCTGCGGTGGGCTGTTCAACAAGAAGATCGGCCACTACGACGACAACATCGTCGTCTTCGCCGAATTCGTTGCCCCCACCGGGTAGGCGCAGAGACGGTTTCTGACGCGTCACTCTGTCGATAATCCCGGCCAGCGAGAGCTGTGTGACCGCGAGCGAACCGAGCCCAGCGCCAGACGGTGGCCACGATCGCCACGGTCACGACCGCGACCAGCAGGCCGCCGACGATGTCCTGCACATGATGCACGTGCGCGGCCACGCGCGCGACGCCGCCGCCGACGCTCGCCGCCAGCAGGACGGCACCGAGCCCCCGCCGGTACCTCATCACGAGGAGCGCGACCGTCGCCGCCAGCGCCGTGTGGTCGGACGGGAAGCCGTTGTCCGCAGAGTGGGCGAAGAGCGGAGTGAGCGAGCGGTTGACGACGAACGGCCTCGGGTCGGTGTGGACGCCGGCCGCGACGTGGATCAACACAGCCACGAGGGCCAGTGAGAGGAGCGCCTGCACCGCCAGCCCGACCTTTTCGCCCCGGGGGAGGGTGAGCCAGATGCCGGCCGCCGCGACGACGACGAATGCCGGTAGGTACTGCGCTGTCGCGGCGATGAGCGGATCCATGGCCGCCCAGGCTGACAGCCGAACCTGGATGATTGCTGGGAAGGGTCGCGCACTCGCGGATCGCGAGGGATGCTGGCTCGGCGCGCAGGTTGGATGCCTGGAGCGGGGCGCGGCGAGCGAGTCGAGCCGATGCTCGGTGTGCGGGGGAGGTGACAGGTGGCACGGACGAGGCACCGATGGCGTCGTCGGGTTCTCGTCGTCGTCGCCGCGGTGGTGATCATGCCGGTCGCGGCAGTGGCTGCGATGTGGCCGGTGACGCCCGGCGTCGGGAACGCCGAGCAGCTCGTGCGGGCGCGCTTGGGCGCCGAGCACGCCGTAGAGCTGGCGGCGCTGCCCAGCCCGGACCGCGTCGGGCAGGCGCTGATCGCTACCGAGGACAGCCGGTTCTACGCCACCCCCGGGATCGACCCGATCAGCGCCGCCCGGGCGGCGGTCGCGATGCTGCGGGGGAGCGGTGACACCGGCGCGGCCACGCTTGAGCAGCAGCTCGCGAAGAACCTATACGTCGCCCGCGACACCGGAATTTCGACGAAGGCTCAAGAGGCGGAGCTTTCCGTGAAGCTCGATATCCAGTACTCCAAGGATGAGGTGTTGCGCCTGTATCTCGCCGAGGTGTACTTCGGTCATGGCTTCTACGGTCTGCCTGCGGCCGCCCAGGGGTACTTCGGCGTCGAGCCGGCGGCGCTGTCGTGGGCGCAGGCCAGCATGTTGGCGGGCCTGGTACTCGCGCCGTCCGAATTCGACCCCTTGCATGACTTCGCCGCGGCGCGAGCACGTGAGCGGCATGTCCTGAACCGCCTCGTCGCAACCCACGTGCTGTCGCCGGCGCAGGCCGATGCCGCCTTCGCAGCGCCGTTGGGACTGGCGTAGGGCGTCCGCTCAGTCGTGCTCCGGTGGCCGCGAGCTCGCTGAGCAGCCTGGGTTGCAGCAGCTGACCGGGGTGGTCTGAACCGCTCGCGCGAGGCCACCTCGGCGGTGCCTTGGTCCATCAGCGCCGAAGGCTACGGGGCCGTGCCCGATTCCAGCGCAGCCAAGAGGGCTGTGCCGTCAGGAACACCGAGCCCGGTGCAGGGATCCCAGCCCTTCCCCGCGGAGAACGCCCCGTTCGAGCCGGCTGTGACGTCGCGGAAGCCCGGCGGCACCTGGCCCGGCGCGACCGCGTGGTACAGCGTGAGCTGCAGCAGGCCGAACCTGTGCCCGGTGGCCTGCGCCAACCGCGCGACGAGCGCCGCCCAGAGCGGAGCGACCGCGCTCGTGCCGCCGATCACGAGGTCCCTTCCGTCCACCCGGACCCGGTAGCCGGTCTGGGGGTCGGCCACCCCGGCGACGTCGGGCACCCCGCGGCCGGTGGCTGCGGCTCGGTGATGTGTCCCCGGGCCGGTCGGCGCGGCGCGGCGTGGCACCCCGACCGCCGTCTGCCAGACGGGCAGGTCGAACACCGCGCTCACGCCGCCGCCGGTGGCACCCCGCCCGACGCCGTCGTTCCAGACGGTCTCGGCGGTCACCATCCCGGTGCGCGGGTCGGCTACCAAGCGGGTGCCGCCGCACGCGAGGGCGTGCGGACTGGAGGCGGGGAAGTCCACGTGGCTCTTGCCGTCGGGGACGCGGTCCGTGCTGCCGTCGTCTCCCGCGGCCACGGTGACCGTCACACCGAGGGCCGCGGCGTCGGCCAGCGCTTGGTCGAACACGGCGCGGGCCTGGCCGGTCCACGCGTCCTCACTCTGCCCCCAGCTGATGCTGATCGCGGCCGGCGTCGGCGTGGCATGCGCGGCGACACTCAGCGCGTCCAGGAAGCCGGCGTCGGTGTTGGGGGCGAAGTACACGATGATCGATGCCCGCGGGGCCAGGGCGCCGGTGACCTCGATGTCGAGGAGCACCTCGCCGTCCGCGCCGTTCGGGTCGGCGCCCGGCTTGTTCGCGGCGCCGTCCACCCCGGCCGCCCGCACCGCGGGGCCGCTGACGCCGAGAGACCCGAAGTAGGTGTCGAGCTCGCTCTGTGCGAACCCGCCGCCGAGCTCGATGATCGCGAGCGTCTGGCCGTGGCCGTCGGTGCCCGGCGGGAAGCGGTAGACGGTGCCGAGCTGGAGCGGCGTGTAGCTGGTGCTGATCGACGCGGCGGCGATGCGGAATCGAGGGCTGGCCTGTGGTCGGTCGTCCAGACCTAGGACGGCGGTCACCACGCCATCGAGCTGCGCGGGGACGCTCAGCCCGCCGATGCGGTGCCGGTGGCTGATCTCGTCGCCGGAGGCGTTCTGGCTGGTCACAGCCTCGAGCGAGGTCCCGAACACCCTGCCGAGCAGCGCCACGCCGCCCGCGATCCGCACCCGCCGGGAGGCGGCGTCGGTGGCCAGGACCTCCACCCCGAGCCTGGTCAGGGTGGCCACCACGAGGTCGACGTCGGCGGGGTCGGCACCGTGCGCGGCCGCGAGCTCGCGACGGGAGACGAACGAGTCGAGCGTCGCGTCGTCGAGCTCGCGGCGCCGACGCAGCACCAGGGTCGCCTCGACCCGGGCGTCGGCGGTCAGGGGTGCGCCGGCCTGCCGCGCGTCGGGGGCAGGGGTGCGCTCGCTGCCGGGAAGTGCACGGAGGTCGAGGTGCTCATGCTTGTCCATGCACCCTGTCTACCGGCGCGCGGCGACATGCGCAGCCGGAGCGGTCCTGAGCCGACGGGGGCAACCGCGGGAATCCCGATTCAGGGCGCCGCACTTGCGCGGAATCGAAACTTCACCCTCGCGCGGCTTGCTTCCTTGTCCTGTGCGGCTGAGGATTGAAGTACCGATGGGGCAGCATGGCCCCGCAACATGCCGAGGGGCTGTCTGTGTGATTGCCGCCAGCGAGAACGGTCGTCCGAGGCTTTTCTCGCTTCGTCGCGCGTACGACGCCGCATCAAACCGATTCGACCAAGCCGTGGCAGGCATGACCGCCGCACCCGGTTGGGCCGCCGTGCTCGTCCTCGGGGCTCTCCTGGCGACGATCTGGGCGATGGTTTACGGCTCGGGAGGCACCAAGAATGGCTTTCCACACGTGTTCTACCTACCCATCATCCTGGCGGCCTTTCGCTTCGGGTTTCGAGGCTCGCTGGCGACTGCCGTCGCCGCGGGCATCCTGTGCGGGCCTCTGCTGCCCTTAGACGCCCTCACGGGAGAGCATCAGCCCCCGAGCGCCATCGCGGTACCGGCGACCATGTTCCTCGTCATCGCGTGGGTTGCCTCGGCGTCGATGGCGCTGCGCCGACGGCTCGATGCGGAGCACCTGTCTCGGGACCTGCGCGCGGCCATCATCGGCCCGGCCGACGAGTCCCAGAGTGTTGACCTGAGCCTCGTTCCCTTGATCCCTGGCGTGCTCGAGCGGCGCGCGTTCCACCCCGTGTTCCAGCCGATCTACTCCCTCAGTGACGGCCATCTGATCGCGGTCGAGGCGCTGACCCGGTTCGACGTCGAGCCCGTCCTCACACCGGACGTCTGGTTCCTCGCGGCGCAACATGCCGGCCGCGGCGCGGATCTGGAGCTCGCTGCGATCGAGGCGGCCATTGAGGGGGCCGTCGACCTGCCTGAGGACGTGGAGCTCTGGCTCAACCTCTCGCCGATGACGGTCGCCCATCCCAGGCTTCGCGCCCTCCTCGACCTCTGCGACGAGCGCAAGATCGCGCTCGAGCTGTCCGAGCACGAGATCGTCGCCGACTACGACGTTCTCGTTCAACGGCTGGCCCGGATCCGACAGGCCGGTGTGCAGATTGCCGTCGACGACGCCGGAGCCGGGTTCGCCAGCCTGCGCCACATCGTCAACCTCGCGCCCGACATCACGAAGCTGGACATCTCCTTGACCCAGGACCTCGCGAGCAGTCAGGTTCGCCGCGCGCTGGGTGACGCGATGATCACGTTCGTCCACCGGATGGACGGGCTGCTCGTCGTCGAGGGCATCGAGACCGCCGAGGATCTGATCGCGTGGGCGGCGCTCGGTGCCGACGCCGTCCAGGGGTACCTGACCGGCTATCCCGGTCCACTACCCGCTGAGCGCCTGAGCGCGAGCGTGATCGCGCTGCTGGGGATCGGCGCGTACCACCCGACGAAGGCGACCGGCAAGCCGCTGCCCAGGCGCCGCCGCCGACAGGCGACCAGTGAGAGCACCCGCTCGGTCAGCGCTTCGTAGACATCTCGTGCAGGATCCCGATCACCACAGCGACCGACCGCTCGGCGGCGTCGTCGACGTGGGCCGCGAAGTCGGTTCCGGCTTGCGGTCCGCACAGGTCGGAGATGCCACGCACGGACAAGAACGGCACGCCGTACAGGTGGCAGGTGTGCGCGAGCGCCGTCGACTCCATGTCGGTGGACAGCGCCTCCGGGAAGGACTCCCGCAGCGCGTGGACGGTCGAGTCGTCGATGAAGGTGTCCCCGGAGAGCATCGCGCCGGGTAGCACCCGGAGCCCGCCCGGATCGATCCGGGTGGCCGCCGCGAGCAGCGCCGCGTCGGCAGGGTAGAAGGCCGGCATCCCAGGCACCTGTCCCAGCTCGTAGCCGAACACGCGGGCGTCTGCGCCCGAGTACAGGTACCGCGAGCCGACGACGACGTCGCCGACCCGGACGTCGGCGCCGATGCCACCCGCACTGCCCGCGCTGATCAAGGCTGCGGGCGAGGTGCCGTTGATGGCCACCGCGGCCGCCGTCGCGGAGTTCACCAGACCGACGCCGCACTGGACGAGCAGCACCCCACGGTCCTCGATCGAGAGCACCCGGTGGACCGCCTGCCCGACCTGCGAGATGTTGCCGACGAAGTCGGCGCGCGCGATGAACGGGGCGGACTCGTCGGGCATCGCGGTGGCGATGACGGCGTCGACCGCGATCACGCGGTCACCTGGCTCCACTCGGCGCGCTTGGCGAGGAAGGCGCGCGCCGCGGCCTGCGCACCCTCGAGGGTGTGGTTCGCACCCCAACCGCACTGGACCTCGTTGGCGGCCGGCACCTCGGTCGCCGTCAGGACGTCCTCGAGGGTGGCCTGCACCAGGTCGAGCACGTCGTCGTCGTCCCACTCGCCCTGCAGGATCAGGTAGAAGCCGGTCTGGCAGCCCATCGGGGAGATGTCGATGACCTGGGTCGAGTGGTTGCGCGCGTGCTCGGCCATCAGGTGCTCGAGAGAGTGGACCGTCGGCATCTCGAGGTGCTCTCGGTTCGGCTGGCAGAACCGCAGGTCGTACTTCTGGATGACGTCACCGTGGGGGAGGGCCTTGCGGTCCGCGAGGCGCACGAACGGCGCGACGACGGTGCGGTGGTCGAGGTTGAACGACTCGACGTTCATGCGGGGCTGGTCCACGGGGTGCCTTGTCGGTAGGGAGCGTTGGCTACCCACCATTGTGCTGCACAGTCTCCGACTACCCGTCGGCCGCGGCTCGTAGCGCGGCGAGAACGAAGGACACCGACATCGCCGTCCCGGCCGGCTGCGGGGCGCCCTCGCCATAGCGCGAGACGCCGAGGATGCGGGAGTTGGGGAAGACCGAGACGTAGAGCTCGGCGGCCTGCTCGGCCTGGTCGTCGAACCACAGGAACGGACTGATCGCCTGCATCGCGATACCTCCATCGGTCCCGGGGACGGGAATCGGCCCAGCGTAAGGAGCGCGCCCCGCGCGCGCCCAGGGGTGGTAGCAGTTGTGCTCACGCCGACGCGCCAATCGGGTCGCTTGGCACGAGCAGGTCTGGGAGCATGCCCGGATGACCGAGAGCGAGGACTCGCGAGGACCCCGGCCCGGCCCATCGAAGCGGGTCCGGATC
>JADGOR010000092.1 GCA_017882855.1 Cellulomonas sp. | reverse complement strand
TCGCCCGAGGCCGGGACCCGTCGCTTGCAGGACTACTACTTGAGGTACCTCGGCCGCGGGCTCGACCCTTCCGGCCTAGCGAGCTGGCTCCCGGCGATGTCGGGGCGAGGGGACTTCACGATCCCCGGCATGATCGGCGGCAGCCAGGAGTACTGGGACAAGGCGCAGATCCGGTTCCCCTGACCGGGGCTTCACGCGACCGGCGACGCCTGATCGCTCGGGTCGACCGGCCCGGTGAAGAACTCCCACACCTCGGCCGCGTAGTCGTCCCATGACCTCGGCGAGCGGGATGCGGCCGCCGCGACCAAGCCCGCGTGCACCTCGTCGTCGCGCAGCAGGCTTCCCATCGCGGTCGCGATGTCGTGCTCGCTCCGAGGATCGACGAGCACTGCTCCGCCCCGCTCACCGATCTCGCGCATGCTTCCGTAGCGCGAGGTGATGACCGGGGTCCCGGCGGCCAGTGACTCGGCGACCGGGAGCCCGAAGCCTTCGTTGAGGGACGGGAAGACCGTGAAGCGAGCGAGCCGGTAGGCGGCCCAGAGCATCCGGTCGGGCAGTCGGCTGACGGACTCGACCGGGCGTCCGGCGCGCTGCAGAGCCGCCAGGGCGCGCTCGAAGGACTCGCTCGCCCATGAGTTGCCGCCGATGAACGTCAGGCTGAACTCGTCGCCCGCGCGCCAGCGCAGCTCCGCCGCGAACAGCACCGCCAGGTGGTTCTTCCGCGGTTCATGGCTGCCGACCACGAGCACGAAGGGAAGCGTCCCGACGAGGAAGCGGGTTCGCGCCTCCGCGAGGTCGCCGGGGCTCGCCTCGGGAGCCTCTTCGGGTAGCGAGATGGCTCGGATCGACGGGCCTGGCAGGCCGATCGCACCGAGCATCCGGCGCCAGCCCTCGTACTCGACGGCGGCCGCGTGCGAGATCGTCGCCATCCGGTCGAAGTGGCGCACGGCCGCAAGGTTGCCGAAGAAGACGGAGGCGAAGCCCTCCGCGGCCGTCTCCGCCGAGGTCAGCGGGACGCAGTCGAACCCGATCACGCCGGTGCGGTTGCCGGAGTACCTCGCCAGGGCGAGCAGGCGGCCGCTCCGGTGGTGCTCGGCGGCCAGCTCCGGCACGACGAGCGTCGTGCGCCACGGGACGACGACGCAGCACAGTCCCGCGCTCGACGGCGCTGCCGAGCCGTCGGCGTCGAACCGGGACCACTCGGTGGCGGTGAGCTCACGGAGCGCGCCGAAGCCCGCGGTCCAGGCCACCGGCAAGCACTCGGTCGTCGTCAGCCAGCGCCGCACGGTCTCGCGCGCGACGCGTTGGATGCCGGTCGCCAGGTCGGTGGCGACGGTGTGGTTGACATCGACCAGCGTCTGACCCGTCACGATCCGCACCGCACCCTGCTCGCTCGCCGGCGTGCCGGATCTCGCGACCTCGGCCCACAAGGCGGCTCCGCCGTCGAACTCGCAGCGCCTCGTCGTCTCGACGACGGCTTCATCCTCCGGCAGGACCCCGGAGAGCGCCGCGAGCGCCAGCCACACCTGCGACCGATCGGTGAGATCCACGATGCGCTCGAGCGCCGTGACCAGATCGCGTCGGCGAGGCGTCCGTCCGGCCCGGCTGCTCGACGGTCGGCCCAGCGCGTGCGCGACGTCGTCGAGCCGGGCCGACCAGGTCGACCGGAGCGAGTCCGGTGCGGAGGCGAAGGTGCGACGAGAAGCTCGTCGGGCCGGCCGCGGGCTCACGTCGCGCCCCCTCGGACGGCCAGGACGTCCCACAGCTCGGTCGCGTACTCGTCCCAGCGTCGGACCGGGCGCCGGATCGCTTCCTCGCGGAGCCGGCCCAGGGTCGCCGGCTCGGTCAGCAGGGTTCGGATCGCCCCGGTCACCGCGTCGTCGTCGCGCGGGTCGACGGCCAGGCAGCCACCGCCGTCGGCAATCTCGCTCAGGCTCCCGTAGTCGCCGGTGACGACGGGAGTGCCGCAGCCCAGCGACTCGACGACGGGCAGACCGAAGCCCTCGTGGACCGACAGGAAGACCGTGAAGGAGGCGTCTCGGTACGCCTGCCAGAGCTCGTCGTCGACCACGCGACCGCGGTTGCGCACCGGGCGCCCACGACGGCGGGCCCGCGCGATCGAGCTCAAGAACTCGTCACTTCGCCACCCGGGACCGCCGATGAACTCGAGCTCGAAATCGAGCCCCGAGCGCCACAGGCGTTCGGCCGCGTGCAGGACCGTCGGGTGGTTCTTGTGCGGTTCATGGCTCCCGACGCACAGGATCCGGGGACGCTTCGAGCGCTCTCCGGGCGCGCTCCGCGCAAGCGGCGGCGGGACGTCCCCGGGGAGCAGCACCTCGAGCACGGCTGGCCCGGGAAGTCCTTGCGCCGTGACGGCGTGGGCGAACCCCGAGAACTCGGTCGTCGCCGAGATGCTGATGCCGGCGACCCGGGCGGCATGCTTGACGACGGTCAGGTAGATCCCGAACCGGACCGCATCCACGTGCGGCCGCAGGTCGGCACTGATCACCGGGATCATGTCGTAGCCGATCACCGCGACCTCGGTGCCGGAGAACTCGGCGAGTGCCGCGAGGTAGGGGCTGAAGGCCGGGTCCGGGATCTCAGGGATCACCAGGACACCGCGCCAGGGGACGACCAGGCGGGCCCGGTACGCGCGCTCCTCAGCGGGATCCACCGTGTCGTCGACACCGAAGGCGAACACGCGGTTGAGCTCTCGCGGGGCGAGGGTGCGCAGCGCGCTGTACTCGTCGATGTTGGCCGTCGCCACGATCGAGTGCGCCGCCCGCCACCGGGGCAAGGTCTCCCGGACCACTCGATGGATGCCGGTGTGGATGTCGTGCCGTGCGCAGAAGTCGACGTTCACCACGACGCCGCCCGGGTACACGTCCATCTCGAGGTCGAGCCGGCCACGCACGGGGTGCTCGACGGCATCCGCGAGCAGCGCCGCGCAGAGCTCGTGGTCGGGCCGCAGCTCGAGCTGGCGGCGGAAGGTGCGGACCTCCTCCGGCCGGGGGAAGGCGCCCGCGATCGCGGTCATCACCAGCCACGACACGTCGGTCCCGGCTGCTCGTCGGCACGCGCCGATGAGCAGCGGGAGGAGGGTGCCGGCCGCGCTCCCCGGTTCGGTCGATGGCTCTCTCTCGTCGCTCACCGGGATCGCGAGTGCCGCCGCGGCGGCGCCGAGCCGCTGGTCGAGCGCGTTGAGGAGAGTCGTCGGCTCGTGCCCTTGGCTCATGACTGCGCGCGGATCCGGCCCAGCAGACGCCGGGCGGCACGGAGTGGCCGCGTCACGCGCCAGGAGATGCTTGCGTGCATCGCGGCGAGCTCGCGCTGCGCGGTGCGGGCGGCCTCGCGCGAGGCGCTCTCACCGCTGACGACGAGCGAGGCGGCCACCGCATCCGCCCATCCGGTGACGGCGAGACGACGCCAATGGACGAGCTCGTCCAGCGGCGAGGTGCCGTCGCCGCCGGCTGGATCCGCGGGCAGTGCGACGAACGAGTCGCGCGAGCACGCCGGGTAGGACAGCGGGCCGGCCAGCTCGTCGTGCTCGCGAGCCAGGTAGTACTGCGAGACGCCGTCGAAGAGCGCGGCCGTGTAGCCCGCCTTGGTCGCACTGGCCGACCGGTTCGTTGTCGCGTCTCCGGAGCGTTCGACCAGCACGATCCACGGGCGCAGCGAGTACTCGCCGAGGGCGCGGAAGACCTCGGTGGCGCGATCCGGGAGCGCCACCCAGAGCACGTGCCACGGGCCGTCCGCCTCGGCCTCGAGAGCCGCGACCGCGGCTGAGACCGATCCGCGCTCGTCGGGCACCACCAGGTGCGAGCCCTGCCAGCCGGCGGCCGTGAGCGCCTCGGTCCACGGCGCGACGCGGTCCGGATCGGCCGCGATGATCGCGAAGCGCACCGCCGGCAGGTGGCCGAGCGAGCGCAGCAGGACGACGTCTTCCCCGTTCCGGGCGCGGGAAACGAGGGCTGGACGGGGCACGTTGCGAATCATAGGCGAACGGAACAGGCTTATCGAGGTGACGATCGCAAGGGTCGGAACCACTAGTGTGAACTGACCGAGACGATCGGACGACAGAGGAATCATGGCGCGCGCACTCATCACCGGGATCACCGGCCAGGACGGTCTCTACCTGTCAGAGCTGTTGCTCTCCAAGGGCTACGAGGTCTTCGGCCTGATCCGAGGCCAGAACAATCCGAAGCTGGATCTGGTCCGTGAGACGGTCCCCGACGTGAAGCTGCTCACCGGGGATCTCACCGATCTGTCGAGCCTGCTGCGGGCGATGGAACACTCGACGCCGGACGAGGTGTACAACCTGGGCGCCATCTCGTTCGTGGCGTACTCGTGGGAGAACGCGATGCTCACCACGGATGTCACGGGCAAGGGCGTGCTGAACATCCTCGAGGCGGTCCGGTTGTACTCGCACGACGAGCCCGGCCGGGTGCGGTTCTACCAGGCCTCGAGCTCGGAGATGTTCGGCAAGGTGCACGAGGTGCCGCAGCGGGAGCTGACGCTGTTGTGGCCGCGCTCTCCGTACGGGGTGGCCAAGGTGTTCGGCCACTACATGACCATCAACTACCGCGAGTCCTACGGGATGCACGCGTCGTCGGGGATCCTCTTCAACCACGAGTCGCCGCGTCGCGGGCCCGAGTTCGTGACCCGCAAGGTGTCGCAAGCGGTGTCGCGGATCAAGCTCGGCATCCAGGACGAGATCGTGATGGGCAACCTCGATGCCAAGCGGGACTGGGGTTTCGCCGGCGACTACGTCGACGCGATGTGGCGGATGATGCAGCAGGACACCGCCGACGACTACGTGGTCTCGACCGGAGTCACCCACTCGATCCGCGACCTGCTCGACGTGGCGTTCCGCACGGTCGGGATCGACGACTGGGCCCGATACGTCAAGCAGGACCCGCGTTTCATGCGTCCGGCCGAGGTGGAGATGCTCATCGGCGACTCGTCGAAGGCTCGCAGGGTTCTCGGTTGGGAACCCAAGGTCCACTTCGAAGAGCTCGTGACGATGATGGTCGAGAACGACCTCGAGGAACAGCGCGTGCAGGCTGGAAGGTAGGTCGTGCCCCGCGTCCTCATCACCGGGATCACCGGTCAAGATGGCGGTTACCTGGCTGAACGTTTGCTCGCGGAGGGTGCCGAGGTCCACGGGCTGGTGCACAGCGAGGACCTCGCGGCTGCGGATTTTCGAGCCGGCCATCCAGCGGCGATCCTGCACGGCGGAGACCTGGCCGAGA
Organism: Cellulomonas sp.; assembly: GCA_017882855.1. Lineage (GTDB taxonomy): Bacteria > Actinomycetota > Actinomycetes > Actinomycetales > Cellulomonadaceae > JADGOR01. The sequence goes on along the minus strand of JADGOR010000092.1, from coordinate 1,699 downwards.
GCGATGTGCTGCGCCGGCTGGTGGCCGAGGTCGAGCCGGACGAGCTGTACAACCTGGGCGGGATCAGCTCGGTGGCGTTCTCGTGGGACCAACCGGTGCTCACGGCCGAGCTCAGCGGCATCGCGGCAGCGGTTCTGTTCCAGGCCGCCTTCCAGCTCCAGGTGAAGGCCGGGCGTCGGGTCGCCTGCGTGCAGGCCAGCAGCTCGGAGATCTTCGGCGATGCCGTCGAGTGTCCCCAGGACGAGCTGACTCCGGTTCGGCCGGTCTCGCCGTACGGCGCGGCCAAGGCCTACGCGCATCACATCGCGGGGGTCTACCGGAGCAAGGGCCTGCATGTGGCGAGCTGCATCCTGTTCAACCATGAGTCGCCGCGCCGCCCGACGACGTTCGTGACCCGCAAGATCACCTCGGCCGCGGCCCGGATCGGCGTGGCGGGGACCGGCATGCTCAGCCTGGGCAACCTCGACGCGCGGCGGGACTGGGGCTGGGCGCCGGACTATGTCGACGCCATGGTGCGTGCCGCCCGCCATGAGACGGCGGACGACTTCGTCGTCGCGACCGGGGAGACCCACACCGTTGCCGAGTTCGCCGAGGCGGCGCTGCGTCACGCCGGCGTCGGAGACGACTGGCGAGACCACATCGAGATCGACCCGCAGCTGCTTCGCCCGATGGACGCACCGCTCATGGTCGGCGACGCAGCGAAGGCACGTCGCGAGCTCGGCTGGGGGCCCACGGTCGACTTCGGTGAGATCGTGGGTCGCATGGTCGACCATGACGTGGCGCTGCTGAGGGCTGCGGGGTGACGCCCCGGATCCGGCGGGCCGCGGCGCCGATCGTCCGACCCGGTGTCGTCTCGGTCGTGCTGGTGAACTATCGCGGTGCCGATGACACGATCACCTGTCTCCGGGCGTTCGACGACGTCGAGTGGCCGACCGATCGGCTCGAGCTGATCGTCGTCGACAACGACTCCGGGGACGGCAGCGCCGAGCGGATTCGCGCCGCCCTTCCGCACGTCACCGTCGTCGAGTCCGGGTCGAACACGGGATTCGCCGGCGGCTGCAACCTCGGGGTCGCGCACGCCACCGGCGAGCTCATCGCATTCCTCAACAACGACGCCAAGCCGCATCGCGACTGGATCTCGGCCGCGGTTGCGGCCTTCGAGGAGGACCCATCGATCGGCTCGGTCGCCTCGAAGGTGCTCGACTGGGACGGGAAGCTCGTGGACTACGTCGACGGGTCGCTCACCTGGTTCGGGATGGGTTACAAACGCGAGGTCGAGAAGCCCGACTCGAGCGCGTACGACGTCGCGAAGGACGTCCTGTTCGGGACCGGCGCCGCGATGTTCGTTCGGGCCGCGCTGTACCGGGACGTCGGCGGGTTCGACGAGCGCTTCTTCATGTTCTACGAGGACGTCGACCTCGGTTGGCGGCTCAACCTGCTCGGCTACCGGGTGCGCTACGTGCCGACCTCGATCGCGTACCACCGCCACCACGTGACGATCAAGAAGTTCGGGAACTTCCGCGAGAGCTACCTGCTCGAGCGGAACGCCCTGCTGACGATGTACAAGAACTACGACGACGAGTCCCTCGCCAAGGCGCTGCCCGCCGCGATGGCGCTCGCGGTCCGTCGCTCCGTCGCACGGACCGGCCTGGACGCCTCGGTCCTGGACCTGCAGCGTTCTCCCGGCGGCGACGACGTC
>JADGOR010000091.1 GCA_017882855.1 Cellulomonas sp. | reverse complement strand
CACCCGCGAGGCCCGCGCGCCCAGACGCCGCCGCCGCCACCTGGGCGGGGCCAGCTGGGTCACGTACCTGGCCGCGTTCGCGTTCGTGGGCATCTGCCTCGGGCCGGTGCTGTACATCATCATCGGCGGCTTCCGGACGAACTCCCAGATCACGGCCGACCCGTCGGGCTTCCCCAGCAAGTGGCAGCTCGGCAACTACGCCAGTGTCCTCCAGAGCTCGATCTTCTGGCGCCAGGTCGGCAACTCGGCGATCTGCGGTGTCTTCACCACCCTGGGCGTCGTCGTCCTGGGCGTGATGGCGAGCTTCGTGCTCGCGCGGTACGAGTTCTTCGGACGCGGCGCGATGTACTCGCTGTTCGCGGCGGGCCTCATGTTCCCGATCACGGTGGCGATCACACCGCTGTACATCATGATCAGGAGCCTCGGGCTGATGAACAGCCTTGCCGGCATCATCCTGCCGCAGATCGCCTTCGCCCTGCCGGTCACGATCATCATCCTGGTTCCGTTCCTGCGCGCCATCCCGAAGGAGATCGAGGAGGCCGCCTCGATCGACGGCGCGAGCCGGCTCGGCTTCTTCTTCCGGATGGTGGTCCCGCTGTCGGTGCCCGGTCTGGTGACGACCGGCATCCTGGCGTTCATCGCGAGCTGGAACAGCTATCTGCTCCCGCTGTTCATCCTCAACAACGAGACGTCGTACACGCTGCCCCTCGGCGTCCAGTCGTTCGCGTCGCAGTACTCCGTGGACACCGCCAGGGTGCTCGCGTTCACGTCGCTGTCGATGATCCCGGCGCTGGTGTTCTTCTCGCTGTTCGAGCGCCGCATCGTCGGCGGCCTCACCGGTGCCGTCAAGGGCTGAGTCGGTGCCCGGTCGAGCTTCGGGGGCACCGATACCCATGTGTCACGACAAAGAGAAGGGCCCCGTGTCCAACGTCGTCCCCGCCATGCCCGAGGTGTCCGAGCGCGTGCGCGCGCTCCACGCTCAGATGACGCTCGAGGAGAAGCTGGCCCAGCTGGTGGGCTATTGGCTTGACCAGAACGGTACGGTCGCGCCGATGCAGTCCGAGATGGCCTCCGGCCAGATGGACTCCGGCGATCTCGCCAAGATCACCGAGCACGGCCTCGGCCACTACACGCGCGTCTACGGCACCCGCGCTGTGGAGCCGGCCGAGCGCGCCGCCTGGCTGTGGGCCGAGCAGCGCCGCCTCAAGCGTGAGACGCGTCTGGGCATCCCAGCCCTCGTCCACGAGGAGTGCCTCACGGGCCTCGCCGCGTGGCAGGCCGCCACGTTCCCGACGCCGCTCGCCTGGGGTGCGTCGTTCGACCCCGATCTGGTCCAGGAGGCTGCCCGCGCGATCGGCGACTCCATGAGGGAGCTCGGCATCCACCAGGGCCTCGCCCCGGTCCTCGACGTCATTCGCGACCCGCGCTGGGGCCGCGTGGACGAGTGCATCGGCGAGGACCCGTACCTGGTCGGCACCATCGGCACCGCCTATGTGCGCGGACTCCAGGACGCAGGCGTGCACGCCACGCTCAAGCATTTCCTCGGGTACTCGGGCTCCCGGTCCGGCCGCAACCACGCGCCGGTGAGCGCGGGCCCGCGCGAGGTCGCCGACGTGTTCCTCCCGCCGTTCGAGATGGCGGTCCTCGACGGAGGCGCCCGGTCGGTGATGAACTCCTACAACGACCTCGACGGCGTGCCGATGGCGTCGAGCACCGAGTACCTCACGACTGTTCTGCGCGAGCGGTGGGGTTTCGACGGCGTCGTCGTCGCCGACTACTTCGCCGTCGCGTTCCTCCAGGTCATGCAAGCGATCGCCGCTGACCGCGGCGAGGCCGCCGCGCTCGCGCTCGAGGCGGGCATCGACATCGAGCTGCCCACCGGAGACGCCTACCTGCAGCCGCTGGCGGACCGCGTCCGGGCCGGCATGATCGACGAGGCGTTCGTTGACCGAGCCGTCTTGCGCGCGCTCAACCAGAAGGAGGAGCTGGGCCTGCTCGACCCCGAGGCGTTCGAGGACGAGCCGCCGACCCAGATCGACCTCGACTCGCCGCGGCACCAGGAGCTGGCCCGCAGACTCGCCGAGGAGTCCGTCGTCATGCTGTCGAACGACGGCGTGCTGCCGCTGAACCGGTGGGGGACGGGACCGGCGCGCGTCGCCGTCGTCGGCCCCAACGCCGACCGCGCCGAGGCGCTGATGGGCTGCTACTCCTTCGCCAACCACGTGCTCGCCCACCACCCCGAGTTCCCCATCGGCTTCGAGATCCCGACCGTCGTCGAGGCGTTCGGCACGGCGTTCGCGCGGGCCGGCATGGCCGCGCCCGAGCTCGTGTTCGCCGAGGGCTGCACGGCCGAGGGCGACGACACCTCCGGGTTCACCGAGGCCGTCAGCGCCGTCGAGGGTGCGGATGTCGCCGTCGTCGTCGTGGGCGACCAGGCCGGTCTGTTCGGGCGCGGCACGGTGGGCGAGGGCAACGACTGCGAGTCGCTCGAGCTGCCGGGCGTGCAGCGTCAGCTCGTCGAGGTGCTGCTCTCGACCGGCACGCCGGTGGTCATGGTGCTCCTGACCGGCCGACCGTACGCGATCGGCTGGGCGCTCGACGGCCCCGGTGCGCGGCCCGCAGCGGTGCTGCAGGCGTTCTTCCCGGGCGAGGGGGGCGGGCTGGCGGTCGCCGACGTCGTCACCGGCCTGGTGAACCCGTCCGGTCGTCTGCCCGTGTCGATGCCGCGCTCGGAAGGCGCGCAGCCGTACTCCTACCTGCACCCGATCCTCGGTGGGCCGTCCGACGTGACATCGGCCGACTCGACGCCGGCGCGCCCCTTCGGCTTCGGCCTGACGTACACGACGTTCACCTACTCGGACCTCGAGGTCGACGCATCGGTCGGGTCGGGCGGCACCTTCGCCGCAGCCGTGACCGTGACCAACACAGGTGCCGTCGCGGGCGTCGACACGGTTCAGCTCTACGGGCATGACGTGCTGGGTACGATCGCTCGACCCGTGGTGCAGCTGCTCGGCTACGCGCGCGTCGAGCTCGAGCCCGGCGAGTCCAGGCGCGCGACGTTCTCGGTGCCGGCCACCCGGTTCGCGTTCTCCGACCGTCGCCTGGTCAGGATCGTCGAGCCCGGGGACGTCGAGGTGTGGGTCGGCTCGCACGCCGAGGCCTCCGGCTCCGGTCCGAGCATCGAGGAGTCCAGCGCCGGCGCGATCAACAACGAGAAGGTCGCCCAGGAGCGCGAGATCCCGGGGACCGCGACGGCCCGGGCCGCCGTCGCGATCACGGGCGACGTGCACGAGGTCACGACGGCCGACCTGCGCTGGGTGGACGTCAAGGTGGTGGCCGCGTGACCGTCGCGCGCAACCCCTTGCTCCCGGGGTGCTACCCGGACCCGACGATCTGCCGTGTCGGCGAGGACTACTACCTCGTCACGTCGACCTTCGAGTACTTCCCCGGGTTGCCGGTCTTCCGCAGCCGCGACCTGGTGAGCTGGGAGCAGATCGGTCACGTCGTCGACCGGCCCGGCCAGCTCGACTTCGACGGCATCGCGTCCTCGGGCGGGCTCTACGCTCCCACGCTCCGGCACCACGACGGCGTCTTCTGGCTGGTCTGCACCCTCGTGGACCAGCAGGACGACACGCGTGGCGGCAACTTCCTCATGACCGCGACCGACCCTGCCGGCCCGTGGTCCGACCCCGGGTGGCTCGACGTCGAAGGCATCGACCCGTCGATCTTCTTCGACGACGACGGTCGGGTCTGGATGCACGGCACCCGGCCGGCCCGCGAACCCGAGTGGCACGACCAGACCGAGGTGTGGGTGCGGGAGCTCGACCCGGAGACCAAGAAGCTCGTCGGGCCGGAGCACGTGATCTGGAACGGGGCGCTGCGGAATGTCGTCTGGGCGGAGGCGCCGCACCTGTACAAGGTGGATGGCACGTACTACCTCCTGGCCGCCGAGGGCGGCACCGAGTTCCACCATGCCGTCTCGATCGCGCGGGCCGACTCGGTGACGGGGCCCTACCTAGGCAACAAGGGCAACCCGATCCTCACCCACAGGCACCTGGGCCGCGGGTCGGACGTCGTCGGCGCCGGCCACGCCGACCTCGTCCAGGCCGCGGACGGCAGCTGGTGGGCCACCCTGCTGGGGATGCGCCCGTACGGCGGGTACCACTACAACCTCGGCCGCGAGACGTTCCTCGTGCCCGTCGTCTGGGAGGACGGATGGCCGGTGTTCGCTCCGGGTGTCGGGCGTGTCCCTGACGAGGTCGAGGTGCCGTTCGCGGGGCAGGTACGGCCCGGCGTCGCCCAGGGCTCCGGCTCCGGAGTGGTCCGGCCCGATGACCTTCGTTGGACGTCGCTGCGCCGACCGGCGGCCGAGTTCTCGTCGGCGCGGGGGGACGGGTGGGACCTCAGGATGCGACCGAGCACCCTGGGCGATCCGGTCACCCCGGCGTTCCTCGGGGTGCGGCAACAGCACAAGGACGTCGACGTGCGCGCGACCGTCCGTGCGGCCCTCGGCGCGGGGGAGGACGTCGGCCTCACCGTGCGCCAGTCGGAGGACGACCACGTGCGGGTGTTCGTCACAGGTGCGGACGGTGAGAAGGAGCGCAGGGTCGTCGCCGTGCACCGCCAGGGGGGCATCGAGACCACGCTCGGAGAGCTGTCGCTCGCGGGCGGCGCTGCGGAGCCTGTGACGCTGACCGTTTCCGCCAGGGGGCAGGACTACTCCTTGCTCGCCGGCGCAGCTGATGAGGAACCTGCGACGGTCGCGGTTGTCGACGGCCGCGCGCTCGACAGCGTCGCGACCGGGGGATTCCTGGGGTTGTGGATCGGCGTGTACGCCACCAGCAACGGGCGCCCGACGGCGACGATTGCTCGGGTGGAACGGTTCGAGTACGTGCCGGTGGCCTGAGCCCGGCTCGCTCGCGGTCAGGGCCTGGCACGCGTTCCGTCGGCGCCGGCCCGCTGGGATCCGAAGACCGTCGTCGCTCCGCCAGGTCGTGCTGGCCGCGGCGTGGCAGGCGGAAGGGCAGGACCATCTCGGCCCGACCGGCAACACCGAGCGTGGGAGGCACGGCCATGAAGGGCTTCATCACGAACATCGAGAGCATCGTGGACGAGAACGAGGCGTTCCGCCGGGTGATCTACACGGCGAAGAACTGTCAGCTCGTCGCGATGGCGCTGAAGCCGAAGGAGGACATCGGGGAGGAGGTCCACACCCTCGACCAGTTCTTCCGCATCGAGGAGGGCGCCGGTGAGGCGGTCCTCGACGGCGTCCGCACGCCGATCAGCGCGGGCTTCGTCGTTCTCGTCCCGGCCGGGACGACGCACAACATCATCAATACGGGCAGCGATCCGCTGAAGGTCTACACGCTCTATGCGCCGCCCAACCACCGGGACGGCGTCGTCGACCAGACCCGCGCCGACGCGGAGGCCGACGACGAGCACTTCGACGGGAAGACGACCGAGTAGGGCGTCCACTGGCCACCGACGGCCCCCTCGATCCACGGATTGAGGGGGCCGTCGACGTCAGGCGGTCGCCGGGCTCCGTCTCAGCCGGCGCAGCAAGAGGTAGATCTCGCAACCCAGGCAGAAGCCGAACGCGGCGTTGAGGAACGCGGCGGCGAGCGCGAAGGCTGTCGCGACGACACCGAGCAAGGTCGCCCCGCTCAGGTAGCCGATGAGGCCGACAACGGCGAAGCCCAGCCCGACGGCCTGGGCGGCGACCTCGTCGAGCAGATCGGCCACCCGCGGCACGCCGACCACTCGGCTGATCACCGTGGCGGTGCGCCCGAGGTCCCCGACGTCGTCGGCGGACAACACCTCGGCCGGTGCGGCCGCGGCCCGTCGGCGGACCCGGCCATCCCGGGCGCTGCGGACGAATCCGAAGGCGGAGGCGGCAGCGAGGACGCCGAGCACGACGAGGAAGCCGGTCAGCGGCGTCCAGCTCATGACGCCTCCCTGCGGGTCCGGTGGGCGGTGGGTGAGCGTGGTGCCACCCGGTCAAGGTCGGGAGGAACGAGATACGGACGACGACGAGCGGTGGATGCACTCATGACGGGGCTCTCCGATGAACAGGTGCCGCAACTGTGCGGCAGGGTCGAACGGGCTGGTGGGACCGGTCAGCAGGACCGGCGACAGCACATTCGACACGACATCTGTTCGTGCCCCTCGCCTGCGCACGCGCACAGGTCCGCCGTGGCGGACATCGAGAGCGCGCTTCGCATGGGCTCGATGATCTCATCCGGTTGCGCGGATGCCAAGGCAGCACCGCTGCCGTCGGCTCGGATCGGGTGCCTTGCGGGGGTTGGCGCCCGCGTGTTGGGGCGATGATGGGCCGATGAGCGTTCGCGTCACCATCCAGTACTTCGACGGCTGCCCGAGCTGGCAGACCGCGCAGCGGCGCCTGATCAGCGTCGCCGGCCAGGCGGCCATCGACCTGGACCTCGACCTGCAACGCGTCGAGACGCTCGAGGAAGCCGAACGCCTGGGGTTCACCGGGTCGCCGACGATCCTGGTCGACGGGATCGATCCGTTCGCACAGCCGGGAGCGCCGGCGGCGCTCGCGTGCCGCCTCTATCGCACCCCGACCGGGTCGGACGGCGCGCCGGCAGCCGAGGAGCTTGCCGCGGCGCTCGAACGCGCCGAGCGCTCCAGCCCGCTGCCCCTGCACCCCGCGACCGAAGCGCAAGCCGGCGGCATCGGCACGCGCACCGGCGAGGTCTAGACGACGGTGGGGAACGTCCCGGGCGAGCCCAGCCGGCTGGACTTCGCCGTGTTGTCGGCCAAGATGACCGGCGTCGCAATTGCTTCATACGTGCCGCTCAGCGCCGCCAAGATCCTGGCCCTGCGGGTGGCCGGCCCTTCACCCGCGCGTCGTCTCGGGCGGCGACGTCGATCCCGTCACGCACGCAGGCCGTGACGTTGCCGTTCGCTCGAGGAATATCCTTGGCGGATGCCTCGAACGACCTATCGCCGCGCGCTGCCCTCGCCGGGACACCCGGACGCCGTCGTGCCGCAACCGGTCTCATGACGACGACCGTCGCCGGCCCCGC
>JADGOR010000090.1 GCA_017882855.1 Cellulomonas sp. | reverse complement strand
GTCCGTCCGTCGCTGACCTACGGGTACAGCCAGATCCCGGTGTCGGTCGGTTCCTGGAACCGGCCGTGGACGATCGTGGACCGGATGCGGCGCGGCGCATCGATCATCGTGCCCGGCGACGGCACGTCCCTCGAGGTGCTGACCAATCACCGGGACTTCGCCGTCGGGCTGGTCGGGCTGCTCGGGAATCCCGCCGCGCTCGGCGAGGACTTCCACATCACCTCCGACGAGGTGCTCACCTGGAACCAGATCTACGCCGCAGTGGGCGCAGCCGCGGGAATGGACGCCGAGGCGCTCGCCGGCCAGGTCCTGCACGTCCCGACCGACGCGCTCGTGGCTGCGGACCCCGACGAGTTCGAGGGCACCCTCTGGGGCGACAAGTCGCACTCGTTGGTGTACGACAACGCGAAGGTCCGCGCGGCCGTTCCTGACTTCGCGCCGTCGATCCCCTTCTCGGACGGCATCCGCAAGACGATCGCGTGGTTCGAGGCGGACCCGGCGCGGCAGCAGATCGACGACGCCGCGAACGCGCTGTGGGATCGGGTTGCGGCGGTGTATCTCGACTCGCTGCGGCGGGTTCGGCCAGGTGCGCCCGGTGGCCTCGGTGTCGTAGGCTGAGGGCTAGACGTCGAATCGTTTCGATCGCGCGAACGCGACCTACCCCGTGGAGGCTTGGCCATGCGAGTTCTGTTCATCGGCGGCACCGGACTGATCTCGTCTGCGGCGTCGCCGCTCGTGATCGAGCGCGGCCATGACCTCACGCTCGTCAATCGCGGCGTCTCGCCCAAGGGGATCGCGCCCGAGGGCGCGCACGTCATCATCTCCGACGCGCACGATGCCGAGGCGCTGCGCACGGCGCTCCGCGCCGACGTGGCCGCGCACGGGCGCTACGACGCCGTCGTGCAGTGGATCTGCTTCTCCCACGATCACCTGGCGCAGGACCTCGAGACCTTCGCCGGCCTGACCGATCAGTACGTCTTCATCTCCTCCGCGAGCGCCTACCAGACGCCGCCGCCGCACTACATCGTGCGCGAGGACAACACGCCGCTGTCCAACCCGTTCTGGCAGTACAGCCGCGACAAGGCCGCGTGCGAGCAGCTCCTCCGCGACGCGGGCGCGGCGTCCGGCTTCAAGTTCACGATCGTGCGGCCCTCGCACACCTATGGGTACTCGGACCTCCCGATGGCGATCACGTCGTGGGGAAAGCCGTGGACGATCGTCGACCGCATCAAGCGCGGCAAGAAGGTCATCATGCACGGCGACGGCACGTCGCTGTGGACGCTGACCGACCACCGCGACTTCGCCGTCGGCCTGGTCGGACTGCTCGGGAACCCCGCCGCGATCGGCGAGGACTTCCACATCACGTCCGACGACGTGCTGAGCTGGAACCAGATCAACGAGATCGTCGCTGGCGCGGTTGGGGTCTCGAAGGAGCAGCTCGCCTCGCAGACGGTGTTCATCCCGTCGGACCTGCTGGTGCGGTTCGACCGCGAGGCGTTCGAGGGCCCGCTGCTCGGCGACAAGACGAACGCCGGCATCTTCGACACCTCGAAGCTCAAGGCGCTGGTGCCCGACTTCGAGACCCGCCACCACTTCGCCGACTCGATCCACGAGTCGATCGCCTGGTTCGAGGCCGACGAGTCCCGCCGCGGCATCGACGACGACGCGAACGCGTTGTGGGACCGGATCACCGAGGCGTACACCAAGGCGATCGACGGGATCTTCGCCTAGCGGAGCACGCCTCCGTGCGCGGCCCCCACGGCCGCCACGATCGCGCCGCGCACCCCCAGCAGCTCCGCCGCACTCAGCGTGTGGTCCGCCGCGCGCAGCCGCACCGTGATGGCCACGGACTTCTTGCCCGCGCCCACCTGCTCGCCGCGGTAGACGTCGAAGACCCGCGCATCCTCGAGCAGATCGCCCGCCGCGTCGCGCACGGTCGCCACGAGAGCACCCGCAGACACCGCTTCGTCGACGACGAACGCGAGGTCCTCCTTGGCGAGCGGCTGGCCCGAGACCGGCTCGGCTGCAACGAGCAACCTCTCGCCGGCCGCGATCAGCGCATCGAGCCGCAGCTCGAACGCCACCGTCCGCTTCGGCAGCCCCAGCGTCTCCAGCACCTTCGGGTGCAGCTCCCCCGCGTGGCCCACGTACTCGCCGTCGGCGAGCGAGAGCTTGGCGCACCGGCCCGGGTGCCACGGGCCGAACGCGTCGCCCGTCACCGTCACCTCGGCGCCGACAGTTCGGGCCACCACGAGCGCGGCCGCCACGGCGTCGGACCACTCGAACGGCTCCGCCGCTCCCTGCCAACCGACCGGGACACGATGTCCGATCAGCACTCCCGCCACTCGGCGCGGCTGGCTCGGCAGCGCGGCGTCCAGTGCCGCGAGCTCCGCGTCCGACGGCCGGGCATCGATGGCCGGGCGGGCCGCCCTCGCGGTGCCCTCGGCCCGATACGCCCGCCCGATCTCGAACACCGCCAGGTCGGTGGCGCCTCGACCCAGGTTCACCTTCACCGCATCCACCAGCGTCGACAGCACCGTGGTCCGCAACAGCGGCTGCGCCTCGCTCAGCGGGTTGGCGAGCCGAACCGCGTCGCGCCGCGAGCAGTCCGACGGCAACATCAGCTCGTCGAGCCGCTCCGGCGCGATGAACGGGTAGCTGAGCACCTCGGTCAGCCCGTGCTCGGCGAGCGCGCGCGCGACCGAGCGGCGCACCCGCTGGCTGTGCGTCAGGCCGCGGCCCGACGGCGCGACCGGCAGCACCGAAGGCAGCTGCTGATAGCCGTGCAGCCGCGCGACCTCCTCGACCAGGTCGATCGGCGAGCCCAGGTCCGGGCGCCACGTCGGCGGGACCACGGTCAGCACGGCATCTCCGACCGGCTCTTCACCACCGGTCACCTCGCAGCCGATCCGGGTCAGCGCCTCGCGGACCTCGTCGCCCGGGAAGGCCATCCCCACGATGCGCGCCGGGAAACCGACCGGCATCTCGATGGGCTCCACCGCGGCGACCTCGTTGAGGTCCGTCACCTCGGCATCCACCTGGCCGCCGCCGAACTCCACCAGCAGGTTGATCGCCCGCTGCACCGCGTGCGGGGCGAGCGCGGGGTCCACGCCGCGCTCGAAGCGCCGCGACGCCTCCGAGCCCAGCTTGTGCCGGCGCGCGGTCCGTGCGATCGACACCGGGTCGAAGTGCGCACCCTCCAGCAACAGGTCCGTGGTCGTCTCCGAGATCTCGGAGCTCGCCCCACCCATCACGCCCGCGAGACCAAGCACCCGCGACGCGCGCGCGCCGTCCGGAGAGTCCGTGATGAGCAGGTCCTCGACGTCCAGCACCCGCTCGACGTCGTCCAGAGTGGTGAGCTTCTCGCCCGCCGCCGCCCGGTCATCGGCTCGGGCGCGCCGCACCACGATCGGACCGGCCACCTTGGCGAGGTCGTACGCGTGCAAGGGCTGGCCGAGCTCGAGCATCACGTAGTTGGTGACGTCGACCGCGAGCGAGATCGGACGCATGCCCGCCTGGGTCAGGCGCCGCTTCATCCACGCGGGACTCTCCGCCGCGACGTCGATGCCGCGCACGGTGCGAGCCACGAACCGGTCGCAACCGACGCGCCCGCGGATCGGTGCGGCGTCGTCGATCTGCACCTCGAACCCGCTCGCCGTCGGCGCCGGTACCGCGAGCGCGGCCGGGTCGCGGAATGGCTGACCGGTCGCGTGCGAGTACTCACGCGCGACGCCGCGGATCGAGAAGCAATAGCCGCGATCGGGCGTGACGTTGACCTCAAGGGTCTTCTCGCCCAGGCCCAGCAGCGCGAGGGCATCCTGGCCCGGCGTCAGCGTGGCCGCGTCGAAGCCGAACCTCGTCAGCACGATGATCCCGGTGTGGTCGTCACCCAGGCCGAGCTCGCGCTGCGAGCAGATCATCCCGTCGGAGACGTGTCCGTAGGTCTTTCGGGCGGTGATCGGGAACGGTCCGGGCAGCACCGCGCCGGGCAGCGCGACGACCACCCAGTCGCCGACGGCGAAGTTGTGCGCCCCGCAGACGATGCCGCGGCTCGCCGGGTACTCGCCTTCGGCCGGGTCGTTGTGCCCGCCGACGTCGACCCGGCAGTAGCTGATCGTCTTGCCGTTCGAGTGGCTCTCCTCGGCCAACGAGAGCACTCGACCGACGACGAGCGGACCGGTGACGTCGGACCCGTGGATGCCCTCCTCCTCGAGCCCGACGCGCACGAGTGCGGCCGCGACGTCCTCGGCGGACGAGCCCGGCACCAGGTCCACGGACTCCGCGAGCCAGGTCAGCGGTACGCGCGGCATCAGATCTCCATCCCGAACTGCTGCGAGAAGCGGACGTCGCCCTCGACCATGTCGCGCATGTCGGTGACCCCGTGGCGGAACATCAGGGTCCGTTCGACGCCCATCCCGAACGCGAAGCCGGTGTAGACATCCGGGTCGATCCCGGCGGCGCGGATGACGTTCGGGTGCGTCATCCCGCAGCCGCCCCACTCGATCCAGCCGGTACCCGAGCAGGTGCGGCAGTCGGGGTCGGAGCCGCCGCACACGAAGCAGCGCAGGTCCATCTCCGCGCTCGGCTCGGTGAACGGGAAGTACGACGGGCGCAAGCGGGTCACCGCGTCCGGCCCGAACATGGCCCGGGCGAAATGGTCCAACGTGCCCTTGAGGTGCGCCATCGTCAGGCCCTTGTCGATCGCCAGGCCCTCGATCTGGTGGAACACCGGGGTGTGGGTCGCGTCGAGCTCGTCGGTGCGGAAGGTCTTGCCGGGGCAGACGACGTAGATGCCGCGGCCCTCGTCGAGCAGGGCGGCGGACCGCTCGAGCATCGCGCGCACCTGCACCGGCGACGTGTGGGTGCGCAGCAGCAGCCCCGAGTCCACCGGCTCGACGAAGAACGTGTCCTGCATCGCGCGCGCCGGGTGGTCCGGGTCGAAGTTCAGGGCGTCGAAGTTGTGCCACTCGGTCTCGACCTCGGGTCCCTCGGCGATCTCCCAGCCCATCGCGATGAACACGTCGCCCATCCGCTCTTGCATGGTCTCCAGCGGGTGCCGGGCCCCGAGCAGGCCGCGCTCGACCGGCAACGTGACGTCCACCGACTCCTCGATCAGGACTCGCGCGTCGCGCTCGGCCTCGAGCTCCACCTGCCGGGCGGCGATCGCTGCGTTGACCCGGCCCCGCGCCTGTCCGACGAGCTTGCCGGCCGCGGCCTTGTCGGTCGCGCCGAGCCGGCCGATGGCGCGGTTGGCGAGGGCCAGCGGGCTGCGGTCACCGGCGTGGGCGAGCCGGGCATCCTTCAGGGCGTCCAGGCTGTTCGCGGCGGTGACCGCGGCGAGCGCGGCGGTGACCGCGGTGGCCACGGCGGCGGCGTCGAGCGGAGAGATGGCCGCGGCGGCTGTCGGGACAGCGGCGGCGGGCACGGGGTTCGTTGACGCGGGCGGCGCGCCGACGGGCGGGTTATCAGAGGGGGACATCAGAACCTTCCGGGCACGGTCGAACCAGTGGCGAGTCTAGGGCTTGGCCCGTCCCGGAAAGGTGCGCGGCAGGTCGGACGCGGCAGGCGTCAGGAGCGCGGCCCGAGGACGGGCCACGGAAATCGTCGACCACCGTCCGTGAGCATGAGCCAATCGTGCCACACGGGTCATGGCCGCCGCCGCAGCGGCGACCGGTGGACGACGTCGTACCGCGGCGCGCCGCTGGGACCGGCACCCGACTTGGAGCTCACCAACGCGATCTCGTTCGCGGTCCAGGTCGGGCCGGTGGACAGGGCGAGCGCGTGCGCGAGCGACGCCGGGTCATCCGCACCGACGGAGTCGGTGCTTGCCTGCACGGCGCGGGTTGCCCGCGGCCGACCGCCCGCCCCGGAGCCGCTGCTTGCCCGCGCCCGGTCGCCCACGCGGGCAACCGTCAGATGGGGACGCGAACGGCCGTCCGGTTGGCGGCCCAGCAGCGGCTCCGCGCCGATCTGTCCGGCAGCTGTCATCAGTGGCCCCCAGCCCGCTCCGGAGCACCCGACCCACAGCGTTCGGCCGCCGAACACGCCCGCGCCGCGCAGGGCGGCATCGAACCGCGGCTGCGCGAGCGCTGCGTCGTCGAGCGCGCTGGCCAGATCATCGAGGTAGCCCTCCGGGACCTCGCCGTAGAAGGCGAGCGTGATGTGCCGGTGGTCCGGGGGCGTCCACCGGAGCCAGGGTCCCGCAGGGCCGTTGCGTACGACGGCCAGCGCGGTCTCGAGACGGTCGAGGACTTCCGGCGGAGGCTGCACGGCCGCGAACAGGCGCATGTACATCAGCATGCCGCGCCGTCGAGGTAGAGGTCCTGTGTCGAGACAGGGGTTCTGGAGGCTCTGCTTCGGCGCGGAACCGCTACCTCGGCGCGGGTCGCGTCGGCGCGGGTCGCGTGGCGGGGCGCTGGGCGCGAGCCGAGGCGTACAGGCAGACGCTCGCGGCCGTCGCGAGGTTCAGCGACTCTGCGCGGCCGTGGATCGGCACCCGGACGACGGCGTCGGCGAGGACCCGCTCCTCGGGCGTGAGCCCCCACGCCTCGTTCCCGAACAGCCACGCGGTGGGTGCGGCGAGGTTCGGGATGACTGCCGAACGCATATCCGACGGCTCGGCCGCGGCGCTTCCGGCGCCCGTCATGAGCGGCGTGCCTGGCGCCGATGACGCGGCAACCAGGTCGAGCAGCCCGTCGAGGTCGTGCTCCCCTGCTCCGTCCGCGGCGAGCACCGCGAGCCCCGCGCTCCGCAGCGACTCAACGACCTCCTCGAGGGCGACCCCGGTGACCACGGGCAGATGGAAGAGAGAGCCAGCGGTGGCGCGCACCACCTTGGGGTTGACGAGCTCGACGCTCGACTCCGTCAGCACCACAGCGTCGGCCCCGGCGGCATCGGCCGCCCGGATGACCGTCCCGGCGTTGCCGGGATCGCGGACGTTCGAGAGCACCGCGACGAGCCGCGGCCCGGCCGCGAGGACGTCGTCGAGCGACGCGGTCGGCGTGTTCACGACCGCGAGCACACCCTGGCAGTCCGGGCTCATCGTCGCGAGCACCTCGTC
>JADGOR010000089.1 GCA_017882855.1 Cellulomonas sp. | reverse complement strand
CGCGATCCTGATCGGGATCCTGTCCGCAACGGTCCTCGCCGTCATCATCCAGGCGATCGCGAAGATCGGCTCGCAGGCATCGGACGGCTCCAACCCGACCGGCTGGAAGCTCAACAGCCCGGCCATCCCGAAGAGCGTCGTGGACACACCCGACTTCTCGATCCTCGGGCACTTCAGCCTGTTCGGCGCCGTGGGCAAGATCGGCATCCTCGCGGTCGTCCTGCTGGTCTTCTCGCTCATGCTCGCGGACTTCTTCGACACGATGGGCACCATGGTCGCCATCGGCGCCGAGGCCGGCCTGCTCGACGAGGAAGGCAATCCACCGAACGCGCAGCAGATCCTGATCGTCGACTCGATCGCGGCGGCCGCTGGTGGTGCGGCCTCGGTCTCGTCGAACACGAGCTACATCGAGTCGGCTGCCGGCGTTGGTGACGGCGCGCGCACCGGCCTCGCCTCGGTCGTCACGGGTATCGCGTTCCTGCTCGCGACGTTCCTCGCGCCGCTCGTCGGGATGGTCCCGTATGAGGCGGCCACGCCGGCCCTGGTCGTCGTCGGTTTCCTGATGATGACGCAGATCGCGGGCATCTCCTGGAAGAAGCTCGAGATCGCCATACCGGTGTTCTTGACCATCATCCTGATGCCGTTCACCTACTCGATCACGGTGGGCATGGGTGCGGGCTTCGTCTCGTACGTCGTGCTCAAGACGGCCATCGGCAAGGCCAAGGAGATCCACGTGCTGATGTGGATCGTCTCCGTGCTGTTCGTGGTCTACTTCGCGCTCGGTCCGATCAAGAGCGCCCTCGGGATCTGATCGGCACAGTCACGCAGGTGTGGCCGGGACCCCCGTGGGTTCCCGGCCACACCTGCGTCGCGGTCGTGCCGCTGCGTCGCGGTCTTGTCGGAGGCTTACCGTCGCCAGGCGACGGTAAGCCTCCGGTGGGCCGATGGCAGACGGCGGCGGGCCGCGAACCTCAGGCGAGGCGCTGAGTGCGCAGACGGCCTCGGCTGCGGCGCCTACGGCGCAGTGGGTCTCAGGAGAGTTGGTCGACGACGTAGTCGATGCACGCCGTCAGCGCCTGAAGGTCTGCCAGGTCGATCGCCGGGTACATTCCCACCCGCAGCTGGTTCCGGCCCAGCTTGCGGTACGGCTCGATGTCGACGATGCCGTGGCGGCGGAGCACCGCCGAGATCTGGCCTGCGTCCACCCCGGGCTCGAAGTCGATCGTGCCCACGACGTTCGAGCGGTACTGCGGATCGGTCACGAACGGCGTGGTGTACGACGTCGCCTCCGCCCATCCGTACAGATGGGCCGCGGAGCTCGCGCTGCGACGCGTCGCCCACGCGAGGCCGCCGTTCTCGCGCATCCAGTCGATCTGATCGGCGAGCATCACGAGTGTCGCGATCGCGGGCGTGTTCAGGGTCTGGTCGAGCCGCGAGTTCTCGACGGCGGCGGCGACCGAGAGGAACGACGGGATCCACCTGTTGCTCGACTCGATCTCGTCGATCCGACGCAGCGCGGCGGGCGAGAGGATTGCCAGCCACAGGCCGCCGTCGGAGGCGAAGCTCTTCTGCGGTGCGAAGTAGTAGACGTCCGTCTGTGCGAGGTCCACGTTGAGGCCGCCCGCCGCCGAGGTCGCGTCGATCAGCACCAGCGGGCGCTTCGCACCCTCGCGGGTCGGCCGGACGACGGGAGCCGCCACGCCGGTCGAGGTCTCGTTCTGCGGCCACGCGTAGACGTCGACGTCGTCGGACGGGACCGGGAGGGCGACCGACCCGGGCTCTGCCTCGATCACCTGCGGCGGCGCGAGGAACGGCGCGTCCCGGGTGACGGCCGCGAACTTCGCGCCGAACTCCCCGAAGACACAGTGCTGGGCCCGATCGCGCACCAGGGAGAACGCAGCGGCGTCCCAGAACGCCGTCGAACCACCGTTGCCGAGGATCACCTCGTAGCCGGCGGGCGCACCGAACAGGTCGGCGATCCCATCTCGCACCCGCCTCACGACGGCGCGGACGGGCGCCCTGCGGTGGGACGTGCCGAGCAGGCTCGTCGCGACCGCGGAGACGGCCGCGACCTGGGCTGGGCGGACCTTGCTCGGACCGGAACCGAACCGGCCATCGGCAGGGAGCAGGCTGGGTGGGATCACGAGGTCCGCGCGGGGCGCGGTCGGGGGCGGCGTCACAGTCTCACTCTAGAGGTCGTGGCAATGCGAAGGGGGTCGTTGCGCGAAGTCCTGCGCAGGTCCCACGCCGGGCCGGATCTGCGGTGGCTACGCTGAGAATCCGGATCGAGAGGAAACGGATGTACCGCCTGGTCAACACCGCGCAGCGCTACGCGTGGGGCTCGCTCACCGCCATTCCGGAGTTCCTCGGTGTGCCTTCCGACGGTGCGCCGGTCGCCGAGCTCTGGATGGGCGCACACCCGATGGCTCCGTCGGTCGTCGTGGACCCGACGACTGCCCGCGAGGAGTCGCTCCGCGCGCTCATCGACGCGGACCCCGTGGGTGTCCTCGGTCCGCGGGTGCAGGCGCTGTTCGGCGCCCGTCTGCCGTTCTTGCTCAAGGTCCTGGCCGCTGCCCAGCCGCTCTCGCTGCAGGTGCATCCGAACCGTGAGCAGGCGCGTCGTGGATTTGCGCGCGAGGAGGCGGCCGGGATCGCGCGCGATGCCGTCGAGCGCAGCTATCGGGACGACGAGCACAAGCCCGAGATGATCGTCGCGCTGACGCGCTTCGAGGGCTTGAGCGGATTCCGCGATGTCGCACGCGTCCTCGAGCTGCTGGCCGGTCTGCCGGGCGAGCTCGCCGAGCGGCTGCGAGGTGCGCTCGCGGTCGAGCCGGAGGAGCGCGGCGTCCGGGCTGCGTTCGAGCTGTTGCTCAGCCTCACGCCGGACGAGCGGTCGGCGCTGGTGCCTGAGCTCGTCGCCGCGTGCCAGCACCGGATCGTGATGGGCTCGCCGTCTCCCCGCGCGGACGAGACCGTCGTCGGACTCGCGACGTGGTACCCGGGCGACCCGGGCGCCGTCGCATCCTTGCTGCTCAACCGGGTGACCCTCGAGCCGGGCGAGGCGATGTTCGTGCCGGCCGGGGTGGTGCACACCTACCTGGAAGGGCTCGGGATCGAGGTGATGGCGGGCTCGGACAACGTTCTGCGGGCCGGGCTCACGACGAAGCACATCGATCGCGCCGAGCTGCTCGCGTGCACCGAGTACGCCCCGGCGCCACCGGCCCGGACCGCGGCCGAGCCCGTCGACGAGGTGGTGTCCGTGTACCGGGCGCCGGCGAACGAGTTCGCCCTGGCGAAGGCCCGTCTCGGCCGGGGCGGTCCGGCCGCGCCGCTGCCCGGTGACGGCCCGCGGGTGCTGCTGTGCGTCGACGGCACCATCGACGCCGCGACGGACACCGGTCGGCTGAGCCTCGCGCGCGGCGAGTCCGTGTTCATCCGCGCCGACGAGGGCGCAGTCCGGGTGACCGGTGCCGGGACCGTGCTTCAGGCCTTCGTCCCGTAGCCTGAGGCAGTCGTCGAGCGCGAGGGAGCGGGGACCAGCCGGAGTGAGTGATCTGATCGACACCACCGAGATGTACCTGCGCACCATCTACGAGCTCGACGAGGAGGGCATCGTCCCGCTGCGCGCCCGCATCGCCGAACGGCTCGGCCACTCGGGGCCCACCGTTTCGCAGACCGTCGCGCGGATGGAGCGCGACGGTCTCGTCGTCGTCAGCGGCGATCGCCATCTCGAGCTCACCGACGACGGTCGCGCGAAGGCCATGCGGGTGATGCGCAAGCACCGGCTCGCCGAACGGTTGCTCACCGACGTCATCGGGCTCGACTGGGAGTACCTGCACGACGAGGCGTGCCGCTGGGAGCACGTGATGAGCGATCGGGTCGAGCGTCGACTCCTCGAGCTCCTCGAACATCCGCACCGTTCGCCGTACGGCAACCCCATCCCGGGACTCGGTGAGCTCGGCGACGGCGCGCCGGAAGAGGGCTTCCTGGACGGCGTGGTCGCGCTGACCGACCTCCTGCCCGAGTTCTCGGCGTCCGTGGCAGGCCCGGTCGAGGTGACCGTGCGCCGCATCGGCGAACCGGTCCAGACCGACATCGAGCTCCTCGCGCGGCTCGCCAAGGCGGGCGTCGTCCCCGAGGCCCGGGTCGCCGTGCGCCGCGATGGTGGCCTCACCATCGCCGTGCCCGGCTCGTCAGAGGTCGTCGCGCTGACCGACGACGACGCGCGTCACATCTTCGTCGTCAGCTGACCGACCTCGAGGCCGTTCGACCTCGGTCGCACCAGGGCAAGATCGGGTGAATCTGCGGATCGCCGGATCGTTGGTGTGACATGAGGGCCTCATGTCAGGTACCTTCGAGGTGCTCCTGAGGAACCCTCCTCCCCGGGAGCCCGTGGGCGGACGCCGAACCCTGCCGCCGCCCGTGGTCCGCAATTACTCGCCGGCAGGGGCGGGGGACCCAATGCGGTCACTGGAAACGGTGACCTTGGGGTGAAGTCGCTTGAAGCACTGGGAACGGTGCCACGGCGGCCGGGTGAACTCCCATCCGAACCCGACAGCTGACCTCGTAGGCGCGATGGAGAGGTTCTGAGTGACCGTTAGTCCGAATCGCGCACGGCATCGTTCGGCGCGACGCCCGAACACACCCCTACACGTCCTTGCCGCTGCTGCGGCAGGCAACATCGGCTCCGCAAGTCGTCGCGGCGCCGTCGTCGCGGTCTCGTCCGGCTTCCTCGTCACGATGCTCGGCTCGCCCGCGGGTGCCGATACAGGCGTTGCCGACTCGTCTGGATCCGTCCCCGCCGTCGACGTCCAGGCCTTGACCGCTCAGGCCCGCGCCGTTCTCGGCTCCGCTCCCGGCGTCACGGTCGCCGCCGACGCGCAATGGACCTTCGCCGTCCCCCAGATGACCGTCGTCAAGGACCAGCCGGTGGTGCCCGTCAGGACCGCCGTCTCTCGCTCGGTCGTTCGCACCAAGACGGCGACGGTTGCCTCGAGCAACGTCCCGCAAGCGGTGGCCGGGAATGCGGTGCTCGAGATCGCAGCCCGCTATGTCGGTACCCCGTACCGCACCGGCGGCAAGACCCCGGCCGGGTTCGACTGCTCCGGCTTCACCTCCTACGTGTACGCGCAGCTCGGGATCTCGCTCTCGTCGAGCTCGAGCGCTCAGCGGTACCAGGGTGTCGAGGTCTCCCGCGCTGACGCGCAACCAGGCGACATCATCTGGACGCCCGGTCATGTCGCGATCTACGCGGGCGGCAACACGGAGATCGACGCGTCGGTCCCCGGCAAGACGGTCCAGTTCCACGCGATCTGGCAGTCGAGCCCGCACTTCATCCGGATCACCCACTAGTCGCACAGCTAGCGCGGAGGGGCGGTGGCCAGGGGCCGCCGCCCCTCCGCGCGTCTGTCGGGCCGCGCGCGGGTGGCCGCGCGCCGGTCGCGTACGCTGGTCCCGCTTGGACGTCCCTGAGTAGGGCCCGGCCAGCCAGTCGGGTCCGCACACCGGTTCAAGGAGTCGGCCGTGTTGATGCCTGCAGCCACCCCGCGTCGGACCCTGCTGCTCAACGCCAGCCTCGAACCCCTGTGCGTGGTGAGCACCCATCGCGCCGTCGTCCTCGTACTGAGCGGCAAGGCCGCGATCCTCGAGACCGATGGCCGCATGCTCCGCTCGGAGCGGGTCAGCGTCCCGCTCCCGCTCGTGCTCTGCCTCACCCGCTACGTCCGGGTCCCGCACCGCGCCGTCGTCCCGCCGACGCGGCGGACGGTCCTGCAACGGGACGGGCACTCGTGCGCGTATTGCGGCGCGACCGCGGACACCGTCGATCACGTCCACCCGCGCTCGCGCGGTGGCCGGCACGAGTGGTCGAACGTCGTGGCCGCTTGCATGCGGTGCAACCGCCGCAAGGCGGACCGCTTGCTGACCGAGATCGGCTGGTCGCTCCCGTTCGAGCCGGCCGCACCGCGCGGCGCGGCGGCGTTCATGGCGAGCGTGGCTACCGTCGAGCCATCGTGGAGCGCCTACCTCGCCGCCTAGCCTGGACCCCCCCATCGGTGGATCCAGGCCAAGGCGCGAGCGCAAAGGGGCGAGTGTCGCGTTCCAAGCTCGAAGTCAGGCGGGAACCCCTTCAGAGCGCTACGGCACGGTGACGACCACGTTGCCGCGCTTGTGCCCGTTGTCGACGTACCTGTGTGCCTCGACGATGTCGTCCAGGGCATAGGTCCGGTCGATCACGGGCCTGATCTCACCCTTCGTCGCCAGCTCGCCGAGCGAGAGCAGGTCTTCGCGACGAAGTTTCGGTGACCCGTCGTCGACCGAGACGCAGGCGCCGCCGGGAGCCAGCGCGTGCCGGCACCGCCGAAGGGCAGCGGCGCTCTTGCGCTTGCCGACGGCATCGAGGATCAGGTCGTAGCGCTCTTCTCGGTCCGTGAAGTCCTCGACGGTGTAGTCGACCACCGTCGAGGCGCCCAGAGAGGTCACCAGCCCCATGTTCGCGGTGCTGCACACGCCCGTCACCTCGGCGCCGAGGTGACGGGCGAGCTGCACGGCGGACGTGCCCACCGCCCCGGACGCCCCGTAGACGAGGACCTTCTGTCCCGCTCGAACGTCGGCTTTGCGCAAGAAGTGCGAAGCGAGGAGGCCACCGTAGGGAATGGCCGCGGCTTCCTCGTCGGTGAGGTTGGCAGGTCGCGTCGCCAGAAGTCCGTCCTCCGGCCAGCACACGTACTGCGCGTACGTCCCGAAGCGGTGTCGATTGAAGCCGAACACCCGGTCACCGACCTCGAACGAGCGGACGTCCGGTCCGACCGAGTCCACTTCCCCTGAGAGCACCATGCCGAGTACCGGTTGCCTCGGCGCGTTCCAACCCAGTGCGAGCCGCGCCATGATCCGGTAGGCGGGAGTCAGCCGCAGCCCCCGGACGTAGCAGTCGCTCGACGTCACGGCGGTCGCCCGGATGCGGATGCGCACCTCGTTCTTCCGGGGAATAGGAGTCGCGAGGTCCTCGAGCCGGAGAACCTCCGGCGGGCCGTACCGCGTGCAGACGACCGCTCGCACCGTTGGTCCCTTCAACCTACGGATCCGCGCGTCACGTCTCCATCGAACAATGATCGTACGGACCCACCCAAGCCTCCCACGCCGACTTCATCGGTCGATCGAGGCT
>JADGOR010000037.1 GCA_017882855.1 Cellulomonas sp. | reverse complement strand
TGGGCGCTGCCCGTGGAGTCGACGACGTCCTCTTCCTGCCGATCGGAACGGGGATCTCCGGTGCGATGTACGTCGCCGGGAACCTCGTCGAGAACATGTACGGCGGCGAGATCGGACACATCGACGTGGGTTCCGGGGAGGACTGCGCCTGCGGAGCGCACGGGTGTCTGGAGGCGATCGCCTCCGGGGCCGCGATCGCGGTGCGGTACAACCGGGCGACCGGCGGATCTGTGGCCGGGGCCGAGGAGGTGCTCCACCTGATGGTGTCGGGCGACGTCGCGGCGGCGACCGTCTGGGGCGAGGCCGTCGACGCTCTCGCGCGAGCCCTGGTGACCTACACCTCGTTGCTCGCTCCGGAGGTGATCGTCATCGGCGGCGGACTCTCCGGAGCAGGTGAGGCGCTTCTTGGGCCCTTGCGAAGTCGGTTCCGAGACCTCCTCGTCTGGCAGCAGGAACCTCGGATCGTCCCCGCCCTCCTGGCCGACAATGGGGCGTGTCTCGGCGCCGGACTGCTGGCGCGCGCTGCGATGCCGCCCGGATTCGCTCGGCCGGACCGGGCGGTGGTGTCCGGCCCACCTGCAACGCCGTAGTCCCGGCCGATGACGACGTCTGACATCACCGCCACCGGCCGGCCGGCCGGGGCAGATCTGGGAGAAGCGATGACCCACCGCACACTCGTCGTTGACGGCCTTCCACGGCCTGGGGGGGCCTACAGCCATGTCACCTCCGCCGGCGGCCTCGTCTTCTCTGCCGGGTTCGGCCCGCAGGATCCGCAGACCTCTGGCGTGCCTGAGGGCATCACGGCGCAGACCGAGGCCACTCTGCTGAACGTGCAGCGGGCGCTGGCCGGTGCCGGGCTCGGTCTGGCTGACGTGCTCAAGATGACCGTGCACCTCGCTGAGCTGGAGCGCGACTTCGCGGCGTTCGATGCCGTGTACGGCCAGTTCGTCCCGCAGCCCTATCCGGTGCGGACGACGGTGGGTTCCCAGCTGCTCGGCATTCTCGTGGAGATCGACGTCGTTGCCGGAAGCGACGGCGACTGACCCTCGACGGTCGTCATGGATGTGAGCGACGCCGCGCGCTGTGCGTTCGGCGCACCGTGTGAGGGCCGCGTGCGGGCCGACATGTCGCTCAGAAGAAGGTCCGGACCACGTCGACGACCGTTTCGCCCTCGTCCAGCACCGGGATCCATCGCCACTTGTCGAAGGTCGTGCACGGATGTGAGATCCCCAGCCCCACCTCGTCTCCGGGTGCGAGATCGAGGCTCCCGGGGATCGTGAGGATCGCGTGCTGGTCGAAGAGCTGGCGGACGACAGCGGTGCCGAGGTCCACCGGCTCGCCCGCTGCGGTCCGTCCGCGCAACGGCACGGGCAACCCGGCATCGAAGGACAGGTCGCGACGTCCGGCGCCAACGACGGCGGTTCGGCTCTCGGGCCGGGACAGCACGGGAGCCCAGACCTCGAGGGCCGGGACCAGCCCTGGAACCGAACCGGTGCGCTCGAATGCCGAGATGGACCGGTAGAGGCCGTGGTCATGCGTCGCGTAGCAGCCGCTCCGCAGCACCACGCGCCAGGCGGGGTTGCCGGCAAGAGCCGCGACGACGACATCGAAGTACGCGGAACCCCCTGCCGTCACCATGGGCACCGCATCGAAGTGACCCCCGGCCAGGAGGGCACCCGCCAGGTCCCCGAGCCGGTCACAGAACACCCGCGCGGCATCCAGGGTGAGCTCCGCGGTCGGTGCGGTCAGACTGCCCTCGTACCCGGCCACGCCGATGAGTGAGAGGCGGGAGCTGCGGCCAACGGCCTCAGCGATGCGCACGGCCTCGTCCCCCGTCCTGGCGCCGGTGCGACCGTTCTCGTGCCCGAGCTCGACGAGCACGGCGAGCCGGCCGGTGAACCCGGCCGCTGAGAGCTGCTCGGTCAAGAGCTGCACCCCGCTGATGCTGTCCACGTAGCAGGTGATCGACGACTCTGGATGCTCGGTGAGCTCGCGACCCAGCCAGGTGATGCCGCCTGGGTCTGTGACCTGGTTCGCGATCAGGACGTCGCGCACGCCGAAGCGACGGAAGACGCGCGCTTGCTGGGCGGTCGCCACCGTGACTCCGCGGGCACCCCGCTCGAGCTGCTCGACAAGGATCTGCGGCGACATCGTGGTCTTGCCGTGGGGGTACAGCGTCACGCCGGCGTCGGCACAGAAACGCGCCATGACGTCGAGGTTGTTGTTCAGGGCTTCCTGGCGAAGGTGGACCCGAGGGCTCCCGAGCCAGCCGCCATGCACGACCGTACGTTGCGCGACAAGGGCGGCGGCGGTGACGGGCGACAGGTGCGCCGGGCCGCCGAAGCCCTTCTCGTCCGGGGCGATCGGGAGGTGCCGGATCGCGTCGACCCGGTTCAGGTCGATCATGCTGTCGTCCACAAGGTCATCCTTCCTGGGACGTGACGTCGCGTGGAAATACGGACCACTCCGCGGGTGACAGTGCACCCGCCGCTCCGGTGCTGCAGCCGCGCGCGTGACGCAGCTGCAGCGTCTCGTCATTCCAGTCCGAGCACCCGGCGCGCGTTGCCTGCATAGGCCGCAGCGAGCAGGTCAGGCGGGAGGTCGACTCCAGACACAGTCCACCGCCCCTGCGGCGGCACAGCACTGCCCGGCGCGTAGTCGAACCCCTCGTCGGCGGACTCCAGGAAGCGGAAGTGCACCTCGAGTTGCTCGGCCGAGATCGGGTACGCGTCGGTCCCGAACAGGACACGGTCCGGGTGGTGCTCGACGAGCCGCCGGAACCGACGGGGCTGACGGCCGAGCTCGGCCATCCGACCGGCGATGTCGATCGCGTAGTTCGGCGCGGCGTCCAGCAAGGCCTCGACCCGATCGAGGTCCTCTGCCGCGCACCCGGCATGCGCACCGACGTACTGCGTCCCGGGCGTCGCGAGAACGAGCGCCTCGAGGGCGTCCAGCAGGTGTTCGAACGTCGGGAACCGCTCGCGGTCGGCGAACGACCAGTCCGGGCTCTGCAGCAGCTCGTCGTAGCGCTCGTTGTGCGGGTCGACGGGCTCGAAGAACGCCTTCGGGTCGGCGATGTGGATCAGCACCGGGAGGTTCAGCTCCCCGGCGTGCCGCAGGGTCCGGATCACTCGGGGATCGTCCGGGAGTACGACGGCGCCATCGGCGTCGCGCACGCTGAGGCCGAGGTTCTTCCACACCTTGAGCCCACGGGCGCCCCGGCGCGCGCTGTCGGTGAGCTGGTCCCGGAGGAGCTGCTCGCCGTTGGGCTGAGCGAGGAGCGTCCAGTCCAGTTGGCAGAAGGTGAGGAAACGGCCCGGATGGGCGCGGTCGTAGCGGTCCAGGTTGGCGTCCAGTTCGTCGCCCCACATGCCGTCGAGGTTCACGACGCACGCGACGCCGTGGTCGTCCATCAGGGCGAGGAGCGCGTCGACGTCGGGGGTCGTCCATCCGCCGTCGGACAGCCAACGTCCGAGGTGGTTGTGGGCGTCGATGCAAGCGACGGCGCTGCGCGGTACCTCAGTCCGTGACGCGGAGAGCTGGCTGCGGGGCTGCCAGTCGACGAGTCGGAGGTCGGTGAGCGATGTGCCGGGTGTGTGCGTCATGTGGTCCTCTCCTTCGCTGTCCGCTCACTCCAACTGAGCGTTTGCAGCACGTTACGTGACGAACGAGCAGTCGCCGAGCAGTATGGCGTACATCAATCCCCCAGTGGCAAGGGGGGCCGGAGCCGAAAGGCACACAGTGGCAAGCATCACGGCACGCGAGATCGACAGCCAGCCCGTCGTCTGGACCGAGGCGCTGACGGACGCCGAGACGTCAGCGCCAGTCTTCGGGCAGCTGGGTGAGCGCGTGCTGCTGCTGGGGTGCGGCACGAGCGCCTTCGTGGCCGAGTCGATCGCAGCTCTCCGGGAGGGCGCGGGCCTCGGCCTTACCGACGGGGCCTACGCCTCCGAGTGGCGACCGGGTCGCTCGTACGACCGCGTTGTCGTGATCAGTCGGTCCGGGACCACCTCCGAGGTTGTCGCCGCCCTGGCCCTCGTCGAGGCCGGTGTGGTCACGGCCCTCATCACCGGCGTCCACGGCTCACCGATCGGCGACCTCGTCGTGGAGCAGCTCGTCCTCGACCGTGCGGACGAGGCGTCCGTCGTGCAGACGCGGTTTCCCACCACCGTCCTGGCGCTGGCTCGCGCGGCCTTCGGTGATGATCTCACTGGGCTGGTCGGGCAGGGGGCCGATGCGCTTGCCGCGCCGTTGCCGGTGCGTCCCGCCGACTTCGACCACTTCGTCTTCCTCGGATCGGGGTGGACGTACGGTCTCGCGCAGGAGGCCGCCCTCAAGGTCCGCGAGGCGGCCCAGGCCTGGTCGGAGTCCTACCCGATGCTCGACTACCGGCACGGCCCGATCGCCGTCGCGCACCGCGGCACGCTCGTCACAATCTTCGGCGACGCGGACGCGGACCTCGTAGCGGACATCGAGGCGACCGGCGCAGCTGTCCAGGCCTCCGACGCCGACCCGCTCGTTCAGCTCGTCCAGGCCCAGCGCCTCGCGGTCGCTCTCGCCGAGAGCCGCGGGCTCTCTCCTGACAACCCGCGACACCTCACCCGCTCTGTCGTCCTCAAGTAGTCTCGTCCGCTGATCGAAGGAGATCTGGATGCCTCCCGCATCGCACACCCCGCATCGTGTTCGTCGAGTCGTCCTCGCCGCTACCGGCCTCGCCACCGTCACGGCTCTTGCCGGATGCGGAGGCAGCCAGAGCGCCGCCACGTCCCTCAATGAGCAGGCCCCCGTTACGCTCACCTGGTGGACCGGGCAGGCCGACACAGCCGAGACAATCCTCGAAGACCTGGCCGCCGAGTTCCACACGCTGCACCCTAACGTCACGATCAAGGTCTCCTCCGGAGCCCCCACGACCGACGACCTTCTCCAAAAGCTCTCGGCCGGCTTCGCGGGCGACAGCTACCCCGACATCTCCTACGCCTACGGCTCATGGGCCGGCGAGCTCGAGGCCTCGGGCCGCACCCTCGACATCACCGACAAGGTGAGCGACCCGACCGTCAAGTGGTCGGATTTCTCGTCGGCAGCCCGCCAGACCGCCAAGCCGACCGGCGGCAAGACGATCGGGTTCCCCGCCGTCGTCGACGACATCGCGCTGTTCTACAACAAGACGGTGTTCGATGCGGCCGGTCTCGCGTATCCGACCGCCGACTGGACCTGGGACGACTTCCGCACTGCCGCGAAGAAACTGACCGACCCGTCCACCAACACCTACGGGTACGCCTACTCCGTCTCAGGCGGCGAAGAGACGACTTGGCAGTTCTGGCCGCACCTGTGGCAGCGCGGCGGTGACATCCTCAGCGCCGACAGCAAGAAGGCCACCTTCAACTCCCAGGCAGGTGTCGACGCGTTGACCTTCCTCCGGGGCATGGTCATCGACGACAAGAGCGTGTACCTAGACCAGACCGACACGAACGCCAGTCCGCTCTTTGCGAGCAACCGAGTCGGCATGATCACCGCGCCTCCCTGGGAGCTGTACGACTTGAAGGTGGCGGGCACCAACTACGGTGTGACGCTGATGCCGGGCTACAACGGAAACCACGAGACCATCTCCGGACCGGACCTATGGGCGCTCTTCGACCACAAGGACCCCAACCGGGCCTACTGGTCCTACGAGCTCGCCAAGTGGCTCACCGATCCCGCGCAGGACCTGAAGGTCAATGTCGGCTATGGCAATCTCCCGCTTCGTCCGGTCGAGATGGACACTCCCGAGTTTCGAGACCAGGCACAGTCCCAGCCTGGCTTCGACGTCTTGGCGAAGAACATCGTGAATGCCGTCAAGGTGCGGCCGACGGTCCAGGGATACGCACCGCTCTCCGAAGCCATCGGCACGGCGATCTCGTCGGTCCTCCAGGGCCAGGGTGACCCTAGGCAGGCACTCGACGCCGCTGCCGCAACAGCTGACCAAGCGCTCGCAGGCTGAGCATGGCCGCGACGACGGTGTTCTCCTCCCGCTCGGAACGCGGTCGCGGCCGTGAGACTGCTGCGCGCGGCGCCACTGCGCAGCAGTCGGCGGAGCGCCGGCGCCAGATCCGGCGCCGGTCGCTCCGCGCCGACTTTGAGGGCTGGGGGTTCGTCGGACCTGCCATGGTGATCGTGCTGGGCCTGTCCGTGTTCCCGGCGGTGTGGGCGTTCCTGCTCTCTCTGCAGAAGTGGAACGGCTTCAGCACCCCGACCAATGTCGGGCTCGCCAATTATGCCACGATGATCACCGACGGCCAGCTCCGTGCCGCGGTCAACCACACCGTGCTGTACACGGCACTGTTCGTCCCGACGTCGGTGTTGCTCGGACTGTTCCTCGCCGTTGCGCTCAACAGGCGCATCGTCCTGGTCGGGATCTACCGCACGGCGATCTTCTTGCCGTTCGTTGCCTCGGCCGCCTCGACGGGAATCCTCACGACGTACCTGTTCAACCCGCAGTACGGACTCGTGAACAACGTCCTGCGGGTTCTCGGGCTCCCGCAGCAGGGCTGGCTCGAGAACCCCTCGCAGGCCATGGTCGTGATCACCCTCATGTCGTTGTGGGGTCAAGCGGCATTCACCACGGTCATCTACCTCGCCGCGCTGCAGGACATCCCCGGTGAGCTCCTTGAGGCGGCGCGGATCGACGGCGCGAACGTCTGGCAGTCGTTCTGGCACGTCACTTTCCCGCAACTCGCCCCAGTGACCGTGTTCGTGACGATCTGGCAGACGATCGGCGCGATCCAGCTGTTCGACCTCGTGTACACGACGACGCGCGGCGGCCCGCTCAACGCCACCGAGACGATCGTCTACTACATGTGGAAGTCCGCCTTCAAGAACCTCGAGTTCGGCTACGGCTCGGCAGTCGCCTACGGGCTGTTCGCCGTCACGCTCATCATCACGATCGGGGTCGTGCTCTACTCGCGTCGGACCAAGGTGGAGGCCTTCTGATGAGCGTCCTGCTCTCCCGTGTCACCCCTGTCCCGCGAGCTCGACCGGCGCGCAGGTCCAGCTCGCGGTGGTGGCACCTTCTGCTCGCCCCGATCGCCCTGCTGTTCGCGCTGCCGTTCGTGCAGATGTTCCTCACGGCCCTCACGCCCGCGTCCGAGATCAACAAGTTCCCGCCCGCGTTCATCCCGGCACACCTGACGCTCGACGGATTTGTCAGGCTGTTCCAGACGTCGGGAATCCTTCTCTGGATGCGCAACACGATCGTCGTCTCCGGAGTCGGTGTGCTGTCCCACATGGTGCTGTGCTCGCTCGCCGGCTACGGGTTCGCGCGACTACGGTTCCGCGGCCGCAACCTCGGGTTCTTCGCGATCGTCGCGACAATCATGATCCCGACCCAGCTGCTGATGGTCCCGACGTACATCCTCTTCACCCGGCTCGGACTGATCGACACCCTCGGCGCGGCGATCGTGCCGTGGCTAGCGTCGGCTTTCGGGATCTTTCTCATGCGGCAGTTCTTCCTCTCGCTCCCCGCGGAGCTTGAGGAGGCCGCGATGCTCGACGGCTGCACCCGTCTGCAGGTGTTCTTCCGCGTGGTGCTGCCGCTCGCCCGCCCGGCGCTCGCCACGCTCGCGATCTTCACGCTGCTCGGGTCGTGGAACGACCTGGTCTGGCCACTGATCGCGATCAACAACGACCAGGCCTTCACGCTCCAACTCGGCATCACCAACTTCCAGGGCGCGCGCCGCACTGACTGGTCCCTGCTGATGGCTGGCAACGTCGTCGCAACCCTTCCGCTGATCGCCTTCTTCATCGCCGCACAGAAGCAGTTCCTCGCCACGATGACGTTCTCCGGGATCAAGGGCTGACCCCCCTGGCGATCAACCGATCGAACTCCTGACGCTGCCCCGTCAGCGGCACCGGCCCTGGCCTCCCGACCCGACTCCGTACAGACCCCATCACGACCTCCAACACCCCTCGGCGTTGCGACATCCACTGGAATCCGCCCCCACATTCCGATCCCGCCGTCCCCAGGTCGGTCGAAGCGCCGATCGAGTCGATGCCGCTCCCTTCCCGCTGCGCGGCGGAGCAGCGGGCGATGGGCACGAACCGCCCGACGCCGAACCAACCCGCTGCGAGCCCAAGGCGGACGACAACACGCACCCCCGCGCGGGGGGCTGGCGGCACTGCAAGGGTCTGTCCCAGCCGACCCTCGAGGTCGACGGCGCCCGAGGAGGGTCACCAGGGAACCCCGGTCGGCCGAAACGGGTCCCGGCCGAAGTGCGCAATCTGAATTGTTCGTTGCTATTCACCGAGGTCCCACGGTGCTACGTTCGCGACACCTGAACCGAGGACGGAAGCCATGTCAATCTTCAGCACCCACATCCACGGGATCCGCAGACTGGTCGTCACTGCGGCTGCGATCATCGCCTTCCTTGGTGTTTTCGTCGCTCAGGCGCAGGCAGTACCGATGATGGGCTCGCGTGGCGGCGCGAAGACGCTGTATGTCTCGCCCACGGGCAGCAACAGCCACAAAGGCTCCGCAGACGCCCCGCTCAAGACGGCCCAGGCAGCGGTCGACCGGCTTGGGCCGGCCGGCGGGACCGTGGTTCTCGAAGGCGGCCGGTACACCGATCAACGGATCAGCCTCACCAACCGCAGCCATATCACCTTGAAGGCGGCGCGCGGCGAGAAGCCGGTGCTGGACGGGAAGGGGATCACACCGCCTGACGGATCCAGCGGCATGATTGATATCCGCGACAGCTCAGACATCACCGTCGAGGGCCTGACGGTGACCGGCTACCGGACGA
The DNA here is from genome assembly GCA_017882855.1 of Cellulomonas sp. Classification (GTDB taxonomy): domain Bacteria; phylum Actinomycetota; class Actinomycetes; order Actinomycetales; family Cellulomonadaceae; genus JADGOR01. Next base: position 9,310 of record JADGOR010000037.1, on the reverse strand, counting down.
ATTCCATCGAGAAGATGCCCATAGGCATCTACGTGACCGGGTCTGGCGATTCGATCACGCTTCGAGGCAACCACGTCCATCACATGGGCAACGACAACGGCACCATGGGCAGCATGGACATGAACGCCCACGGCATCGCGATCTACGGGCGAGACGCAACGAAGCCGATCTCCAACGTCCAAGTAGTTGGCAACGAGCTCGATCACCTGGTGCTCGGCGCAAGCGAATCGCTGGTGGTCAATGGGAATGTCGACGGCTGGTCGATCACCGACAACACCATCCACGACAACAACAACATCGGCATCGACGCGATCGGGTTCGAGCCGACGATATCCGGTTCCGCTCGATTCACGGACGTGAACCGTGCCCGGAATGGGGTCATCGCACGCAACACGGTGTCCCGCATCATCAGTGAGGGTAACCCGGCGTACTACGAGGACGGCAACTGGTGCAATTGCGCCGACGGCATCTATATTGACGGCGGAAGGTCAATCGCGATCGCGGACAACCGGGTCGACGCCTCCGACATTGGCATCGAAGTGGCCTCCGAGTGGGCCAAGGGCTCCACCAACAGCATCCGCATCACCGGCAACGAGGTGACCGGCAGCCGGTACACCGGCCTGGCCATCGGCGGCTACGACAAAGATCGCGGTGAGGCGTACGACATCGCAGTCGAGGACAATACCTTCCGCGACAACAACACGCTGAACGACGGGTCGCCGGAGATCCTCTTGCAGTACTACGTCCACGACACATCGATCACGCACAACGTCATCGTGTCGACCAAGTCCACCGAGCCCGTGATGCTGGCCCGGGACGCACCTGCCGGGAGCGCGGCGAAGAACGCGGGTGTCGTACTTGACAACAATCGCTACGTAGGCCGGGTCGCGCCCGGAGAGGAGCTCTACATCTGGAACGGTGTCACGTGGGAAGGCCTCACGGCCTACCAAGCCGCGAGTGGTGAGGACGCGTCCAGCACGTACCGCATACTGAGACGCTGAGAGCGCATCCGCGAGCGATCACGCTGGACAGAGACCACCACAGCCGTGGGGCCAGCAGGCACGACAACCCGTGATCTCAAGCATCACCGCTGCCTTCCCTGTACCTGGCGTCCCGCGCGGACATCAAGGCCGTGCCAGCGATCCTCGGCATGCGTCCGGGACCATGACCATGGACCCCAACGAACGTGCCGTCGGCGTCGGTCCTGACTCTCACAGGGCTAGTGCCCCAGTGTGATCGCGGGTAGCTGGTCGAGGAGAGTGCGGGCGTCGGGTCCTGGTGTGGGGTCGGCGGGGATGGTCTGGTCGCCGATCGCGATGACGACCGAGCGCAGTGGCCGCAGGGTCTGGACGAGCTTCTTGATGGTGACGCCGGTGGCGTCCTGCAGGTGGCGGGCCACGGCGAGAGCGGCGAACACGATGGTCAGGTGCGCCTCGATGGCCTCGCGCTGGTGGTGAAAGATGGGGCGGGCGCGCAGGTCGGACTTGGCCATCCGGAACGAGCGTTCGACCTGCCACAGGTCGTGGTAGGCGTCGATCACGGCCTGCCCGTTCATCTGCTCGGCGGGCAGGTTGGTGACGTAGCCCTTCAGGCCGGCCAGCTGCCGGGCGCGGTCGATGCTGGCCTGGTCCAGCTCCTTGGTCGCGCCGGTGACCTTCAAGAACCTCGCCTTGCGCAGCGCGGTCGTGCCCGCGGCGATCTTCTCGGCCTTGGCGATCATCAGGTTGATCGTGCGGTCGTCATGCTTGTTCCGCTTGAACTTCCACTGGTAGATCACCCGACGCGTGCGGGCGTTCTTCCCGGTGCCCATCTCGCGCGTGGACTCCAGGATCTGCCCGTCGGTGAAGTAGTTCCCGTGCCGGGCGAAGTGGTCGGCCAGGTCGTAGGGGGCCTTGACCAGCCGTGAGCCGACGATGAAGGAGAACCCGGCGTCCTGCAGCTGGTTGAGGTTGGTGGCCGAGAGCATCCCGGCGTCGGCGACCACGACCATCGCGGTGATGGCGTGCCGCTGCGCGAATGCGGTCAGGACGGGGATCAGGGTGGTGGTCTCGGCCTTGTTGCCCTCGAACATGTGCACCTCAAGGGGGAACCCGCCGGGGTCTACCAGCAGCCCGACCTGGACCTGGGGGTCCACGCGGTGCTCCTTGCTCATGCCGACCTTGCGCAGGTCGTCCTCGCCCCCGACCTCGAAGTGCAGCGTCGTCACGTCGTACAAGATCAGGGCCCCAGTTCCCGTGGTCGCCGCCGAGTGCGCCAGGCACGCGGTGGCCAGCCGGCCCCGGTAGTCACGGTCCCGGGCCCGCCGCAGGGCGGCGTGCAGGGTGTTCACGTGCGGGGTCGGGGCACCGATCTCCTCCAGGACCCGCACGGTGTCGGCCTTCGAGGTCGGCTCGATCAGCCGGGCCAGGACGAGCGCTCGGAACGCCTCGTCGGCGAGCACGTCGAACCCGAGGTGCCCGTACGCGTCGGCCAGCACCTGCCACAGCAGCCGCGAGGAGGACGAGACGACTCGTGCCGCCGGCGCGCCGCCCACCGGTGCCAGTCCGAGATCGAGCTCATCCTGACCGGCCGCGAGCTTGTCCCTGGCCACCTGGAGCAGCAGCGCCAGCTCCAGATCGTCGCGCGCTGAGCCCAGGTGCTCCACGATCCGGCGGACCCCGGACCGCTTCTCCACGATCTGCACAGCCGTGGCCCCCGAGGAGGTCTTCACCTTCCGCACGTACGGGGCCACATCGCGAGACTACCGGGCACCGCTAGTGCCCCGAATCAACCTCCCACAACCCGCTGACCAGCACCGACGCGCCACGGCACCCCGTCACCTGTGAGACTCAGGTCTGAACTGGCTGCACGCCCGTCGACGCGACGAGGCCCGCACCCCGAACCGGGTGCGGGCCTCGTGCGTGTTGACTGGTGGAGGTGGCGGGAATCGAACCCGCGTCCGATGACGAGGAACCAGGGATTCTCCGGGCGCATCCTGCTTCGCTTTTCTCAGCCCCAGCGATCACGCAGGCAAGTCGCTGACAGGCTCAGTCATCTGAGTGTCCCCGCAGTCCCGATGACGAGGACTACGAGCAGTGGCTCTCTAGCTGACGCCAGGGACCGAGTCGAGAGCTATCTCGGGCTGACGGACTTCGGAGCTCGCTCAGGCGGCGAGGGCGAAGTCGGTGCGGTTTGAATTGGCACCTATTGTTTTGCGGGGAGCGTTGACGAGATAACCCCGCATCCTCGGCCCGCTTCTCCTGGATCGACAACCATCGTCGAAACCGATCACCCCCTGTGCAGTTGTCAATCACCGAGCCGGTCCACGCACGCGCAGCCCCGCTCGGGCACCTCTAGCCTACGCGACAACGCGCGCGGCCGTCGCCGCGATTCCCGGCCCGGCCGGCGGACCGCCGACGACGACGACGCACCTCACCAGCCACCGCCACCGCCACCGCCGCCACCCCCACCGGAGAACCCGCCGCCGCCGAAGCCGCCACCGAACCCCGACCCACCGGAGGAACCCGGCGTCGGTGCGGCGATCGCGGCGTCGGCGATGTGCGAGAACTCGCTGAGCGAGCTGCCGAGGCTCCCGGCACCGGCCCAGAACGCGCCGTACCCATAGCCGTAGCCGATCCCCGTGTACCAGGTCGGCTCGGCCAGCTGCCGCCCCTGGGCGGCGAGCTGCGCGAAGATCCCGGCCCAGCGCTCGGCAACCCCGAACACGATCGCGTAGGGCAGGTACTTGCTGAACAGGTCCTCGCCCTCCTCGTACTTGATCTGGTTCGCCTCGGCGGTCCGCAGGTACAGCTCGAAGCCGCGCGTCTGCGCGAGCACCGCGGTCCCGGCGGCGGTTCGCGCCGGCGCGTACCGCGCCATGAACATGACCAACGCGCCGATGATGATGAGCGGGATGCCGAGGATCGCCCACTTGCCGACGTTCACCAGGATCACGGTGAGCATCACGCCGGCGAGGGCGAGCGCAATGGCCGCACCGAGCCACAAGGCACGCACGGTCTGCGGGTTGCTCCGGAACCAGCCGCGCTGCGTGACGTCGTCGTACAGCCCCTTCTGGACCAGCGCCATCGACGCCGCGAACGTGGTGCGAAGCTCACTCAGCGAGACCTCTTGCCGCTCCGAGAACAGGTTGGAGAACAGCGTCACCTCGTACTGCAGCAGGCCCTGATCGGCCTCACGTAGCTTGATCATCCGGAAGTCGGCCTGCTTCCCCCACGATCCGGCGTCTTGGGTCTGCTCGATCCGCAGGTAGCCGCGCACCGCCAGGTCGACGATCGTGGCGGTCACGTCGCGCGGATCGGCCTTCTCGTCGACAAGGGTGCCGAGCTGTCCGGCCCGGAAGCCGGCCGGCGGCTGGAACTGCACCGCGATCGGGGCCCTCTTGTCCCGATACCCGACCGACATCGCCTGGTTCGACGCAGGGGCGAGACCCGGGGTCAGCCCGAGGTACTGCTCGTCCCGGGCCCGACGTCGCGCCGTTCGCACGGCGAGCGCCACCCCACCGAGCAACATGGCGCCGGCAAGCCCGCCGGTGATCGGCGTGACCGTGAACGGCGACGGCTTGGGTCCGAACTGGTTCGGGTCGAAGGCCCCGCCCGCCGAGCTCTTGTCCACCAGGATCGGTGCAGCGCCCGGGAACGTTCCCGCGGGGTAGCCCGCGACCACGGTGAGGGCCTGACCGGGCTCCAGGTGCGCCTGCGTGAACGCCGCGCGCCCGTCCGCCTTGATCGTCGCGGAGGCGCACGGCGTCGTGCTCTTCAGCGCGCCCGAGTAGCACTGGACCTGGGTCGTCGCCACCGGCCCGACGACGTCGACGCTCAGGTTGTTCAGCGGGATCTCCCACGAGTCGCCGATCGCGTTCCAGAAGAACTCCTGGTGCGCCGGCGAAGCGACGTGCGTCGAATCGGCTGCCTGCGCCGGGATGGTGTTGACGACCGCGCCGATCGTGTAGTGCAGCTGGTAGGTCTGCACCCCGGAGACGTCGCCGATATTCGGGTCACCGAGCCGGATCTCCAGCCAGCCGTTGGTCTGGTCGATGTTGACGTCCGCGGGCGCTCCGCTCGGGCTGCTCGCCATGACGCCGGTGACCGGGTACGAGCGGTACTGGGACGTGCTGCCAGTCCCCTGGAGCAGCGGGAGAGTCAGGTAGGGACCGTGCCCGGGCAGGTTGCCGAAGTTGAAGTCGAAGTCCGCGTCGACCTGCACGCTGCCGTCCGGCTGGACCGTGTAGGTCGCGTGATACCGGTCTACCGAGCGGCTGCCCTGGTCGGCTGCGCGGGCAGGTGCGCCGAGCAGCAGTACCGAGGCGAGCGACAAGAAGGCGATGGCGAGGGCAGCCAGCACGCGGCGGCCGACATCGGGCGTGGCATGCAGTGGGCGAGGCGTCACGTGCCTAATCATGCCGTCGGGTGCCCATTGCGCGCTGCGCTTCCCGCATGTCCTGTTGTTCGCGCAGCGTCTGCCTCTTGTCATAGTCCTTCTTGCCTCGCGCAAGCGCGATCTCGACCTTCGCGCGGCCGTCCAGGAAGTACAGCGACAGCGGGACCAGGGTGCTGCCGCGCTCGCGGGTCTTCACCGCGAGCTCCTTGATCTCCCAAGCATGCAGCAGCAGCTTGCGCTTGCGCCGGGGTGCGTGATTCGTCCAGGTCCCCTCGGTGTACTCCGGGATGTGCACGTTCTCGAGCCAGGCCTCGCCGCCGTCGATGCTGGCGAAGCCGTCGATGAGCGAGGCACGGCCGGCGCGGAGAGCCTTGACCTCGGTCCCCATCAGCACGATCCCGGCCTCGAAGACGTCGTCGATGTGGAAGTCGTGCCGCGCCTTGCGGTTGCTCGCGACGACCTTCCGGCCGCTCTCCTTGGCCACGACTCCCCCTCTCCCGCGGGTCGGCATCGCGCCCCGCGCGTACGGGGGTGACGCACCAGACTAGAACACCCGGTCACGCGCATCTCCGCCGCACCGCGGGAACGGTGGGCGGACGGCCTCAGAGCATCGACATCGGGTCGACGGTGCTGCCGTTCACGTAGACCTCGAAGTGCAGATGGCAAGCCGTCGAGTCGCCCGTGCTGCCGGAGTACCCGACGATGTCGCCCTTGTGGACGAACTGGCCGGAGCCCACCGAGAACCGCGACAGGTGGTTGTAGCTGGTCCACAGCACATTGCCGTTCACGACGCCGTGGTTCAGCATCACCTGGTTCCCGTAGCCCGGCACAGCTTTCGCCCACTGCACGGTTCCCGAGGCTGCTGCCATGATCGCGGTCCCGCAATACGCGCGGAAGTCGGTCCCGGCATGGAGTCTCCAGATGTGCAGGATCGGGTGGAACCGCATCCCGTACGAGGACGTGATGAACGGCACCGCCGTCGGGTAGGCGAGGAAGCCGCGACCAACCGGCTGGCTCGGCTTGCCGCTGGCCTTGCGCGCCGCCGCCTCGGCCGCCACCTGCTGCTGGATGATGTCCTTGATCGTGGCCTCGAGTGCCGCGCGCTCCGCCTCGAGCGCAGTCTCCTGGGCCAGCTCGCCCGCCTTCTGCTGCTCGAAGATGGCGGTCTGCTGCTGCTGCTGCACGAGCAGTGTCTGGATCTCCGCCTCTCGGGCCGCGGCGTCGGCCTGCGCCGCAGTCGCCTCGACGACCTTCTGGTCGGCCTCAGACTTGAGTGCCGCGATCTGAGCGCGCACGGCAGCCAGGCGGGACTGACGGTTTCGGTTCATCGCGCCAAGCTGCTGCAGATCGTCGAGCGCGCGGGTCTGGGTCCGCAGCGCGGTTGTCAGCGCGGCGTACTGGTCCACGAAGTCGCCCGCCGAGTGCGAGTCGAGCACGATCGTGAGGCTGGAGAGACCGACGTCGCCCCGGTAGGCCTGCCGCGCGAGCTCGGCCACGGAGTCGCGAGTCCGTTGCGCCTTCGCGTCCCCGTCCGCGATGTCCTTCGCGAGCTGCGCCTCCTGCACCCTGGCGGCCTGCAGCTGATCTTGGATCTGCGCCGCCTTCTGCTGCGCGGCCGCGAAAACTGCCTTGGCGTTGGCCAGTTCCTGCTGAGCCTGGGGAATTCGGGCCTGGATCCCCTGGAGCGCCACGTAGGCGTCGGCGAGCGCAGCACCCGTCTCGTCCAGCGCGGTGCGGAGGTCCGCCAAGCGCTGATCGGTGGCCGCCTGCTGCTTCTCCGCCTGGGCCCGCTGGTTCCCCAGGTCGTCGGCTTGTGCCGGACCGGTCAGCGCTCCCGTGACGAGTAGGGCGAGGATCGCAAGCAAGGCGGCTCGTCTGCGTCGGTTCATCTCACACCCTCGTGTAACGGCTCAGAGTGACCAGGGATGCCACCGTCGCCACGATGATTGCGATGGCGACCAGGAACGGCGCGATCATCCACACCTCGGCCGAGCCGACGTAGTTGATGAACTGAATCTGGTTCGCGAGCCGGTCAGCGATCAGGTATTTGACCCCCGCCAGCAGCCCACCGACGGCGAGCGCGGCACCGATCGTCGCGGCGATGGCACCCTCGAGCATGAACGGCAGCTGGATGAAGACGTTCGACGCACCGACCAGACGCATGATGCCCGTCTCGCGTTTCCGGCTCAGCGCGGAGAGCCGGATCGTCGTCGTGATCAGGAGGGCCGCCGCGAGGAGCATGATCGCCGCGAGCCCGACCGAGAGGATCGTCGCCTGGTTGAGGACCCGGAACAGCGGGTCGAGGATCTTGCGCTGGTCCTCGATGCTCTCGACGCCGGGCCGGTTATTGAGCACATCGGAGACGAGCTGGTACTCCGCCGGGTTGGAGAGCTTGACCCGGAACGACGTCTGCATGTCGTCGACGGTCGTGGACTTCGCCCACCACTGGTCGCCGAGGCGCTTCTGGAACGCCGCGAACGCCTCATCCTTCGTCTCGAAGTAGACGCTTTGCACGACCGGCTTGAGCTCGGGCGAGCTGAACAGCGCCTTGATCGACGCGAGCTGGTCCGCCGAGACCTCGCCGCCGGCGCACGACGGCACCGGTGAGTTGCGTGGGCACAAGAAGACCGAGACCTCGACCTTGTCGTACCAGTCGTCCTTCATCTTCCCGATCTGCATCTGCAACAGCGCGGCGGAGCCGACGAAGGTGAGGGAGACGAACGTGACCAGGATGACTGAGATGGTCATCGAGAGGTTCCGGCGCAGGCCGAGACCGATCTCGGACAGGATGAACTGCAGTCGCATGCCCGGATCCCCTCAGCGCGCCGAGCCGTAGACGCCGCGACTCTGGTCGCGGATCATCTCGCCGGTGGAGAGCTCGACCACGCGCTTGCGCATCTGGTCGACGATCTCGTCGTCATGCGTCGCCATCACCACGGTCGTACCGGTCCGGTTGATCCGGTCGAGCAAGCGCATGATGCCGATCGACGTGGTCGGATCGAGGTTCCCGGTGGGCTCGTCGGCGAGCAGGATGGCCGGTCGGTTGACGAAGGCACGCGCGATCGCCACCCGTTGCTGCTCGCCACCGGAGAGCTCGTGCGGTAGCCGCTTCTCCTTGCCGCTCAGACCGACCATCTCGAGAACGTCGGGGACGGTCGTCATGATGTGGTGGCGCGGTTTGCCGATCACCTGCAGCGCGAACGCGACGTTCTCGAACACGTTCTTGTTGTTGAGAAGGCGGAAGTCCTGGAACACCGCGCCGATCTGGCGCCGGAACTGGGGCACCTTCCACGACGAGAGCTTCGAGAGGTCCCGGCCGGCCACGAACACGTTCCCAGCGGTCGGCCGCTCTTCGCGCAGGATCAGTCGGAGCAGGGTCGACTTGCCCGAGCCGGAGGCGCCGACGAGGAACACGAACTCGCCGCGTTCCACGTCAAGGTTGACGCCGTCCACTGCGGGACGTGCGCCTCGGGCATAGAGCTTGCTGACGTTCTCCAGCCGAATCACTGCACAACCGCCGCGGCCAGTCTCGACAATGGGTGTAGGTGAAGACACCTGGCCGCTTCGAGGGTATGCATGGGACCGCCGCACGGCGGAGGTGACACGCCGCGCGCCCCGGGTGGTATCGAGGGCCCGTTCGGGCGGTCCGGACCGAGATGTCCCTATTGGCTGGATGCGGCCCGGACGTCGGAGCTCGCGACGGGCCCGTGCGCGGACCCGCCCAGAATTCGCATCGTTCCGACCGGGTCGTGCAACAGCTCGGCGAACGCGAGCTCGGCCCCGCCCAGCAGCTGAGCGTCGGCGCCGAGCTCGCTGCGGACGATGGCGACGTTCTCGAGCATCGGACCGAGGGCCCGGCCGACCGCCGACCGGACGGACGCCTCCATCGCCGGGTACAGGCTGCCCAGGCTCCCACCGAGCACGACGACCTCAG
>JADGOR010000011.1 GCA_017882855.1 Cellulomonas sp. | reverse complement strand
CAGGTGACGGCGCTGTACCCCGCGAAGGCGATCCACGACGTCGCCGGCTTCCCGGGCGTTCTCGGCGCCGACCTGATCGCCGGACTCGTGGAGCAAGCGCGCGCGTACGAGCCGCGTCTCGTCTTCGGAGCGAACGTGGTCGACCTCGTGCACGACGACGCCGGTGCCGCCTGGACGATCACACTCGCGGACGGCGCGGCCATCGACAGCCGGACCGTCGTGCTAGCGACCGGCGTCGGCGGAATCCGTCCCCGCACGCTCGCTGCCGGGCACGGGTGGCATGACCGTGGTGTCACCTACGTGATCCCGGATCCCGCGGCGCACGCCGACGAGCACGTGGTGATCGTCGGCGGCGGCGACAGCGCACTCGACTGGGCGCTCCAGCTCAGGCCGATCGCCCGATCGGTCACGGTTGTCCACCGCCGACGCACCTTCCGGGCGCACGCATCGTCGATCACGCGCGCCAAGCGGGAGGGGGTCGTGCTCCTCACCGAGAGCGAGATCCAGGCCGTCCACGGCGACACTCACGTGCGCGGCGTCGTCGTCCGCGACGGGACCGGTGCAGAGTTCGAGATCCCGGCCGACACGGTCATCGGAGCGCTGGGGCTCGTGACCACGCCGTCGCCGTTCGCCGCGTGGGGCGTGAAGATGACCGATCGCCGTATCCTGGTCGATTCCGCCATGCAGACCAGCCTGACCGGCGTGTTCGCCATCGGCGACGCCTCCACCTACCACGGGAAGGTTGCCTTGATCGCGACCGGCTTCGGCGAGGCTGCGACCGCGGTCAACAATGCCGCGGTCCAGATCGACCCGGACCTGACGCTGTCCCCGGGCCACTCGACGGAGGACGACGAAGCGCCGACGGGCGGGGAATCCGCCAGCGCGGAGGAGTGACGACATGACCTTTGTCATCGGCAAGGAATGCATCGATGCGCAGGACCACGCGTGCGTCGACGTGTGCCCGGTGGACTGCATCTACGAAGGCGCGCGCAAGAACTACATCAATCCCAACGAGTGCATCGACTGCGGCGCTTGCGAGATCGTGTGTCCTGAGGTCGCGATCTTCCCCTCCCGGAAGATCCGCGGGGACGAGGAACGGCAGCAGTTCACCACCGACAATGCCGAGTTCTTCACGGTGAGGCTCGCTGGTCTGGACGAACCGCTGGGTGATCCGGGCGGGGCGCAACAGCACGGCCCCGTGGCTGCCGACACGCCACTCGCCAGTGGTTGGCCCGAGAAGTAGCCGATCCTGACCGTCTGCTCGAGAGTCACCGCTCGATCGAGGCCGCGAGCCACGCCGCCGTCTCGCGGACGAGGGCGGGCAGCGGTCGAAGCGCCAGTCCGGCCTCGGCGGCAAGCTCTTCCATCAGCTGGCCGTCGCCGACATATCGGCTCGCCGGGGCGGTCGGGTCCCAGTTCCGAAGCACGTCGTCGTCACCCAGTCCATGCACGGACGCGACCGTGCGAGCAAGGTCCGCCATCTCGACCACGGTCCCGCCCGAGTCGAAGACGACGTCTCGACGTGCGTACGCCGCCCAGAGCGCAAGTGCCACGACCTCGTCGACGCCGCAGTAGGACCGGTAGACGGGGCCGCTCGCGCGGATCTCGATCGGACCGCCGGCGGTCGCCATCTGGATCATGCTGCCGAGCGCGTACAAACCCGGCTTCGTCATCCGAGGCCCCGCCACGCTGAACACCCGCGGGATGACGCAGGTCCCGCCCACGTCGTGGGTCGCCGCTCGGAACGCCAGCTCGTCGAGGTGCTTGAGCGCGCCATAGGGGTCGGCATCCACATCCGAGGCGAGTCGCCCGGTCGAGGAGTAGACCGCACCCGAGCTGGCTACGATCACCCGGCGCGGCTGGTGCTTCGCGATTGCGTCCAGGACCGTCGCCGAGATCGCGAGGTTCTGACGGGTGTACGAGTCCACCCCGAGCGACGCCACCTTGTCGCGCGTCAAGAACGCGAGATGCAGCAGCGTCGCCGGCGCCGGCTCTTGAGAGACGAGCTCGGCCAACGGCCGGACGCCCACCGTCCGGCCATCTGCCACCGCGACCTCGCGCGCGGTGCTCGCGTAACCCATGACCCGCGCCGGCGCATCGTCGCCGAGCGCTGCGTAGAGCAGGTCCAGCGCAACCGCGCCGAACCAGCCCGTCGCACCGGTGACAGCGACCGTGTCCGTCCCGCCGCGCAGCGCCTCGGCGACCAGCTCGGCAGGTGTCACACGCCCCCGTTCAGGACTTTCCATCGGCTTTCGAGCATCTCGATGCGCTTGGCGTCCTCGCCGAAGATCGACCCGTAGTAGTCGCGCTTGTTCAACAGCCAGAGCAGCTCGAAGTGCACGGCGTTCAGCAGGCCCTGCTGCACGTCGTCCTGGTCGAGTGCCTCGGCAAGGAAGACGACCTTCCTGGTCTCGAACCTGGTCAAGTGGACAGCACGCACCTGCTTGAGGACGTCCAGCGCGTCGATCGAGACGGCCCCGCCCGTCACGAAGTCCAGGCCCTTCTCCTTGCACAGCTTCGACACCGTCAGCACGTAGTCGGTGATGTTGCTCGCATTGATGTCGGCCCGCCCGAGGCCAAGGCTGCCGGCGAAGTCGACCCGCCCGAAGACGATGCCGTTCACGCCGGGCTTGCCGGCCGCGAGCGTGGTGATCTCGTCACGGCGATCGAAGCACGTGATCGTCTCCATGTTGAACAAGAACTGGGTGTCCTGCGCCTCGTCGGCCGAGTAGACCTGCTCCTTGGCTGCGATGTACTTCGACAGCGCGTAGGGAGTCTCGACCATGGGTGCGACGACGAACTGCACGCCGATCTGCTTCGACTCGAGGAGGTCGCGGATCGCTTCACAGCCACCGATCTTCACCGTCAGGAGAAGCCCCGCCGCGTGCGCCATCTCGACCAGGCGTAGCAGCTCGTCCATGCGGGTGCCCTCGGCCTCGAACTCCGCCTTGACGGCTCCGTAGCCGTAGTACTCCTTCCCCTTCCGCAAGATGTCGGTCATCTGTCGCTCGGTCTTGTTCATCGGGTGAGCTCCTTCTTCTCGAGGGGTACCTGCCGGAACACGCGTGCTTCCACATCCTCCGGGAGGTCGGGTGACATCCGGTGGAGCGGGTTGGACTCCATACTGCCGGTCCGAGTCACGCGTGACGCGATCTTCGGGAAATACGTCTGCTCCGGATCGATCGGGACGACGAAGCACGCCGGGCCCGGAGCCGCGAACAGCTCCTGGAAGCCCTCGGTCGCGACACCGTCCGCACTAAGCTCGAGCAACGGGATCCCGTAGGCACGGAAGAGCAGGTCCCAGTCCGGGAAGCCCAGGCCAGTGCTCGTGTCACATCCCAGGTAGGCACCACCGAAGTAGCCGCGCTGGGTCATCCGGATCGACGCGTAGCCCTCGTTGCTGAACAGGAAGATCTTGAGCGGGAGCCCGTTCACCGCCACGGTCGCCAGCTCCTGGCTGTTCTGCATGAAGCCGCCGTCGCCTTCGAGCAGCACGGTCCGGCGACCCGCGGCCGCGAAAGCGGCGCCGATCGCCCCGGACAGTCCATAGCCCATGCTGGCCAGACCGTGATCGCTGATCATGGTCTGGCCGGACTTCTGGCTGAACGCCTGCAACGTCACCGTGAATGCCCCGCCGCTGCTGCACGGGATGATCACGTCGTCCCCGGTGCACTCGTCCGAGAGATCCGCCACGAAACGGTACGGATCGATGAATCCCTCGCCGGTCGTGTTCGTGTCCTCGACCACCGGAAGAAGATCGCGAACGGTTCGGCACTCCGCGAGCCATGCCCCCCATCCCGGCAGCTCCGGCGCCAGGACTCGCGCGAAGGCATCGTCGGCGTCCGCCAACCATGCGACGTCCACGCGCGGATGCCCCTTCTCGAGCTCGGCCCGATCCAGGTCCACCTGGACGACCGTCGCGAGCGGCGCGAACTCCTGCCAGTTGAACCCGGTCTGCTGCAGCCCGAGACGGGTGCCGAACGCCAGCACGAGGTCGGACTGCTGGATGAGCACGTTCGCGCTGCGCTGCCCCCAGGTGTTCGGTCGGCCGACGTACATCGGCTCGTCGGCTCCGACCCGGTCGGCCCCGTTCCAGGTCGTCATGACCGGGAGCTCGAGCTCGCGCAAGCGATCGAGCGCGCTCACCACCGCGGCGCGACTGACGCCACCGCCGAGCAGGAGAACCGGCCGCTCGGCCGCACGAAGGAGCTCGACCACGCGGGCGACCGTCTCGGGAACCGCCGTCGGGCCGGTGGGCGCCGAGCCGATCGCACCGATATCCAGGACCGCTGGGTCCACCGGTGCACCTTGCGCATCGAGGCAGATCTCGATGAACACCGGGCCCTTCCGTCCGGTCGAACCCTGACGGACCAGCTCGACGAAGGCAGCCTGCGCGACCGGCGCCTCGATTCGCCCGGTGGCGACCGTGATCGGCCGCGCCAGCGCGACGCCATCGATCTCCTGGATCCCGCGCTGCCGGAGCCCCGGGCCGGCGAGATCCGTCGACTTCACCTGTCCCCCGAGCACGAGCAGCTCTCTGCTCTCCAGGAAGGCACCGGCCAACGCTGTGACGATGTTGGTGAGACCCGGTCCGGCCGTGACGAGCGCGAAGGCGCGCTGCGGCTTCCCGGTCGCTGTCGCCTGCTCGTTGAAGTACTCGACCGCGATCCCTGCGGCGACCTCGTGCACCACCGGGACGCACGTCATCGTCCGGCGCGCGCCGTCCAGCAGGTGCATCGAGTTTCCACCGGCGACGAAGAAGCAGTGCGTGTAGCCCAGGCGCTGCAGCCACGTCATCACCAAGTCGCTGTACTTCATGCCGGCCTCCCGGTCAGAGAGTCGAGGGTCCGTCGGGTGGCTTTCGCGACGGCGGCCCAGTCGTCGGCCGTGGTGCCGGTCTCCACCTCGGTCACACCGCCGTCCGCCGCGGGCAGGATGAGCCTGAAGGTGGATGTCCCGTGCTTCTTGTCCGCCCGGAACGCCGACTCGAACCGCTCGGGGTCGAAGAGCGCGAGCGATTCGGCCACCCCCGACGCCGACGCCAGCAGAGCGCGACAGTGCGCCTCGAGCTCGTCGACCGAGTCCCCCGATGCCGACGCCGGATGCTGGATGGCGCACAGCACCCCGACGGCTACGGCGAGTCCGTGGCTCAGGGTGTGATCGACCGCCGTCTCGAGGGCGTGGCCGAAGGTGTGCCCGAAGTTGAGCAGGCGTCGCTCCTTGTGATCGTGCTCGTCGATCTCGATGAACCAGCGCTTCGCACGAAGCACGTGCTCGATCAACGCCGCCGGGTCCGTGTCGAACCGGTCGAACCGCTCGAGATACCCGCGAAACTCGTCTGCTCCGCGGCAGTACGCGATCTTCGCCGCCTCGCAGAACCCCGCGGCACGCGCCGTCGGCGACAACGACGGAAGGAACACCGGGTCGACGATGACGGAGTCGGGCGGGTAGATGCCGCCGATCAGGTTCTTGACATCGCCGACGTTGATGGAGCTCTTGCCACCGATGCACGAGTCGACCATCGCCATCAGCGTCGTCGGGACGTAGGTCCAGGACACCCCCCGCATGTAGACCTGGGTGACGAACGTGGCGATGTCCTGGACCACGCCACCGCCCACGGCGAGCACGTGATCCCAGCGCCGGACGCCGGCCCCTCTCAGGGCGAGGATCAGCTCCTCGCAACCGGCCAGGGTCTTCGCGTCCTCGGACGCCTCGATGACGAGCACCGGGGCGTCCCGCTCGGGGACCAGGTGCCGGAGCACGGCATCGACCACGACCACATCGCGGCCGCGACTCAGGGCATCGGCAAACCCACCCGCTCCGATGCGCACGCCGTACTCACCGGACGAGGACCGGACGCTGAACTCAGACAAGACGGCCAATGGAGAACCCCAGATCGACGACGACGGACTGACCAGTCACCCCGGTGTTGCGGGGTGAGCACAGATAGGCGACGACACTCGCGACATCCTCGGGCATCACCATGCGGCCGAACCCCGTCGCACCCGCCACCACGTCGATCTGCTCGTTCGAGAGCATCGCGCGCGTCATCGGAGTATCGACGACACCCGGAAGGACGGCGTTGACCAGGATGCCGCGCGGGGCGAGATCCAGCGCGGCAGCCCGCACCAGACCGCCGACCGCAGCCTTGGAGACCGTGTAGGAGAACTTGCCGGGCCGAGCCACGACCTCCCAGATCGAGCTCAGGACGACGAGCTTGGCGCCGTCGGCGATACGTCCCGCGGTGAGGAGCAGCCGAAGCTGGCGCGCCACGAGCGCAACGTTGATCTCGAAGGTCCGGGCGAGATCATCCGCGTCATGAGCATCCGCGCGGTCGTTGACGTTGACTCCGTGCGCCCAGACGACGGCATCGAGGACCGGCAGACGTGGCGCCGAGTCGTCGTCGAGCACCATCGCGTCCGGCGCGTCCGGATCCGGGTGACGCGAGGTCCGCAGAACTCGCGCTCCGTCCGACGCGAGCTGCTCGGAGATCGCGGTGCCGAGAGCACCGAACCCACCGGCCACCAGAGCGACCCGTCCTGATCCTTCCGCACTGGTCACGTCGCGATCCCCTCGGACTTCGAAACGTCGTCCGCCGCGGTGCGCGGTGGAGCCGGGTGCCACGATCCAAGCCCGGCGCTCGGGCCCGCGTCATCATGGTCCTGCCACGGCACGGGGGGCGTCGCGGCCGTTGGTCCCAGATCGAGCGCCGACTCACGTGGTTCCGTCGCACCCGCCGGCCGGCCGCCACGGCGGAAGGTGAAGCCGCGGTGCGCGAGGAAGGTCCCCATCGCGGTGACAACCATGATGATCGCCTGTGCCGGGAGGACGGCCATGTGGGCCACCTCGACCAGCAGCGACAGAGCGGGCGCGTTGATCGCGAGCGCCACCAGGTAGACGGATGAGAAGCGAGCCAGGTCACGCCACCAGCGGCCGGTGACCCGGAAGACGAGGTAGCGCTGAAGCACATACGCCTCGAGCACGGCGATCACGTTCGCGATGACCAGGATGACGAGGTAGTGGATGTGCGCACCGACGCCGATCTGGAGCCCGGCGAAGACACTGAAGCCGAAGACCGAGTTCACCGTACCGACCAACGCGAACCGCACCACCTGGTGCTCGAGCGCACCGGTCAGCCGCGACCGCCCACTCTGCTCGGACGCTGTCTCGCCGGAGCCCATGATGACCTCCCGGATCTGGCTCTCGCGGCGCGTCGGCGGCTCGGCGAGGCTCAAAACCCGACCCGGCGCCGGACGACGAAGTTCGGGCGCTGCTTGACTTCCTCATAGATCAGCCCGACGTACTCGCTCACCACGCCGATCATGAGGAACAGGATCCCGAAGAGCAGAAGAATGAACCCCACCAGGGTGCCGAATCCTGCGAACGGGACGCCCGACACGATGAAGCGCACCGAGAACACGACGAGCATCACGGCCGAGACGAGCGAAACCACAAGACCGGTCATCGTGATCAGTCGCAACGGAACATAAGAGTGAGCGAAGATTCCCTTGAATGCGAGGTTGATGACCTTCAGAGAATGCGCCTTGGACTCTCCGCCGAACCTGGGGGGTCGCTCATGGGGAATCCCGACCGATCGGTACCCGGCCCAAGCGAACAGACCGCGGACGAATCGGTTGCGCTCTTGCATCTGGTTGACCGTCTGGTACACACCGCGATCGACCAGGCGGAAGTCGCTCGCGTTTCGCGGGATGGCGCCGTCGGTCAGCTTGCCCGCCAACCAGTAGAACGCCTTGCTGTTGAAGGTGCGGATCGGACCCGTGCCCTGACGCTCGCTGACGACCATGTAGATGTTCTCGAAGCCTTCCTCCCACTTGCGGAGGAACGCCGGGATGAGCTCCGGCGGATCCTGCAGGTCCGCCGTCATCAAGATGGCCGCATCACCGGTGGCGTCGGCGAGACCGGCCGTCAGCCCGCCGTCCATCCGGAAGTTGCGAGCCAGCTGCAGGATCTTGAAGCGGTGGTCCTCGTCGTGGATCCGGTTCAGCTTCTCCCAGGTGTCGTCCTCCGAACCGTTCTCGACGACTATCACCTCGAAGTCGTACTCGGGCTCGCCCGCCATGACCGCTTGTAGTCGCCGCGCGAGCTCGTCAACGCAGTCCGACTCGTTGTACGCCGGTATGACCACGGAGATGAGCTTGCGAGGCGGGACCTCGGCGGTCTCTTCGATCGCTGTTCGAGCCTCGGGGGCGGCCGACGCCGCGCCTCGTGCCCCGACGCCGCGTGGCGACTTCGTCGTTGTCGTCACTGCCACACCTGCCACGGCGCGTGTCCGCCGTCCCACATCTCGTTCAGCAGGACGGATTCGCGGTACGTGTCCATCGGCTGCCAGAAGCCTTCATGCCGATAGGCAGCGAGCTCTCGCTCCGCCGCCAGCTGCGCCAGGGGCTCGTGCTCCAGCATGACGTCGTCGCCGTTGCGCAGGTAGTCGAAGACCGACGGTTCGAAGACGAAGAAGCCCGCGCTCACCCAGTCGTCCATCTGCGGCTTCTCGCGGAACCTGGTCACCAAGGAGCCTTCGACGTCGACCAGACCGAACCGCGACAGCGGTCTGACGGTCGTGATGGTCGCCTTCCGCCCGTGCCCCTCGTGGAACGCCAGCAGCTTCGTGATATCGAGGTCGGCCAGGCCGTCCCCGTACGTGACGATGAACCGCTCGCCCGCTACGTAGCGCTCGATGCGTTCGACGCGCCCCGCCGTCAGCGTGTTCGCACCGGTGTCGGCGACCGTGACGTGCCAGTCGCTCTCGAGGTGATCGTCATGGAAGACCAGATTGCTGTTCTTGCCCAACGTGATGGTGAAGTCGTTGTTGTGGGCCGCGTAGTTGAGGAAGTACTCCTTGATCTGCTCGCCCTTGTAGCCGGCACAGACCACGAACTCTGTGATCCCGAATGCGGAGAAGAACTTCATCAGATGCCAAAGGACCGGCTTGCCGCCGATCTCGACCATTGGCTTCGGGCGGAACTCCGTCTCTTCGCGCATGCGCGTTCCCAGACCACCCGCCAGCAGAACGGCTTTCATGAATCCGGTCTCGCCTCCCCATGCGATCGAGGGTGCACGCCGGCGTGTGCCGTCCCCGTTGTCGAGAACCGAGTCTAGCCACGATCGAGGCCGGCCGGAGAACGCGGCGACCCCGGCTGCGCCGCGGTGCCCCCGGCGGCGGCCGACCCGGCGACGCTCAGGAGAAGAGGCGCGCCGACCGCGCGAGGTACTCGTCGCTCCCGGTGATCTGACCGCGCAGCAGGTCCTCGCCATGAATCTGCCAGTACGGTCCCCAGGTCCCGAGCCCGTTCCCGTCGGCCATCCGATCGAGATAGATGTTGTAGATCTCGTGCACCCGAAGGTGTGCGCTCTCGAGCGAGCGCCAGACGCCGTAGGGAGCCGCGCCCCGACCCGACGTCTGAATGGCGGCCGACCACGATGCGATCTCATCCGCCCCCGCGCCGCGATGCAGGATGTCCTGGTAGAGACGCGCGATGTAGCTCGCGTCCGTGCCGCCGGCCCGCGAGTAGTACTCGTCGCTCTGGATGAGCTGACCCCGCAGGTCCTCGGCCCGGAGCCGACCGGAGCTGATCAGCCCCGTCCAGGTCGCGAAGCCGGTGGGATCAGGACCGCGGCCAAGGATTTCCTGATATGCCTCGACGACCCGGCGAGCGACGTACTCGTCGCTGTGCGCCAGGGTGTCGGCGAGAACGGACGCGGGGGTGCCGGCGAGCAGCTGACCGGACCAGGTCGCCATGCCGGTCGGGTCGACGCCACGCTGCAGCATGTCGTGATACAGCGCTCGCACGAGCGACTCGGAGAAGGCCAAGGTGGTCGCTCGGGCCCGGATCCAACCGAGGGCTGCGTAACCCGCGTTGCCCGGGCACGCGGTGTAGGCGACGTCCCGGTGGCCGAAGACGCGAGGAAGAGCGACCGTCGTGTTCAAGAACCTGGAGTTCTCGCCGACCCCGGTGGTGTAGTTCATCATCCCTTGCGGGTTCACGCCGTACGCACCCAGGCGCCAGCCGATGACCTCGGCCACCGACTCCAACGTCGCAGCCGAAGGATTCACGTCGGTGTAGGTGCCGAGCATCGCGATCCCGACGGTGCCGGTGTTGAATCCTCCGGCGTGCACCCCGATCACCGGCTCGGTCATGCTGTTCGCGCGGCCTTCGTAGATGTTGCCCCACTTGTCGACGACGAAGTTGTAGCCGAGGTCGCACCAGCCGCGACTCTGGATGTGGTAACGCTGGTCGTTGCGGATCTGTTGCTCCGCCTCGGCCACGGTCGAGTAGGTGTTGGAACCGGCGGTGTGGTGCAGGACCGCGCCGACGAGCGTCGTCGCGACATCCGGCGTGCAGACGGGAGCCGACGCACCCCACTCGGCGCGGGTGATCACATGCGGCACGAGGACGCTCGACCCGGAGAGAGGAGCCGACGCCTGGGGCGCCAGCCGGACCGGCGACGACCCCATGGCCGGACCGGCCACGTCACCGCTCGGCAACGCCGGGAGGTCTGGGGAGCCGATCAGAGCGAGGCTCAGACCAGCCGGCCCGCCTTCCTTGGTGGCCGTGAACGAGAGCTGCACCGCGTCCGAGTCGCCCACCCAGACGGAATCCGTCCCATCCCGCACAGCGCGGCGCGCATCGGCCGAGCCGACATCGGGCGCGGCGTCGCTGGTGTCGAGCGGCACCCAATCCGACCACTGGCCCTCAGCCCGCGTGCGCATCTCGGCACCGAGACTCGCGACGCCGGTGTCGCTCGGCCAGGTGAGCCCCACCGTCTGGAACTTGCCCGTCTCGACGACCTGGCTGGCGACCCGGCCGGTGGCGACCATCCGGTCCGTCACGATCGCGCCCTCAGCGGCCTGCGCCGCCCGCTCGACCGGGGTCTGAACGACATCGCCGCCCGGCGTGACCGGCGGAACGACGACGTCCCGCTCAGTCACCGAACCGGCATCGCTGGACCCGGTCGGCGCCGGTGCAGGAGTCCCCGTGAGCGACGCGACAACGCTCGGAACGGACCCTGGATTGCCGGCGGGAAAAGCGGTCGAGAGCGACGATGTTGTCAGGCCCACGACGGCGAGAACAAACGCGAGCCCCAGTCGGAAGATCATGGCAAAGGTCCTGACCTCGGCGAACAGATGGCTCAAGCAGTTTCAGTCGCGTGGCCGCATAGGTCAAGCACCGCAGGTCCAACTGGGCGAGTCTGCACATTCGGCGGGGGGCCGCGGGCACTGACGACTGGACCCGATTGCTAGGCTGAACGCCGCTCACCCATCCCGCCCAGGAGGTCACCCCGTGCGTCTGCTCGTCACCGGTGCGGCCGGCTTCATCGGCTCGAACTTCGTGCACCAGACAGTCCGCGAGCGCCCCGAGGTCCAGGTGACGGTGCTCGATGCATTGACCTATGCCGGCAGCGAGGCCTCGCTCGCACCGAGTCGAGCCGCCATCACCTTCGTCGAGGGAGACGTCACCGACGCCGAGCTGGTCGACCGCCTGGTCGCGGACGCCGACGTCGTCGTGCACTTCGCGGCGGAATCGCACAACGACAACTCGCTGTCCAACCCGTGGCCGTTCGTGCAGACGAACATCGTCGGGACGTTCACGTTGCTCGAGGCGGTGCGTCGGCACGGCACCCGCTACCACCACATCTCGACCGACGAGGTCTACGGGGACCTCGAGCTGGACGACCCGCGCAAGTTCACCCCCGAGACCCCGTACAACCCGTCCAGCCCGTACTCCGCCACCAAGGCGTCGTCCGACCTTCTGGTACGTGCGTGGGTCCGCTCGTTCGGTGTGCAGGCCACGATCTCGAACTGCTCGAACAACTACGGGCCGTACCAGCACGTCGAGAAGTTCATCCCGCGCCAGATCACGAACCTCATCGACGGGATCCGGCCCAAGCTCTACGGCCAGGGGTTGAACGTCCGCGACTGGATCCACGTCGAGGACCACAACTCCGCGGTGTGGACGATCATCGACAAGGGCCGGATCGGCGAGACGTACCTGATCGGCGCCGACGGCGAGAAGAACAACCGCGAGGTGGTCGAGCTGATCCTCGAGCTCTCCGGACTCGACAGCGACGCCTTCGACCTCGTCAGCGACCGCCCCGGCCACGACATGCGGTACGCGATCGACTCCTCGAAGCTGCGCACCGAGCTGGGTTGGGCCCCCCGGTACAGCAACTTCGAGGACGGCCTGGCCGCGACGATCGACTGGTACCGCGCCAACGAGGCCTGGTGGCGGCCACAGAAGGACGCGACCGAAGCGAAGTACGCCCAGATCGGTCGCTGAGCGGGAGCCCCCGTCCGACGGTGGGACCATGGTGACGCGCGCAGTTCGGCCGACGAGGATGGCGACAACGACGATGTACGACGACACCTGGTTGGTAGTCCCGCTGTACAACGAGGGCGAAGTGATCCGGCAGGTCGTCACCGACGCCAGGCGGACGTTCCCTCGCATCGTCTGCGTGGACGACGGCAGCGTCGACACCGCGGCGCCAGCCTGACAACCACCCTCCTGGGGCGCTAGGAACCCGGTCCGGCGCTCGCCGGCCACGCGCGCCACGCACTCCGCAGGATCTCGTCGAGATCGGCCTCGGCCCGCCACCCGAGCTCAGCCTCGATCCGGTCGACGGACGCCACTACGCTCGGCGGGTCGCCGGGGCGCCGAGCCTCGATCATCGGCGTCGCGTCGAGGCCGGTCACCTGGCCCAGCCGGGCCACCACCTCGAGCACCGACGCGCCTCGCCCGGTCCCCACGTTGAACACGTCAAAGCCGGCCTGCTCCCGGTCCAGCGCGTCGAGCGCCGCGATGTGCGCTCGCGCCAGGTCGAGGACGTGCACGTAGTCGCGCACGCAGCTGCCGTCCGGAGTCGGGTAGTCGATCCCGAAGACGCGCGGACGCTCACCCCGGGTGAGCCGGTCGAGCACCATCGTGACGAGGTTCAGCACGCCGGGATCTCCGAGGTCGGGCCAACCGCTCCCGGCGACGTTGAAGTAGCGCAGGGCGACGCCCCGCAGGAACCCCGCGACGGCGGCGTCGCGGACCAGCCACTCGCCGGCGAGCTTCGTCTCGCCGTAGGGATTCGCCGGCTCCGTCGGGGCATCCTCCGAGACGAGCGGGAGCGTCGTCGCGCCGTAGACCGCGGCTGAGGAGGAGAAGACCAGGCGGTCCGCGCCGGTCGCCCGCATCGCGGCGATCACGTTCGCCAGGCCACCGATGTTCTGCCGGTAGTACCAGACCGGCCGCGCCACGGACTCATCGACCCTCTTCCGGGCCGCGAAATGGATCACCTCTCGGACCCGAGCGCGCTTCATCGCCGCGGCGAGCGGGCGGACCGATCGACTGTCGGCGAGGTCGATCTCAAGGAGGACCGCGTCGCCGATCCGCGCGGCGTCGCCCGCAGACAGGTCGTCTGCCACCAGCACGTCCCGGCCCGTGCCGCGCAGCAGCCGGACCACGTGTGCGCCGATGTAACCGGCACCACCTGTCACGAGCACGGTCATGGATCGACCCTAGTGGAGCGCCCGCGGCGGGCCGGTGCCCGACGCCCGGGCCGAAGCGCGGATCGGCCCGGGCAGGCGTGTCGACTTGTGCCGGCGTCGGTCCTGACCAAGGATGCGACGACGGCGTTCGTGACATTGCCGTCTGCACGAAAGGCAACCGTCCAGGTCATGCCCGCCAAACCGCCGAACCAGCCACCGAGCTTCACGCCGGGCGGCGGGCGACGGCGCCCCGAGGACGACGGCGCGAAGGTCGTCGGGGATGCACCGGCCACGAGCTCGCGCCGGCCGCCGGCCCCGTACGTCCCGGTGGAGTCATCGGCAGCGGCACCGCCGGCGATCCCTCCTCGCTCCCGTGCTCCGCGGGACGCTGACCCGCGCGTTGCCCGGCAGACCCCCACCTCCCCGGCGTCTCGACCGGTGCCGGCGCCGCGCGCGGATGACCCTGGCCGTCCCAGATCGTCCAGCCCGATCTCAGCGGGCGACGCGCCCGTCGCCCCACGGCACCGCCTCCGACGTCGCATCCTCACCGTCACCGCGCTCGTCCTCGCCCTGCTGCTCGCCTGGCCGATCGGCCTGCTCATCTGGTCGAACGGGAAGATCCACCACGTCACCGCCCTGTCAGGAGCCGCCGAC
Source organism: Cellulomonas sp. (assembly GCA_017882855.1). Taxonomy (GTDB): domain Bacteria; phylum Actinomycetota; class Actinomycetes; order Actinomycetales; family Cellulomonadaceae; genus JADGOR01. Next base: position 22,133 of record JADGOR010000011.1, on the reverse strand, counting down.
ACCCCGGGCACCACGTACCTGCTCGCCGGCTCTGACTCCCGGGCCGACGGCACGATCGGGGCCGACGGGACGATCGGGGCCCGGACCGACACGATCATGGTCCTGCAGGTCCCGACGAGCGGACCGCCCGCACTGATCAGCCTGCCGCGGGACAGCTACGTCCCGATCCCCGGCCACGGCTCGAACAAGCTGAACGCCTCGTTCTCGTGGGGCGGCGCCCCGCTGCTGGTCAAGACCGTGGAGGGGCTCACCGGGCTGACCATCGACCACTACGTCGAGATCGGGTTCGGCGGGGTCGAGCAGGTCGTCAACGCCGTCGGAGGCGTCCAGCTGTGCCTCGACTACAACGTCGCCGACCCGGACAGTGGCCTGAACTGGAAGGCCGGCTGCCGGCTGGCCGACGGGCCGACCGCCCTCTCCTTCGCCCGGATGCGCTACGCGGACCCGACCGGCGACATCGGGCGCGGGCAGCGGCAGCGGCAGATCGTCAGTGCGGTGACCGCAGCCGTCGCGAAGCCCAGCCTGATCTTCCAGCCGAGCCGCCAGGTCGCTCTGATCGACGCCGGAACGGGAGCCCTCACGGCGAGCAACGGGACGGACGTCATCGACCTGGCCCGCCTCGCGCTCGCCTTCCGCGCCGCCACCGGCCCGAAGGGGATCACCGGGACGCCACCGATCAAGAACATGGACTACCGGGTCGCCAACGCCGGCTCGACCGTTCAGCTCGACCCGAAGCTCACGCCGGTCTTCTTCCAGGCCATCAAGAACGGCACCCTGCCGCCCGGGACGGTCGGCGGCGCGCCGAAGCCGTGAGGTCAGGCCGAGAATCCCGTCGGCTGCGAGAGCTTCGCGGTCAACCGGGCACCCTTGGCCTTCGCCTGATCGCGCAGACCGCCCTGGAACGTCACCATCGCGGCCCGGAGCCGCGCTCCGCGTTCGTCATCGCCGGCCGCGAGGATCCGGACGGCGAGCAGCCCCGCGTTGCGGGCACCGCCGACGGACACCGTCGCGACCGGCACCCCGGCCGGCATCTGCACGATCGACAAGAGTGAGTCGAGACCGTCCAGGTTGGCCAGGGGCACCGGCACCCCGATCACCGGCAAGGGGGTCACCGCGGCGAGCACTCCGGCTAGGTGCGCGGCTCCGCCGGCCCCCGCGATGATCACCCGGAGGCCCCGCCCGACGGCCGACCGACCGTACTCGATCGTCTCGTCCGGCATCCGGTGCGCGGAGTAGACACCCACCTCGTGCGGGATGCCGAACTCCTCGAGCGCCTCGGCCGCGGCGGCCATCAACGACCAGTCCGAGTCGGACCCCATCACGACGCCGACCAACGGCTGCTCTGCCACTGTTCCCCCTCAGCTCACCCGCCCACGGCGGCGCGTAACCGTCTCGGATCCTCCGTCGCCCGGCGCCGGTCTGAGCCGGTACGAACGGTCTGGCCGAGGAAGAGCCTATCGACCGTTAGGCTGCTCCGGTGATGAGTGCTCAACCCGAGACCCCCACCGCGGCCCGCACCTGGCAGGAGCACGTCGCCGAGCTCGCCCGGTTCGGCTCGGTCGGCGCCGTCGCCTACGTGGTCAATGCCGGCCTGTTCAACCTCCTGCAGTTCGGCCCGGGACACCTCCTCGCCGACAAGACGGTGACCGCCAAGGTCATCTCGGTGGTCGCCGCAACGATGGTCGCCTGGGTCGGCAACCGGCACTGGACGTTCTCCAGCACCCGGCGCGAGGAGCGCGGACGCGAGCTGATCGCATTCTTCGTGGTCAATGTGATCGGCTTGGTGATCGAGGTCGGGTCGCTCGCGTTCGGCGTGTATGTGCTGAACATGACGTCGCCGCTGGCGAAGAACATCGCCGGGAACATCGTCGGGGTCGGCCTCGGCACCATCTTCCGTTACTTCGCCTACAAGCGGCACGTCTTCACCGGAACCGGGACGGTCGCGGCAACGCTGCCGAGCTAGCCGCGGCGCCGGGGTTTCACCGGCAACCGAGGGACTCTCGTCGCAAGCCCGCTAGTCGACGTGCCGGGTCCGACGACGATGCCGCTCGGGGATCGGCGAGACCGGCGCACCTTCCGGCAGCACGACGTCGGGGTCGAGCGCGTGCGGCACCGCTGACAAGAAGACGGAGAAGACCGGCGGCCGACGCTGCGACAGCTCGATCCGCCCGCCGTCCGCGGTGACGAGGTCACGAGCGAGCGCGAGGCCGAGGCCGGTCCCCTTGCCCGAGGTGACCTCGCGCTCGAAGATCCGGGGCGCCAGATCATCGGCCACGCCCGGTCCCTCGTCGGACACCTCGATGACGACCGCGCGGGACGGCCCGGACGGCCGCGAGCGCACCGTCGTCGTCCCGCCGCCGTGCTTGAGCGAGTTCTCGATCAGGGTCGCCAGCACCTGTGCGAGCGCACCCGGAGTCGCGAGCACTGCGACATCCCGCGGCACATCCATCACCAGGGATCGCCCGGCGCGATCGAAGGTGGGCGTCCACTCCTGCTCCTGCTGGTGCACCACATCCAAGAGGTGCACCGCCTCGGTCGTACCCCCCTGCGCACTGCGTGACCGGCCGAGCAGGTCATCGACCACGGCGACCAACCGGGCGACCTGCTCGAGGGAGATCTGAGCCTCCTCGCGCACCTCGGGCTCTTTAGTGGTCGCGGCGATCTCCTCGAGTCGCATCGACAATGCGGTCAGCGGGGTCCGGAGCTGGTGCGAGGCGTCCGAGGCGAACTGCCGCTCGGCCGCCAGTCGCCCGGCCATCCGGTCGGAGCTTCGCGCGAGCTCCGCGGCCACCAGGTCGATCTCCTCGACGCCGGACGGCTGCAGTCGCGGCCGCACCTGGCCCGAGCCGAGCTGCTCGGCGCTCGCCGCCAGGTACACGAGCGGCGCGGCAAGCCGCCGGGCGCCCCAGATCGCGAGTGCGGTCCCGGCCGCGAAGGCAAGCACCGCCAGGCCCACCACCAGCGCCACGGTCTGGAGCTGGCGCCAGAACACGTCCCACCACGAGATCGTCAGCAGGACGACTGCATTCGACTCGGTGCGGCGCGACGCCGAGTACGACCGGCCCTCGATCGCGCTGCCGGCCCGGAGCTGCTCACCGTTCGGCCCGACCACGTACACCGAGGCCGAGATGTTGTCGTCACCGCCGACGTACGGCGCGAGCACCTCTTCGTTCAGCGGGTCGTGGTTGACGATCGCCTTCTCGACGGATCGGGACAGCGCCGCGGCCCGGGCATCGAGCTCGCGCAGCTCTCCCTCTCGAACCAGCTGAGCGCCGTAGATGGCGAGCGGGATGCCGAGCAGGATGACCGCGACGGACACCGCGGCGATCGTCGCCTGCAGAACCCGGCGGCGCACGAGAGGACCTCAGACCTCGCCGGTCTCGAACCGGAAGCCCATGCCTCGCACGGTGGTGATGAACCGAGGCGCGTTGGCGTCGTCGCCCAGCTTCCGGCGCAACCACGAGACGTGCATGTCGAGCGTCTTCGTCGACCCGCTGGGGTCGGAGCCCCAGACCTCCCGCATCAGCACCTCACGGCTGACCACGGCGCCCGCCTCGCGAACCAGGACGCGGAGCAGGTCGAACTCCTTGGCGGTGAGCTGGATCTCACGGTCGTGCTGGAACGCCCGGTGGGCGGCCACATCGATCCGGACGCTCTGGGCGTTCAGCTCGTCGTCGTCGGCGTCGCCGCGCGATCTGCGAAGCAGCGCCCGGACCCGCGCGAGCAGCTCCGCGAGTCGGAACGGTTTGGTCACGTAGTCGTCGGCCCCGGCATCGAGACCGACGACGAGGTCGACCTCATCCACGCGAGCGGTCAGGACCAGAACGGGAGTCGTCAGTCCTTGGTTGCGGATCCACCGCGCGACATCGAGGCCATCCATGTCGGGCAGACCGAGGTCAAGGACCACCAGGTCTGCGCGTGACGCCGAATCGATCGCACCTTGACCCGTTCCTTGCACTTCTACCTCGTAGCCCTCGCGAGAGAGCGCCCTCGCCAAAGGCTCGGCAATGGCCGGGTCGTCCTCAGTCAGGAGTACGCGGGTCACCTCCGTATCGTAGGGGACGGCAGGGCCCGCCGTCGGGGGCGGACTCCCGAATCGTCGCGGACGATCCGCAGGCCCGCCGCCGCGCCAACGGGGTGGGCCTGGCGCCCGGCACCGGCGGTGGGTCGATTCGATTCGAGCGAATCAGTTGCGTGGGGTTGCCGACGGTCCGCTCGGGGGAGTTCTATGGCACCTGACTCGACTACTCATCGCAACGCACGTGGAGCGCAAGGGGGACTGCGCCGAGCGGCCGGTCACTGGTCCGGCAACACCGGAACCACCGACGCGAACGCCAGCGGCCAGCTGGTCGTGCACAGCAACAACGCGTGGTTCGAGTCGACGGCCGGTACGCCGATCGACCTGAGTGGGCGCACGCAGCTGACGTTCGACCTGGTATCCACGACCGGAACCGGCCCCGCGCTGGTGTTCAAGGAGGGTGCCGCCTGGGAGGGGTGCCCGGTCTCTACCGTCCCCTGGGTAAGCAGCGGCCCGAGCACGGTCACGTTCGACCTCACGGGGATGAGCGGGACCTGCCTCGCCAACGTCAACGACATCAAGTCCGTCGAGATCTGGTTCAACACCGGTGACAGCGTGATCGACAACGTGATCGCGCACTGACACCGGTACGCAAGGGTGCCCGGGTCGCTTGCGGCCCGGGCACCCTTGCGTCACCAGCCGGATCCGGATCGGGACGACGGCCGCCCAACGAGGCTGTGGCGCAGCCTGTGGACAGCGGTGCATGACCGGTGCCTGTCGACCACGGCGCGTGAGGCGCTCGCTCGAGCGCAGGCTCGCCCGGTGCTCCTCACGATCGCCCCCTTCGACGACGTCGAGGTCGCCGAGGGCATCACGGTCGCGCAGCTCCGCTCGCACCTTGCGGCAGCCACCGGTCGTCCTGAGCTTCGCAGCGCTCCGCTCACCGTCGACGGCAACCGTCTCGAACCGACCCAGGTCTGCGGCCACGAACCCTTGCTCGCGGGCGCGATCGTGCACTCCGGACCGAGCCGGCCGGACGCCGCGCGGGCTGCGGTGCGCGCCGCGTGGCACCTCGCGGTCACGGATGGTCCAGATGCGGGTCATCTCGTCGGGCCCGGTCCCGGCGGATCCATCGTGCTCCGCGGGACGGCGCCGCTCGCCCGTCGACGCTCCCGCTCCGCACCGGAAAGGTCCGGCGCCGCGGCCCTCGTCCTGGGCGACGGCCTCCTGACGGAGGTCGAGGTGCGCGTCCGGGCGACCCGGCTCTGGACCCAGGTCCGCTGGCGCACGGGACCTCGACGCTGGCACCCATGGCTTCCAGGTCGCGATCTCGCCGTCGGCGCCAGTCGGCTCGAGCTGCGATGGCGTCCTGACCGAGAACCCGCGCGATGGCGGCGGCGACGCACTGGTGGCGATGCGCCGGAGCGTCGGCGCGCGCGGACGGCGACCACGTCGGCCGCGCTGCTGCCCCTGGTCTCCAGCGTCGCCCTGGCCATCGCCCTGCGCAGCGCCGCGCTGCTCGTCATCGGCCTGGCGAGCGCGGCGGCCCTCGCTCTCACTCGTCGGCTGGACGACCACCGCAACCCGGACGACAGTCCCCGCTCGGGGCGCGCCGCCGCCGAGCCGAGCACGACGGCCACCGGTGCCTCGCTCGTCGCGGGCGCGGAGCCGGCCGAGCTGGCCCGGTGGCTTGCGGGGCCGCCGCGCGACGCGGTCTGGTCGGGCCCCTTGCGCGTGCTGGACCACCCGCGGGAGCGCTGCCTCGGCATCGTGGGGCCCGCCGACCGTGCTCGCGCCACCGTTCGCGCGATCGTCGCCGCGGCGGTCGCGCGGTCCGAGCCCGGGCTCCTCGAGCTCGCAGTCGTCGGGCCGCGCGCCACCGCAGCCGACTGGGGTTGGGCCCGCTGGTTGCCGGCCACCGTGCACCTGGCGGAGGACTCTCTGCCGAATGCGCTCGTCGAGCCGGCACACCGCCTCCCGCTGCTGTGCGTCGCTGATGGTCCGCTCGGCACGAGCGCCGCGACCGGACTGGCCGACTGGTGGCACCGGTCCGCAGCCGGCTCGTGGCTGATCCTCCTGCTGGACCGCGCCGACGAGCGCCCGGCCTGGTGCCACTCGTTTCTCGACGTGGCGGCCGGTGCCTGGGTGACGGCCGACGGAACCACCCGGCCGACCGGCACGCCCGGCGTGTCGACCGCGTGGGCGGAGAGCGTCGCCCGACGCCTCCTGGGTAGGCGACGACTCCTCGGCGGTGCCGATCGGGCGCACCGGCCCGTTCCCCTGACCGCACTGCCGGGTCTGCCAAGGGTCGATTCGGCCGCGATCAGCGCCGGCTGGGAGACCGTCGGCAAGCCGGGAGCACCTGAGCTCCGGGCACCGATCGGGACCACGGCCGATGGGCGTCCGCTCGTCCTCGAGCTCAGTCGGGACGGCCCACATGTCCTGATCGCGGGGACGACCGGCGCCGGGAAGTCCGAGCTCCTGCAGAGCCTTGTCATCTCCCTTGCGGCTCAGCGCTCCCCGGCCGAGCTGGCGTTCGCGCTGGTCGATTTCAAGGGCGGTGCGAGCCTCGGACCGTGCGTCAGGCTCCCGCACGTCACCGGTCGGGTCAGCGACCTTGACCCGTTGCTCGCTCGCCGCGCCGTCTCCGGCCTGCGCGCCGAGCTGCGCCGACGCGAGGCGATCCTCGCCCGGTGCGGAGTCGCCGACCTGGACGCGCTCTGGCTCCGCCACCAGGACGGTGGCTCCGCGCCCCCGGGCGCACCGGACCCGGGCGAGCCTGGCTTGCGGGCCGTGGCTCCGCCGCCTCGCCTCGTCATCGTGGTGGACGAGCTTCGCGCCCTCGTGGACGACGTGCCCGAGGCGATGCCGACGATCGCTCGGATCGCTGCCCAGGGTCGCGCGCTCGGCATGCATCTGGTTCTGGCCACCCAGCGTCCGGCCGGGGCCCTGTCCGCCGATGCGCGGGCGAACATCGGGATCCGGATCGCGCTCCGGGTGGCAGATCCCGCGGACTCACTCGACGTCCTGGGAATCCCCGATGCGGCCGACATCCCGCACGACCACCCCGGGCAGGCGCTGCTGCGGGTGGCCGCTGCAACGCCGGTGCCGTTCCAGACCGCACTGGCGGGCGGCCACGCGCCGGACCCGGCCGTGGCCCGACTCGTCGGGTCGACTTCAGTTCCGGAGACTCCGGCAGATCGGTCGTCACCGGATGAGGGGTGGGTGGCCGCCGTCTCCGCGGCGTTCGATGCGACCGCGCTCCCGCGACCCGCCCCGCTCTGGCAGCCACCTCTCCCGGAGCGGGTGGACCTCGGGGACCTCGTCGGCGGTGCCCCCTCGGCGGACGAGGGCGTCGAGGGTCTCGTCTGGGGCCTCGCGGACCTGGTGGACGAGCAGCGGCAGGGACACGCCCGCTGGCACCCGGCGCACGGGAGCCTGGTGGTCCTGGGGCGGGGCGGGGCGGGGCGGACGACCGCACTTCGCACCCTCGCGGTCTCCGCGTTGCGCGCTGGTCGGCCGGTGCATGTGATCAGCGCGACGCCCTGGCACTTCGCCGACCTGGCCGATCGGGAGGCATTCGGCACGCTTGCGGCCGCCGGCGACGGCCGGCTCGCCCACCGGCTGCTCGACCTGTTGCGCCGGGGGTCGAGCGCGGGCCTCGCAGCACGCGGGAACGGCCCCGGCGGGCCACCAACGCACCCGTCGGAGATGCCCCCACTTCTCGTGCTCGACGACTTGCCCGACCTGGTCCGGACCCTCGAGGCACGCTCGCGATCAGCCGTGGAGGTGCTCGGAGCGGTGGTCCGCGCCAGTTCAGGCTCCGGTCTCGCGATCGCGGCGTCGGCGGCGCCCGGGAGCCTCGGACGCGAGCTGGCGGCGCACCTCCCCCAGCGGCTCGTCCTGGCGGCCGGAGACGCCACGGCCGCCGTCGCCGACGGCGTGCCACGAGCGCTGGCCGGCGTCCCGGTCCATCCCGGCCGCGGCGTCTGGCTGGCCGTCCAACCCGCCGTCCTGACCCAGGTGGCGCAAGCGACGACCGACCCGCTGTGCACTTTCGCGCCACCGATCGCGTCACCCGGTGCCGGCACTCGGCGCGCGCCGGTCAGGCTGCGACCGCTGCCGGCGGACGCTGGAACACCGCCGGTCGGCGGGCGCGCGACCACGTCGCCGGCACTGGGACGTGGTGGCGACTTCGCGGAGCCGGTGACCGTCGACCTGTCCGACGGATGCTTCCTCGCCGTCGGACCGCCGCGATCCGGACGTTCCACCACCCTCGCCGTCCTCGCTGCCGCGCTCCTCGAACAGGGTGCCGAGACGCTCATCGTGGCCCGCCGCGGTCCCTTGCTCACGCTGGCCCGGAGCGGCGTCGGTGCCCGGACAACACTCACGGATCGGCCGACGACGGACCACCTCGCCCACGCCGGCCTGATCGTGCTGGACGACCTGGATGATCTCGAGCGACGGGATCCGGACTGGATCGACGCGGTCTGCGCGCGACGCCTGACCGAGCGCACCCCTGGACCGATCGTGCTGGCCTCGGCCACCACCGAACGGGCGGCACTCAGCTTCCGCGGGCTGCTCGGGGAGCTGCGGCGGGCCGGCTGCGGCGTGGTCCTCGGTGCGGACGCGCCCGGCAGCGGCGAGGTCTTCTCCACCCGGATCGAGGCGTACGTCGACGACCACGCCGACCGCCCAGGGCGCGGTGTCCTGCTCGACCGGGCAGGTGCGGTGCCGCTACAGGTCTTTCGAACTCCCTGAGCCTGCCGTTGCGGCGATCACCGGGGGGAGCAGCAGCAGGACGGCTCCCAGGAGGGCAACGGCCAGCAACGCGAACGCCGTCGGCCGTTGCTCGCCCGAGAGCACCGAGACCGCGGTGGCACCCTGGAGCACCTGCCACGTGAGAACCGGACCACGCGCCCATCGCCGCCCCCGCCACAAGGCGCGAGCACAACCGAGCAACGCGGCCGCGAGGAGGGCACCGAACCCCGCGATCCCGGCCGCCGTCCCGGGTGCCTCGGACGCACCGCGGACAATCGAGACGAGGTATGCCCCGGCCACCCCGATCAGCAACGCGGCCTCGAGAACAACGACCACGCAGACGCCGAGAAGCAGCCCGGGGCGACGCCATGGCTCTCCGGGTGTCGCCGCGCTCGAGCTCATCCATCTACCCTAACCAGCCACGATGCGGCGACGAGGATGTGACGAACGCCTCAGTTGGCTCTGGGTGAAACCTGCTGGCCACCCCTTGTGCACCTGGCCGTCGCATGTGACCCTTGTAAGCAGTACGAAACATTTCCCCTGGCGAGTAGCACCCCGGATCGGGGTCCTTCGCCGTGTGCCCCGAGGAGCAACCATGGATTGGCGCAACAGCGCTGTGTGCCTGGACGAGGACCCGGAACTCTTCTTCCCGATCGGGAACACGGGACCGGCTCTCCAGCAGATCGAAGAGGCGAAGGCCGTGTGCCGTCGCTGCTCAGCCGTCGAGAAGTGCCTCACGTGGGCCTTGGACTCAGGCCAGGAGGCCGGTGTCTGGGGTGGACTGTCCGAGGATGAGCGCCGCGCCCTCAAGCGCCGCACCGCTCGCGCACGTCGCGCCGGCTGACACCAAGAGAGACCAACACGTGAGAGCCGCGTCAGGCCCCGACGGGCCGGGCGCGGCTCTTCTCATCCCGCACCGAGGTTGCGGCCCGGGCCGTCCGCCGATCCGCCCGCCCGAACCCGGCTGGCTTCAGGACTTCGGGTCGCGCAGCGTGACCCGGAGCATGACCTCGGTACCGCCGCCGGCCCGCCCGCGCCACTGGATCGAACCCCGCAGCTCGTTGTGGACCAGGGTCTGGACGATCTGGGCACCCAGGCCCGTCGTCGGCACGGTACCCGAGTCGGGCAGCCCGACGCCGTCATCGGCCACGATGACGCTCAGCTCGGATCCATCGCGCTGAGCGTGGATCGCGACCGTACCGCTGCGGCCCGCCGGCAAGCCGTGCTGCACGGCATTCGTGACCAGCTCGGTGAGCACCAACGCCAGTGCCGTGGCATCCCCGGCCGGCACCATCCCGAACTCCCCGGTCCGCACTGTCCGCACCGTCCCGCCCGCCGTCGCGACGTCCGCGGCAAGTGCGAGGCTGCGCGCCACCAGGTCGTCGAACCGGACCGTCTCGTCGAGCGCCTGCGAGAGCGTCTCGTGCACGAGTGCGATCGTCGCGACCCGTCGCATGGCCTCCTCCAGCGCCGAGCGCGCCTCCGCCGATGTCATCCGGCGGGCCTGCAGCCGGAGCAGCGCGGCGACGGTCTGCAGGTTGTTCTTGACCCGGTGGTGGATCTCCCGGATCGTCGCTTCCTTGGTGATGAGTTCGCGCTCGCCCCGACGCAGCTCAGAGACGTCGCGGCACAACAGGATCGCCCCGGTCCGCCGGCGCCCTTCGGTCAGCGGCACGGCGCGCAGCGCGATCGTCACGCCCTTCTTCTCCAGGTCCGTCCGCCAGGGCGCACGACCCATCACCACGAGCGGCATGGACTCGTCCACCGGGCTGTTCTGAACGATCAGCTCGGTCGTCAGCTCGATCAGAGACTCGCCGACCAGGTTTCCGACCACGCCGAGCCGGTGGAAGCAGCTCGACGCGTTCGGGCTTGCGTACAGCACGTCACCCTCCGCGTTGAGGCGGATCAGACCGTCACCGACACGCGGTGCTCCGCCGCGCGGTCCGGTCGGGGAGTCCTGCGACGGGAACTCCCCATGAGCGACCATCCGGAGCAGCTCGTCCGCGGCCTCGACGTAGTTGAGCTCGAGGCGGCTCGGCGTGCGCGAGCCGCCGAGGTTCGTCTGCCGGGCCACAACAGCGAAGGGACGACCGGTACGAGTCACCGGGACGACCTCCTCGCGCACCACGCTGCCCTCGATCATGCGAGACTCCCGCAGCCGCTGGATCTTGGCCTCGGCCAGCGCGTGCCCGAGGTGGACGCGCAGGCCCTCCGTCGCGGTCGTTCCTACGATGTCGTCGTAGTTCACGGTCGCGCCCGTGGTCGGTCGGCACTGGGCGATCGCGATGAAGTCTCCGCCGGCCATCGGCAACCACAGGACGAGGTCGGCGAACGCAAGGTCGGAGATCAGCTGCCAGTCGCCGACGAGCAGGTGAAGCCAGTCGGCATCGGCCGGGTCGAGCTGGGAGTGGCGCGCGACGAGGTCGCTCAGGGTGGGCACCCGACCAGCGTAGGAGGAACCCGCCCCAGGCGACCCTCACACGGGATAGCCTCAAGGACCACAGCGGTGATCGTCGAGCGTCCGTTCATGGCTCGCGCGTCTCGCCGTCAGAGCGATCGAGGAGGTCCCGCGATGCGGTTGTCGGCCGAGGTGCGTTATCCGGCAGACGTCGCAACGGTGACCGCCATGCTCCGCGATCCCGCATTCATCGACGCGAAGCTGCGGGAAGCCGGCGCGACTCCCGAGCACGTGACGGTGACGCCCGGCGCGGACGGGCTCACGACGATCGCGGTGCGGTCCCTCATCCCGACGGCGGCGATCCCGGCCCACATCCGAGGCTTCGTCGGCGCTCACCTCGACGTGCGCCAGGTCGAGGTCTGGCAGGACACCGAGGCCGGTGCCCGCCGCGCGACCATCGCTGTCGAGATCATCGGCGCGCCGGTTCGGATGACCGGCACGATCACGCTGGTACCCGACGCCGACGGCGGCTGCACCGAGACGTTCGCGGGCCTCGTCAAGGCGTCGGTACCGCTGTTCGCTGCCGCGGTGGAGAACGGCACCGCGGCAGCCCTGCGGGAGGCAGTCGAGGCCGAGGAACGTGTGTCACGTGATTGGCTCGCGCGGCTCTGACGGAGGCTCCGCCGGTACCGGCACTCTTGTGATCGCCCTCGCTCCGACCGGGGCGGGCCGCAACGTCGCCGCAACGGCCCGCCCCGGCGACGGAGAACAGCCGCGCGACCGGCAGCGCACCGACCCCTGCCCGTGCCATCCTGAGTCACGAGGAACGGAGGGGTGGCTGGAGTGGCACCGAACGAATCGCGACCCGCCCCGCGTGATCCGACGCTGGTCGACGTGGCCGCCCTGTCCGGGGTCTCACGCTCTACCGTGTCGCGGGCGATCAACGGTGGCTCCAAGGTCAGCCCCGAGGCACAGGCGGCGGTCAATGCTGCCGTGGCAGAGCTGGGGTATGCGACGAACCGGGCTGCGCGCAGCCTCGTGACCCGCCGCACCGACTCGATCGCCCTCGTGATCTCGGAGCCCGACGAGAAGGTGCTCACCGACCCGTACTTCGCGGGAACCTTGCGCGGACTGAGCGCGGCGCTCGAGGACACCGAGTTCCAGCTCATCCTGCTCATCGCGCGGCGCGATGAGGACAACTCCCGCGCGGCCCGATACCTACGCCGCGGGTACGTTGACGGCGCAATGGTCGTCTCGCACCACCGCGACGACGGCCTGAGCGCGATGCTCGCGAACTCGCGACTGCCGAGCATCTTCGTCGGTCGGCCGTGGGACGCGCCAGATCGCCTGCAGTACGTCGACATAGACAACACGGGCGGGGCCCGGCTCGCCACCGAGCACCTGATCTCGACCGGCTGTCGTCGCATCGCGACCGTGACCGGACCGATAGACGCGGCACCGGGTCTGGATCGGCTGCGCGGATGGCGCGAGGCCATGGGCGACGCAGGTCTGAAGACCGACGCCGTCGAGATCAGCGACTTCACGTCGATGGGCGGCGCCCGCGCGGCGGCCGCGCTGCTGAACGAACACCCCGACGTCGACGGCATCTTCGTCGCCTCGGACCTGATGGCGGTTGGCGTGATGGCCGTCCTCGCCGAGCGCGGCCGCCGGGTACCGGACGACGTCCGCATCGTCGGTTTCGACCAGCTCGGCGTGAATGAGTCCACCCGGCCTACCCTCACGACGGTCACCAACCCCGTGGTGGCGATGACGAAGCTGGCCGGACATCTCCTGCTGGACCGGATCGCAACCGGGCACCGACCCCAAGGGCCCGTGATCTTCCCGACCGAGCTCTTCCCGGGCGACTCCGCGTGACTGTCCATGCAGGCAGTCGACGGGCATTCGCGCTCGTAGGCGTCGGTGGCGCGGCGGGTGGCTTTGCGGTACGCGCTCGTTTCCCAGGATCCGGCACTCAAGAGCGCCCGCAAGTCGGCGACCGTCAACCCCAGATCGCGGCGGCGATGGTGAGCCCCAGCCAGGCGGCGGCGAGCCCGGCGGCGAGGCTGGCCACGATGTTGGCAAATCCGTAGAGCACGGAACCGCCCTCAGCGAGGCTGACCGTCTCGTACCCGAAGGTGCTGTACGTGGTCAGCGCCCCGCAGAAGCCGGCGCCACCGGCCGTGACGACTGCGGGGGGGATCCCGCCCGCGGTCGCGCCGCCGAGGAGGAACCCGAGCAGCAGCGACCCGATGACGTTGACGGCGAGGGTGCCCCAGGGGAACACGGAGTCGTGGCGGGCCTGGATGGTGCGGTCGGTGAAGTAGCGCAGGGGTGCCCCGACGGCCGCGCCGAGCGCGACGAGCAGGACCGTCATTCTTCCGTTTCCTCGGAGCGACGGCCGACGTATCGCACGACCTCGACGGGGTCGAGGATCACCAGGCCTCGCTCGATGAGCTCGTCGAGCTGGGGCAGGAATGCGCGGATCCGGTCCTCGGTATCCACGATCACGACAGTCACCGGCAGGTGTTCGCTCACGCTGAGCATCCGGGTGGTGTGGATGTGGTGGGAAGCTCCGAAGCCCTCGAACCCGCGGAACGCCGCGGCGCCGGCCAGGCCCTCGGCGTGGGCCCGGTGGATGATCTCGCTGTACAGGGGTCGGTGGTGCCACTGATCGGCTTCACCGATGAATACCGTCAACCGCAAGACCGAGTCTTGAGCCCTCATGATTGTGTTCCTTCCAAGGTCCGGAGCCGGTTGAGCAAACGGGCGGCAACGACGCCGATCTGGACGGCGACCAGGGCCGCGGCGACGGTGCCCAACAGGTACACCAGCGCCGAGAGGGTATGCCCGTCGGCGATCAGGCGCTGCGCGTCGGCGGTGTAGGTGGAGAAGGTCGTGAACCCACCGAGCACCCCGATGCCCAGGAACGGCCGAGCCAACCGGTGCGGGTGGCCGGCGACCTCCGTCAGGACCACCATGAGGACACCGATCAACAGGCAACCGGTCACGTTGATGGCGAAGGTGGACCACGGGAAGGCGCCCGGCGCGTACGGCCACCTGGTACTCACCCCGTACCTGGCGATCGCGCCGAGGGTGCCGCCGAGCGCGATGGCGAGTGTCACATCCCAGACCTGCGGACGAGTTGAGAAGCCGCGCGGGGCGACGCTCAGGTCCGCGCCGATACCGGTCTCCGCCTCGGCCAGTGGGTCGTTCACGCCTTCTTGCCCTTCTCGATCGTCGACGTCACCGTCGCGGTGATCAGCTTCGCTGCGAAGGCTGCGGCAAGCATCCACGCGGCGGTGTACCGAAGGCCAGTGTCGGGGTGAAAGCGGTCCACCCGAACCCCACGATGAGTGAGGATGTCAGGGCGCCCATCGACTGGACCAGTCCGAGGACACCGTACCCGTTGCCGCGCAGGCGATCGGGGTGCAGCAAGGCCGCAACGGTCGACCCGGCGGTCTCGTCAAGCCCGATCCCGAACCCGACGGTGAACTCCTGATACCGCCTGCGCCTCCTCGGCTGCGTCGCGATCGCGGCCGGTCTCGTCGCTCGACAGCGTCACGTCGGTCGCGGATCACAATCGGATTACATTGACGATGATCCGGCCGGATGTCGGGAGATTCTCAGATTCGATGGCAATGATGTCGTCGTCCGACACAGCCGGACCAAACACACCGCCGTGTTGACAGGAGCGCAGATGGCACCGTGCTGGTGTGCCGGGGGATGGCGTGCGGCCGCATGAGGCTATGGCGGCTCCAGGTCACCGGTCGACGATCACGGACGCAGTGGTCGCTGTTGCCGGTCGTCGCTGCGGTCGCGCTCGTCTGCACGACACTGCTGGCAGGCCTGAGCCTGCTCATCAGCTCGACGGAGCGGTTCGCGCTGACCGCGAGCCTCAAGGCCGCGCCACGCAGTGCGACGGAACTCGAGCTCAGCCTGAGCGTTCCGCAGAACGGTCTGGTCAAGCCCGTCCTGGACCGAGCGGATGCCGCGGCGGCAGCGACCTTCGGGAAGATCAATACGACATCGCGGTCCTCGATCACCTCGCACCTGGTTCACATCACGCTCGGCGCCCCGTCCAGCGCGAACAACGAAGCGCTCGCCTACTTCGGCGCGCTCGCGGAGTTCGCGGACCACGCGCACCTCACCAGTGGGCACTGGCCGACCGCGCCGAGCACCACGTCGGACTCTGCGATCGGGACCGTTCGAGTGATCCCGGTCGCCGTTCCGACCCAAGTCGTCGACAAGCAGGCCTGGAAGATCGGCGACCGGATCTTCCTCACCCCCGTCGACGACTACAACTCCGGAGCGATGATCGAGGTCGTCGGCATCTACGCCGTGAACTCGACGACGGATGCGTACTGGAAGCCGGACCTGCTCGGTGGGGCGGGCTTTGATCCCGCCTTCCCGGTTCCCGGTTCGGGTGGGCGGATCATCCTGCCGGCGTATGGACCGTTCGTCGTCGACGGCGGCGCCTTCGCGTCCGCTGCGGCCGGTGGGCTCCCGCAAGCGGACGTCGTCCGAGCCTCCTTCACTCCCGATCTGAGCGCCGTTCTCGCGGGAGACATCGGTCCTTTGTTGAGCCGCCTCGACAAGGCCCAGGACATCGCGATCCAGGCGACCCAGCCGGCGACCGGCAACAGCGTTCCCATCGTTTCGAGCGTCGATGCGAAGACCGCCCTCCCCGACCTGCTGCAACGGGTGCTCGCGTCGCTCACGATCACCCGCAGCAGCGTGCTCGTCGCGGGACTCCTGCTCCTCGTGCTGGGTGTCGCCGCGCTGCTCCAGACGGCCCGCCTGCTGGCCGAACGGCGGACCGGCGAGCAGCACCTGATGCGGGCCCGCGGCGCGTCCACCGGGCAGCTCATCGGACTGGCTGGGATCGAGGCAGTCGCGCTGGCCGCGGTCACCACCGCGCTGTCACCCGAGCTGGCGCGGCGACTCTTCCTCCTGGTCGCCCAGCACTCGGCCCTGGCCGAGGCCGGCATGGACCGTGACCCAGGCATCCCGCGGATGACGTGGTACGTCGCGGGCGTGGTCGGACTCGTCTTCGCCGTCGTCCTGGTCTCGCCGCTGCTTCGCCGCGCGACCACCTTCGTCGAGGCCGAACAGGCGCGGGCGCGACCGGATCGGCTGTCGGCGATCCAGCGCTCGGGCCTCGACTTCGCCATCCTCGTGCTGGCCGGCCTCGCCTACTGGCAGCTGCGGTCCTACCGCGCGCCCGTGCTCGGTACCGGCACGAGCTACCGGGTCGACCCGATCCTCACCGTCGGTCCGGCGCTCGCGCTCCTCGCCGGCGCGCTTCTCTGCGTCCGCCTCGTCCCGGCCGCCTCCCGTGTCACCGAGCGGCTCGCAGCCCGCGGCCGCGGTTTCGTCGCGCCCCTGGCGGCGTGGGAAGTCGGCCGACGACCTGCTCGCGCGACCTCGGCAATCCTGCTGCTCACCCTCGCGCTCGCGGTCGGCACGTTCGCGCAGTCGTTCCTCACCACGTGGCGGACCTCTCAAGCGGACCAGGTCGACTTCCTCAACCCGGTGGGTGTGCGCATCGCAGACATGACACTCGACCCGTTCGACCAGCGAGCCGCGATCGTAGCCGTGGACCCTGCTGCCAAGCCGAGCCCGGTGCTCGATCGGGTCGGCGGTGTCGGGACTCTCTCCGACAACTTCGACGGTCCGAGCGTCGACAACGAGATCAGCGCCCATGTGCTCGGGCTCAGCCGGGGCGCAGCAGTGCAGCTGACCGGCACTCGGGTCGATGCCGAGGGCGGCGCGCAGATCAAGGACTTCATCGCGGCGGGCGCCGCGAACGCCACCGTCGGCCTCCCCCTGCCGGGCGCCCCCACGTCGATCAAGGCGCAAGCGTGGGTGACCGGCAGCAGCTCCTCGGTGAGCCAGGCACCCGACTTGAAGTTCGCGATCATGGTCCAGAACACGGACGGCCTCGTACGGGTCGTCGACGCCGGCACGATCCCGATGGACGGCGCCAAGCACGACATCGAAGCCGTGCTTGTCGCGGCCCCCGACGCCAAGACGCCGCCCGTCGGTGTCACGGGCCTGCGCATCGTCGGCTTCCAGGCAACGGTCGTGTTCAACCGGAGAGAGGGCTTCAACTTCTCCGGCGGTTCGGACGCCCTTTTCGCCATCGGGATCGCGGACGTGCGTTCCGTCCAGCCGAGCGCTACCCAGGCGGACCCGGCCACCGCGATCACCTACGAAGAGACTGCTGCACCGGGCGACGGCGGCGCCCAGTGGTACGCCTCCTCCGAGGGACTCACACCCCGATCCGCGAAACCGCCGGAGGGTGCCCAGCTCGGGCTGAGCCAGATCGGAGTCGACTCGCGGACGTTCCGCTTCGGGCAGGCTCGAGTCGTGGCCGTTCCGTGGCCCGTCAGCAGTGTGCGGGCCCTGCTCACGCCGGCCCTCCTCCAGAGCGTGGGTGGGACCGTCGGTGAGGACCTCGCGCTCCGGCTCGGCGACGCCATCGTGCCGATCACCGTGGTCGGCACGATCGATCACATCCCGGGCTCCGACCCGTACGGCCAGGGCGTCGTGGTCGACCTCACCGAGCTGAGCCAGGCGACCGCCCGGCAGGTGAACACTCCAGCGCTGGTAGATGCGTGGTGGCTGAGCCCGCCGGCGTCCTCGGTGCAGAAGTTCACCCAGGCGGTCACCGACAAGAAGCTCGGCACGGTGACGAGCCACGAGGCGGTGCTGCGCGAACGGACGAGCGGCGCGCTCCGGGTCGGCACCCAGGGTGCCCTCTGGCTGGTCACCCTGGCCGCCGCGCTGCTCGCCGCCGCCGGGTTCGCGATCCACGCGGCCGTCACGATCCGCGCTCGTGAGACCGAGTTCGCCCAGCTCCGCGCGGTCGGCCTCTCCCGGCGGTCGCTGACGGGCGTCATCGCCATCGAGACCCTGCTCCTCTCACTCCTCGGTTGCGTGTTCGGGATCGGGCTGGGCGTCCTGCTGAGCTGGCTGATCGGGCCGCTCGTGGGCTTCACGGTCGACGGCCGGGCACCGTTCCCGGCAGTCCTGGTCGCCATCCCATGGCAGACGGTGGGTCTGCTCGCAGCCGAGGCAGTCGCCCTGCTCGCCGTGGTCGTCACGGTCGTCGCGCGAACGATGCGTTCGGCCGATCCCGCATCCGTGCTGCGATTCGGAGACGAGCGATGAGCGCCCACAACGGTCGATCGGCCTCACGGCGCGGTGTCGGTGCTCGCTGGCGGTCGCTGACGGCGGACTCGCGGCGACTCCTGGCGCGACGCTCGTGGCGCGACCGGGGGATCGTGCTCGTGGCGCTCGCGGTCACGGCCGTCGGCTCACTTCTCGCCGTGGCCGGGCCGCGGGAGACGGACGCCACCCTGGACCGGGCCGCCCGCGGCGCCCTGACGGAAGGCGTCACCTCTCCGGGGATCAGCGCGACAATCCCGGTCGGCAACTTCGCGACCGGCATTCAGACGACGAACGCGGGCATCGACCCGAAGCTGTTCCCCGAGTTCGTCAAGGACTTCCCGGGCCGGTTGCCCAGCCCGCTGCAGGGCCGCCTGCTCGACTCCCAGCTCTTCGTCGCGACCCCCACGATGAGCCTCGGTGCCGTCGGCAGCTCGGTGGAGGCGGTCTCGGGCGTGACAGGTCAGGACTTCGAGCTCTCGGTCGCACTGCTCACCGACCCGAAGGCGATGGCTCGTCCGGTCGAGGGTCGGCTGCCGAGCCAGCCGGCAGGCCTGGGGTTCTCGCGCGATCCTGCCGAGATCGTGCTCACCAGGGCCGCGGCAACGGCGCTCCGCGCGGGAGTCGGGTCCTTCCTGAACACAACGCTGGCGAACTCCGGCAGTATCGTGCTGACGGTCGTGGGGATCGTGGAGCCGAGCGATCCGACCGCGCCGTTCTGGTCGAACGTGCCCGAGGCGATCACACCGGTAGTGGTGAAGGATCCGAGTCGCAAGGACTTTGCCCGTGCCACGGTCTTCACGGACCTCGACGGCGTCACCGGGATCTCGCTGCGGATCCGCGCCCCGTTCGTCGGCACGGTGCGGATGCCGCTCGACGTCGCGAAGTTCGACGCCGCGACCGTGCAGCAGCTCCCGGACGCGCTCGCTCGGCTCCGCGACCAACCGGGTCTGCTCAATCCTGACGCGCAGTCCACGCCGAAGGTCACCATCCGGATGAGCGACGCCGTCGCGGCGTTCAGCGGGCGGGCGCGCGCCGCGCTCGCCCAGATGTCGGTCGTCATCGCCGGCGTCATCGGCGTGATCGCCGCTGTGATCGCGCTGATCGCCCGACTCCTGGTGCAGCGCCGGTCGGCGGCGCTCGCGCTGGAGCGCGCGCGGGGGGCGTCCATCATGGCGATCGCCGGACGGCTGCTCGTCGAGTCGGTCATCGTCGCGGTGCTCGGCTGCGCCATCGGGGTGGCCGTCGCGGTCCGTCTGAGCGGCCGATGGACCGGTGCCATCGTGCCCCTCGGTGCCGTCGCCGTGGTCGCGGCGTGCGCCTCGCCGGTGATGGGCGTCGCCTTCGCCCGGCGCGCCTGGTCCGGACGGCGCGAGCCGGCGAACAAGCAGCAGCGTGCCGTGCTGCGCAAGCGCCGCGGCCTCCGCCGGGTGGTGCTCGAGGCCGGAGCGATCGTGCTCGCCGTTGCCGCAGTCGTGTCGTTGCGAGGTCGCGGCGTGCTTCAAGAGGAGACCGCCGGAGCGGACCCGTTCCTGTCCGCAGCGCCGATCCTTCTCGCGCTCGCCGCCGTCGTGATCCTGATCCGGGTGTTCCCCTGGCTGCTGCGGCCGTTTGCGGCCCTGGGTCGTCGCCAGCGGGGCGCGCTCGGGGTCCTCGCGACCGCGGACGGCGCCTCAGCCCTCGCGGTCCTGCCGCTCCTGGCCCTGACGCTGGGGACCGCGATCGGCGTCGCCGGGACACTCATCTCGAGCACCGTCCACAGCGGCCAGGTCCAGGCCTCGTGGGAGCGCATCGGCGCGGACACCCGCGTCGACGGCATCTTCAGCGACGACGAGGCCGCGGCCGTACGGAGCCAGCCGGGCGTCGATGCGGCCGCCGTCGTGCTGTACCGGGAGAACGTCGACCTGCCGCTCGGTTCCACCTGGGCGAAGGCCAACCTCATCGCGATCGACAAGAACTACGCCGCCCTGGTCGCGCACACACCGTTGAACCCGGACGGCAACCTGGCCGCGCTCGTCGAGACGGACCGGACGAAGCCGCTCCCGGCGCTGCTCGATCCGAGCTACGCGGGGAAGACGGTGCTCGGTCAGAGCTCGCTGAGCATCGGGCTCAGCTACGTCCCGTTCGCGAATGCCGGTCTGCTGAGCGACCCCACGGCCTACCGCTGGGCTTCCGCGCCGTACATGGTCGTCGACTTCGCCTCGCTGGCGGCACGCTCACCCGAGGTCTCCACGTATCCCATTCGGACCCTGATGGTCGTCGGCCCGGGTGCCGACCGCGCCGTGGACACCGTCTTCAAGGGCAAGACCATGACGATCACCTCGCGCGCGCAGTGGCTCCAGGCCACCGAAGCCAACCCGCTGATGGGCGGGATCGACCGCTTCTTCCTGCTGGGGACTCTGATCGTCGCCCTCCTCGGCGCCGTCGCGCTCGGCGCGAGTGTCCTGGCCGGGGCGCGCGAACGAGGCCGGACCTTGGCCACCCTGCGAACCCTCGGTCTGAGCACCCGCTACGGCTGGTGGCTCGCCCTGGCGCAGCTGCTCCCGCTCGTGGTGGCGGCTCTCGTGGCCGGCTGCGGGGCAGCGCTCCTGATCCTCACCCAAGCCGGCCCGGCCCTCGGGCTGGACGTCCTCGCCGGATCGTTCGGCGCACCGGCGATCACGGTGAATGCGAACGCCTTCTGGTACGTCGGCGCCGGGGCAGTACTGCTCGTCCTGGTCGCCGTCCTCGTCGAGGTCGTCGCACACAGACGCGACAACCTGAGCAATGTCCTGCGGTTGGGAGAGACGTCATGACTGCGCGCACCATGAACCCGCACCCGTCACCTCACGCCCACGGGAGGGCCCGATGAGTACCGTCACGAGCACGGCCGAGGCCCGACCGGAGTCGCGGCGCCGCGAGTACGGCGACGACGCGCTGATCATGTGCGACAACCTGGTGCGCATCTATCAGTCGGACAAGATCGAGGTGCAGGCCTTGCAGGGCCTGGACCTCCTGGTCACCAGTGGTGAGATGGTCGCGATCGTCGGGGCGTCAGGGTCCGGGAAGTCGACCCTCCTCAACGTGCTGTCCGGTCTGGACCTGCCGACGGCGGGCCGAGCGCGGGTCGGCGACTGGGACCTGCTGAGCATGTCGCACGCCGATCGCTTGAGGTACCGGCGCTCCGTCGTCGGCTTCGTCTGGCAGCAGACCTCACGCAACCTGCTCCCCTACCTCTCCGCGACCGAGAACGTCATGCTCCCGATGGCGTTCGCAGGTCTGCGCGCGAAGGCGCGCCGGCGCCGAGCGGCCGAGCTTCTCGACGCCCTCGAGATGGGCGATAAGGCCAAACGTCGCCCGGGCCAGCTCTCCGGTGGTGAGCAGCAGCGCGTGGCGATCGCGGTCGCGCTGGCCAACCGACCCCAGGTCCTGTTCGCCGACGAGCCGACCGGCGAGCTGGACTCCGTCACGGGTGAGGACGTCTTCGCGGCCCTACGTTCCGCGAACCGTGACCTCGGTGCGACCGTCGTGATCGTGACGCACGACGCCGCCGTGGCCACCCAGGTGCAGCGCACCGTGGCGATCCGCGACGGGCGCACCAGCTCGGAAGTCGTCCGCCATACCGAGGTCGACGAGCACGGGCAGTCGTCCGTCATCGCGCGCGAGTACGCCGTTCTCGACCGCTCCGGACGGATGCAGCTCCCGGCGGACTACCGCGCCGCGCTCGGGCTGGAGAACCGCGTCCGGCTCGAGCTCGAACCCGACCATGTGGGTGTCTGGCCCGATGCGCCGGGCGCCCCCCGCCCG
>JADGOR010000088.1 GCA_017882855.1 Cellulomonas sp. | reverse complement strand
CAGCGAGGACCGCTGGGTCGTGACTCCGGCTTACACGCTGCTACGCATCGAGGGGGCCGGCGATACGTTCACGAGTGTCCAGCAGGCGAGATACCCAGACGGATCCAAGTGGCACGTCGTCTCGATCGGCGAGATCCGCGACCATCGCGTGTGGCGCGTGCAGACATTCTTCGCGCCCGCCTTCGATCCCCCCGCATGGCGTTCGTCGTGGGTTGAGGTGGTCCAAACCACAAACGAATGATCATGCGACCGGAGACGGTTCAAAGTCGTCGCTGATTCGTCGCCGGCGTCCCGCGCGGGCACGATGACCACGTCGTGTCGGCGCGCCGGGCAACGGGCGAGGCGGCCTTACGACAGCCCAACGATGGCCGTAGTCGGCATCTTGAACGCCGTCTTGCCACCGTTCCAGCTCGCCGACGACGACACGCTCCGCGAGCGTATCCCGGTCGCACTCGCCTACCCGACGTGGTGGTCGACCACCCTGGTTATCGTCGTCCTCGGGTGACGCTGGCTGCACCGAGTGCGGTAAGCCTATGCGCGCCCGAGAAAGCTCCGCGCTGCCTACGCGGCGGCGCGGTCACGCGAAGAAGCCATTGACACCGACCGGGTGACCGGCTTTGGCCCGAGGCAGATAGTGCTGTCGCAGGATCGTCGCGACCAACTCCGTGCGGCTACCAACTCCCGTCTTGTTGAACACGGACTTCAGATGGTCCTGAACGGTGTCCATCGAGATGTGAAGCTCTGCGGCGATCTCCGCCGTGGACAAGCCTCTCGAGACGAGGCCCGTGACGACGCGCTCCTGGTTGGTCAGGCCATAGGCGAGCATGATCACCGATGCCACCTCGGTAGGCTTCGCTTCTTCGATGATCACCGCGATTGCGTCCTCACCGGATACGTGCATCCAGGATGCGTGCAGCAGGGCCCATCGACCCGCCCTCGTCCGGACGCGAAGGCGTGGGGTTGCGGCGTCGTTGGTGGCCATCGAGCGAAGGCTTGCCGCCACCGCCTGCACCTCGATGGGAACAGGAACGTGCTGGTCCCCGTGGGTGCTCAGTTCGTCCACCCACTGTTCTCCGGCGGGAGTGCTCCCGATCACTGAACCATCTGTCGAGAGCACGACCAGACCGGGGGCTCCATCGTGCTCCGGCGAGTCGAGGCTCTCGACGAGCAGGGCAACACGCATTGCCTCCGCCAGGTGTGGAGCAAGGCGACGCATCCACTTCGCCTCGTTGCGAGAGTACGGGCGTCCGGCCTCCCGATGCAGGCACAGAAGGCCCCACGTGGCGCCGTGGATCCGCAGCACGGTTCGCAACTCGTCGCCCAAGCCGAGCGGCTGGAAGACGTCGCGGTAGCGGGCGCTCCGGCCGAGGGAGCCCCCGGTCGCCTGGACCAGCGACCTTACGCCTTCCCGATCCCGCGCCAGCTCCGACCATTTGTTGAAGTCGTCGTGAAGGAACTCGTTCTCCACGAAGTACGCCGTCGTGTCCGCGGGGATCGCCGCCCGGTAGGTGTTGGTGAAGAGGAGGGTGGCCGGATCGGCAGCTGCCCACCAGACAGCGTCTGCCGGAAGCAAACGTGTGAGTCTGGTCAGGACCTCGACCCGCAGCTTGTCGACGGGCAGGCCCGAGTGGCAGGCCCTGACGATCGCCTGACTGACATCTTGAACGATCGGGTTTCGATCCAAGATCCCTCCGCTCGTGCCGAGCTCAGGCTTGAGTCACGACTTCGTATCGATCACGCTTGACAAGTTCGACGCCGGTGGCGGCGACGGTCGACGCTCGGCTCGCCTCGGCCGTCTGATCACTCGACAGCACAGCCTCTTCGCTGTCCCACAGTGTGAGCGTCAGCGCGAGGTGATTGGCGCGATCGACGAAGAAGTACGCGCCGGCGTTGCCGGGGAGTCCTGCAACCATTGGCTTCACGGTGGTGGTCACGTGCTCGACCCACCGTTCGATCGCCTCGGGCGATCCGGACCATGTGGACGTGCGTGCCTGCATCTGTTCCTCCTGCGAGTTGATCGTGGAACCGCAGGTTCGCGCTTCGGTGGGTCTCAATGCTATCCCAGCTTTCGGGGATGACTTCGGCCGCGATGCCGCCGGGCACAACAGGGGCGCGTATCCGGTCGAGGGCCGTGGTTGGCGTCATTGGTTTGGCCACGTGGCGATGGACCACCGACACGATGCGCGGATCGTGCCGTGATCAGCTGCGCTTCGTGGACTGGCATGCTCGCGATCAGGCCGTCGAGCTCGGTGCGACCCGGCGCGCGCTCCAGAGCGCGTCGAGGGCCGCCCCCAACGCCACAAGCATCCCGACGGCGAAGATCGGCCATAGGAACGGCCCGGGAAGACCGCCGTCGATGAGCCGCCCGGCATCGAGGGTGTACGAGAGGACGACGAGAAGCCCACCGCCGATCCCTGCCGCCCAGTGCCAGCGAGCCACCTCTAGTCGCCGGCCGGAGCGCATCGCCGAAGCGGCGTCCAGGCCCACGCCGACGAGCGCCGCGCTGACGGCCACAGGGGACCAGATCGGGCCGACCCACGGGACCGGGAGGAGGAAGAGGATGTCGGGCGTGTCCAGTGTCGGCGGCCAGCCGCTGAAGACGTGGAGCCACGCGTAGTAGCCGATGTCCCAGACCCCGAAGATGACCGCGCTCCAGGCCAACCGCTCGAGTCGGGTCCGACCGATCAGGAGGCCGACCGTCGCGATCATCACGAGCGTCGCCGCTTCCCGGCCCGCCTCGATTGCGACGAGGTTGCCCGCCTCGCTCGCCGAGAGGAGCGGGAAGATCGCGCCGACCCGCAACCCGAGGGCGAGCTGGAGGTAGACGACAACCGCTGCCTCGAGGTATGCCATGGCCCCGGCATAGACGATGACGATGACTGCGGTGGTGCGGAACGAGAGGTGCCCAGCCATGCCGGCCACGCTAGCACCGCGACGCGCCCAGCCGGGGACGCCACGAGTGCCGATCGCTCCTCGGACCTCCCAGGATCGCGCCGACGCCGACCCTTAGCAGCGTCGGCCGGGCCGGGCGTCGAAGTGCGTCTTGATCGGCACGATGTCCGCATTGCGTGCGACCGGCGGTCGCCGTGCATCGGCCCGAGGCCAAGGCGTGCCGAGGAACGGCTGACACCGAGCGCCTGAGCAGCGGTCGGCGATCCTCAGCGCTCGGTCGGGAGCAGGTACAGGGCCATCACCAGCGAGGTGCGCGCGACCACGCTGTGCTTTGTGTTGGCAGGCATCCGAAGCCACGTCCCGGGCATGGCGGCCCAGGCGTCATCCCCGGCGGTCAGGTCACCCTCGCCGGACAGGATGTGGATGATGGCCGGGCGGGCTGAGGTGTGCTCGGCGAGCTGCTCACCGGCGGCGAACGCGAACAGGACGAGCTCGACCTCTGCCTCGCTCGAGAGCGTCTGGCTGTGGATGCCGCGAGCGGGCGCGGGAGCCTCCGCAGCCAGATTTGGGAAGAACGTATGTGTCGTGGTCATGGCTACACGGTAGCCCAACCGCTGCAACCACCCACGGGCCCGTCCAGCGGGGCCCGGACCACCAGCCCGACACCATGCCGTGGCACCATCGGTCGATGACCACCTCATTGCCGTCCCCCGTCCGCCACGACCGGATCGAACGCGCCCAGGCCCTCATGCGGGAGCAGGGGATGGGTGCCATCGTCGTCCTCAACCACGACGACTATCGCTGGTTCTTCGGCTTCGACCGGACCCAGCCGCGGGCGATCATCCCCGCCACCGGCGCGCCTGCCCTCGTCGCCTTCACCGCCGAGGAGGCGGAGATGCGTGAGGCCGTAGGCGACGAGGACATCATGGTCTGGGGCTCGGTCGGCGGCCAGATCAACGACGTCGTGACCCGCATGCGAGCCATCCGGGCCGACGCCGGAGCGGCGGGGCCTGGGACACCGTTCCGCGTCGCGATCCAGCAGTGGTTCGAGACGCCTGCGTTCCTCGTGGACCTGTTCAAGAAGGTCAACCCCGGGGTCGAGGTGGTCTCCTCGGACCCGATCATGGATCCACTGCGGGCCGTCAAGGAACCGGCCGAGCTCGCCAGCATGGCTGCCGCCCAGCAGATCGCCTGTCTCGGCATGGATCGCGCTCGTGCCCTGCTGCGCGACGGGACGACGGCCCACGAGATCGCGACCGAGGCTGTCTACGCGATGATGCGGGCCGGAGCCGAACGGACGAGCACCCCGGTGTACGTCAACGTGGGCCGCGAGACGTGCATGCTCCACGGCCGGGTCAGCCCCGCGCCGATGCGGTCGGGCGACCTCGTCGTCATCGACCTGACGCCGATGGTGGACGGCTACTGCGCGAACCTTGCGCGGACCTTCGTGCTCGGCGAGCCGGAGGAGCGGCAACGCTCGCTGCTGGACGCGTATGCGGCGCTGATCGAGGTGGTACGCGACGCGATGCTGCCTGGCGCGACCATCGCGGACCTCGACGCGCTCGCCGGCGAGGTCCTGGGAGGTCGTGGCCTCGGCGACTACCACGTGAACGGGATCGGCCACGGCATCGGGCTGCGCTTCGAGGAGACGCCGGCGTCCACGATCATCCCACCCCACCGCAACCTCCCCCTGCGCGAGGGGATGACGGTCACGATCGGGCACACCATCCTCGCGATCCCAGGGTTCGGCGGGGTGCGCCACGAGGACGTCTACCGGGTAACACCCACCGGCGGTGAGCTCCTGGCACCTTATCCGATCGATCCGGTCGTGGCGGCCTGATCGGCAACTGCGAGCCCTGCGCTCGGACGAGCGCTCGGTGCTAGGTCGACGGAGCAACCAACGGGGCGGATGCTCCTCCTGCACGAGCCCAACCCCACCATGAGCAGATCGTGTCCAGGGCCACGAAGCCACTCGGCGCGATGGACGGGCTCTATCTGTGGCGCCCGCCGAGCATTTTCGCGATGGCTGCCGCGTGAACTCCCGCCGTCGCCCTACTCGTCGCCCGGGAAGCGGTGGCGGGCGAGGTAGGCCGCGGCCTGAGCCCGGCGTTGCAGATTGAGCTTGGCGAGGATCGAGCTGACGTAGTTCTTGACCGTCTTGTCGGAGAGGAACACCTGGGTCGCGATCTCCTTGTTCGTCTGCCCCTCCGCGACGAGCACCAGGATCTTCCGCTCATTCGGGGTCAGCTGGGCCAGCCCGTCCGTGACAGTCCCGGTGGCGATGCGCCGAATGCGCTCGAGGACCTTCTCGGTCACGGCGGGGTCGAGGAGCGACTCACCCCGCCCGACGGCCTCGAGGGCGGCGATGAGGTCGCGTCCCCGGATCTGCTTGAGCAGGTAGCCGCTCGCGCCGGCGATGATCGCAGCGAAGACCGCCTCCTCGTCGGGGTAGCTCGTCAGCATGAGGACCCGGATCGCAGGGTTCTCGGCCCGGATCTCGCGAGTCGCCTCGATGCCGGAGCCGTCCGGCAGGCGGACATCCATGATCACGAGATCCGGGCGATACAGGCGGGCCGCCTCGATCGCCTCCGTGACCGTTCCCACCTGGGCGACGACCGAGAACGCCGCCCGCCGCTCGAGCAGGGCGACGAGTCCCCCTCGAACGACCTCGTGGTCGTCCACGACGAGGAGCCGGAGCACCGAGGGCAGGGGCGTCTCGATCACGAATGGCACCTGTCCTGCTGGCTCATCACGCGGCGTTATCGATCGGGTCCGCCGACGTTGAGCGCACGCCGACCGACACCATCGGCGAGGCGCTGGTCCTCCACACCCGCCTGAGCATGTGACGCCGGCCGCGCTCTCGTGAGTCGCGGCACCTTGAAGTGACCGCTCCGGATCACCCACACCGTGGCCCCCAGCGCGACCAGCGCAGAGCCCCCACCCCCGACCGCGAGCGCAACGGGTGTCCCGAAGGACGAGGCCAACCACCCGGCGAACAGGCCGCCGACCGGGGTCGAGCCCGCGAACACCGTCAAGTAGACGCCGAGGACGCGACCGCGCAGCGCATCCGGTACCGCCAGCTGGATTGCCGAGTTCGCGGTGGCCGTCATGGCGATCGCGCCGGCCCCCGCCCCGAAGACCGCGACGAGTGCCAGCGGGAAGAAGCGGACCCCAGCGAACACTAGCTCCAGCACTCCGAGCGCGAAGGCCCCGACGAGCAGGATCGAGATCCTGGGACGGCGCAGATAGGCGATCACCAGGGCGGCCAGGAGCGAGCCGAGGCCCATCGCGGACATGAGGAACCCGAAGCCCGCCGCACCGACGTGCAGTACGTCGTTGGCCATGGCTGGCATCAGGACGTTGAAGTTCATGCCCATGGTCGCCACGAGCCCGACGAGGCCGACCGAAAGCAGGACCACCGGCGTCCTGCGGACGTATCGAAGGCCCTCGCCGAGGTTCGCGCCCACCTCGCCCAGGCTGTGCGGGCGGGCCAGGCGAACCCCACCGCGCAGGTCCGCCTCGCGCATCGCCAGGAGCCCGGCGATGACCGCGAGGAAGCTCAGGCCGTTGAGGAAGAAGCAGACGGTCACGCCCGCCACGCCGATGACGAGGCCCGCCACGGCAGGCCCGACGATTCGGGCGGCGTTGAACATAGCCGAGTTGAGGCCGACGGCGTTGGCCACGTCCTCGCGCCCGACCATCTCCATGACGATGGCCTGGCGAGTCGGCATGTCGACCGCGTTCACGAGACCCAAAGCAAACGCAATGACGAGGATGTGCCAGACCTGGACGGCGCCGGTCCAGGACAGGACAGCCAGGATCAGCGCAAGGACCATGAGGATGGCCTGGGTGCCGATGATCGTCCGCCGCTTGGGCAGCATGTCGGCCAGGATCCCGCCGAAAAGGCCGAGCACGAGCACCGGCGTGAACTGGACCGCGGCGACGACGCCCAACCAGAACGGATCGTGGGTCAGCAGCAGGACGAGCCATGCTTGGGCGACCGACTGCATCCAGGTCCCGATGAGTGAGATCAGCTGGCCGAACCAGAAGAGCCGGAAGTTGCGGTGACGCAGGGCGCCCCGCCAGCGGAACCGGCCGATTGGGGGCAGGGCGCTGCCGGCGCTCAACGGTCCGACCCCGGTTCGGTCGACGAGGCCAGCTCCTGGTCGGAAGCCGCAAGGAGGTCGTGCAGCCTGCGCCTACGGGCCTCGACGTCATCGAACATCGCCTGGAGGCGCGCCAGCTTGGTGTTTAGGCGCTCATGCAACCCTTCGATGCTGGCCAGACGCTCGAGCAGGATCCTTCGTCGCTCGGCGGGGTCATCGGTCACCTTCAGCGCCGCGCGGGCTCGCCGCCGGGACTCCTCGTCCTGGACGATCTCGCCGATGTCGGCGATGGACAGGCCGGCGTCGTCGCGAAGCCCCTTGATGAAGCGCAGCTGCTCGAGGTCCGAGGCGTCGTACAGGCGGTAGGC
>JADGOR010000087.1 GCA_017882855.1 Cellulomonas sp. | reverse complement strand
CGTCGGAGTCGGCGTCGAGGACGCCGTCGGAGTCGGGGTCGAGGACGCCGTCGGCGCCGGGCCCGGAGCTGGTGATGGCGACGGAGACGTTGACCCAGCCCCGACGACCGGCGGGACGTTGGCGGGGTTCGTGCCGCCGGTCGCGCCCGGGGTCGAGGTGTCACTGGGGGTCGAGGTGTCACTCGGGGACGGGCTGTCGCCGGGCGACGGCTCAGGTGTGGGGTTGGTGCCGCTCGCGGTCGTGCCGGACGGCGTCGGGCTCAGGTCCGCCACGATGCCCAGCTGCGTGCCGGGCCCGGGCGAGAAGGCTCCGAGCGCACCGGCGGACACGACGCCGACGGCGATCACGACCCCGCCGACCAGGACCCCGAGCACTCCGGTCGGGAGGCTGCCGAAGAACGCACCGATCGCGCCGAACCCGGCCGACCCCCCGGCCCCGCCACCGGCGGTGCCCGCCGAACCGACGCCGGCCCCGACGAGGGCGCCGTGGGCGCCGCCCGCACTTGCCGTTGCGGCGGCAACAGACGCATAGGAGAAGGCACCGGCGAATACCGAGGGGAACGCCGTCTGCGAGGCCGCGGCCAACCAGCCGGAGGCGCCGGCCCCGTAAGCTCCGCCGCCCGAGCCCGCGCCAACTCCAGAGCCCACGCCCACGCCAGAACCGACGCCGGCGCCCGTACCGGCCGAGCCGCCGCCCGCGGCACCCGCCGCGCCGGCCCCGGCGGCCGCACTGGCAAACGGCAGACCATGCTGCAGCGCCGCGAGACCCACGAGCCCGAGGACCAGGGGCGCGATCACGACGCGCATGCCGTGGTTGACGTCAGAGAGCTCCATCACGAGGCCACGACACTTGGGGCACTCGTCCAGGTGCTGGTCCACGAGCGCCTGCTCGCGCTTCGCGAGGCCGCCGCGCACGTACGCACCGAGCTTGTCGCTGACGGCACGGCACGACTCGTCCTTGACCGTCGTCAGGTGGTTCTGCAGGTACGCCTGGCGAAGTCCTTCGCGCGCGCGATACGCGAGCGCTGCGACACCGTTCGCCGTCAACCCGAGAATGGGCCCGATCTGGGCGGGCTGGAGTCCCTCGACCTCCGTGTACCAGAGGACGGCCTGCCACCGTTCGGGGAGCGAGTCGTAGGCCTTGGCGACGACGCCGCGCTCGAACCCGGCGAGCGCCGGCTCGTCCACACCGGCCTCTGATCCGATGCTGCCTTCGTACTGCACCAGGTCGTCGGTCGGTTGGACCCGTCGGCCCGCCCCGACGGATGCGATGGCGACCCGCCGGATCACCGTGAACAGATAGGCGCGGAACGCGACGTCGGGCCCACCACCGCCCTGCAGGATGGTGAAGACCTTGGCGAAGGAGTCCGAGACGACGTCCTCGGCATCCGCGGCGGAGTTCGTGTACTGGCGGGCGACCGCACGAGCGGCAGCGGAGTGGCGCTCGTAGAGCTGTCCGAAGGCGACCGAATCACCGCCGCGCACGGCAGCGATGAGTTCGGCATCGCTGGAGACTGGGCTCCAGACACCGTGAAAACTCATCCCCATGCGGTGGCTCCGGTCCGGTGGGCAGCACGCAAGATCGGCGCGCTTCACCTCGTGTATCGGCTCACCACGATACGCGCGTGAACACTGAGAGCGACAAATCGCGTCATGATGACGCCAAACGGGTGTCCCATTCACCGTGACGAGTTCCGAACGCGTCCCCGACGCCTCCCTCTCCCCGGCTCTGCGGGAGCAGTGGCGCACCGCGAGCGTCGAGAACGTGTGGCTCCGGCCCAACGACTGGTACCACCCGGCCGTGGACGCCGTCGTCGAGGCCGTGGTGGCCGGAATGCCCGCTGACGCCGCCGTGACACGCCTCGGCGAGGTGCGCGGGTCGACGGGAGTCGGGATCACCGAGGCGATCGACGACCTCATCTGCCTGTACCACTCCGCCGGTGGCGAGGCGCCGCCCGCCGAGATCATCCGGTCTCTGTGCGAGGGCTGGGCCCACTCCCACGAGTCGGCCCCAGCGTTCACCGAGTGCATGGACCCTGAGTCCGCGCTCGGCACCGTCGGATATCTCGCGATGCGGCTCACCGAGGTCTACGGCGAGGCCGCCCGGCAAGGAACCAGCGCCGGCGAGACGCACTGCCTGACGATCGTCGACGTCGAGTCGGGCGAGAACGCTCCGTGGCGACGGATGGCACGCTCGGCCGCGATGGGCCGCGCCCTGACCACCGTGTACGGAGCCGGCCACCCGATGGCGCGCCTGGCGGGCGGGGTGTTCGTCGCCCTGGTCCAGCGGGACGCGTACCTCGGTGCGGACGTACGGATGCTGCGCGCCGTCGTCGAGCAGGAGTCGTCCAGCCTGGGTGTCGCCGACGTGACGCGCCAGCCGCCGCGGATCTGGATCGAGAAGCTCCCCGCTACCCACGATCAGGCTGTCGCGCTGCTCAGCCAGCTGCACCGGTAGCACCGCCGCACGGGCCCGATCTTCGGGCGACGATCGGCCCACCCTCTCGAGCACCCGAGGAATGCCTCGCCGCAGCCTTGCGTTGACGGCGGTAGTGCACTCTTCAAACAAATGGCTCGAGGGGAACACACCATGCCTGCGATCACGGTCAGTAACATCCTCGCGCTGCCGAGGGTTCCGGCTCCCGCCGCCGACGTCGGGCAGCGCGACGTCGTCAAGCTCACGACGTCGCCGCGCGGCTTCGAGGGCGAGGGCTTCCCGGTCCGACGCGCGTTCGGCGGCACCACCAAGGCCGAGATCGACCCCTTCGTCCACCTGGATCAGATGGGCGAGGTCGAGTGGCTCGCCGGCGAGGCCGTCGGCACACCGTGGCACCCGCACCGCGGTTTCGAGACCGTCACCTACATGATCGACGGCACGTTCCAGCACCAGGACAGCAACGGCGGCGGCGGCCTGATCACCGACGGCGACACCCAGTGGATGACGGCCGGCTCCGGGCTTCTGCACATCGAGGCGCCGCCCGAGGAGCTGGTCATGCGTGGCGGTCTGTTCCATGGCGTGCAGCTGTGGGTCAACCTCCCGCGCTCGGCAAAGTGGAACCCACCGAAGTACCAGGACATCCGCGGGTCCGCCGCCACCCTCCTCACCACCGACGACGGTGGCTCGCTGATCCGCGTCATCGCCGGCGAGATCGACGGTCACCGCGGACCGGGTTCGACCTACACCCCGATCACGATGTCGCACGTGACCGTGAGCCCTGGCGCGCGGGTCTCGCTGCCGTGGCGCCCTGACTTCAACGGACTCGCGTACGTGCTCGCGGGTCACGGCACCGTCGGGCCCAAGGACCACCCGATCGAGTCCGGCCAGCTCGCGGTCTTCGGCCCCGGCTCGGCGATCACCTTCGCGGCCGGCGAGCACCCGGACGAACGCACCCCCGCGATGGACGTGCTGCTGCTCGGTGGGCGACCGATCGGTGAGCCCGTGTTCGCCTACGGTCCGTTCGTGATGAACACGAAGGAAGAGATCATCCAGGCGATGGAGGACTACCAGGCCGGCCGGATGGGAGTCATCCCCGCCGCGCGGATCCCGCACCTCAGTGGGGACCGCCGGCCCGGTGCGGTCTGAGCCGGCGGAGCGCTGCCCTGCCGGGCTCCGGCCGCGGGCGTAGGGTCGCTCTGAATCCATCCGAAGCAACCGCGCGAAGGGTGTCCATGATGGCCGACGCACTTGCCGAGCTGTCCGCCGACGGCGTCTCGATCTGGCTCGACGACCTCAGCCGCGTGCGGCTCACCTCCGGCTCGCTGCGCGACGACGTGGCCCATCGGCACATCGTGGGAGTGACGACCAACCCGACGATCTTCGCCAAGGCGGTGTCCTCGGGCGACGCCTACGACGCGCAGCTGGGCGACCTCGCGACGCGCGGGGTCGCGGTCGGCGAAGCACTCAGGATGATCACCACGGCGGACGTTCGCGACGCTTGCGACGTCTTCCGCCCGATCTTCGATGCCACCGACGGGGTCGACGGACGGGTGTCGATCGAGGTGGACCCGCTCTTCGCCCACGACACCGCCGCGACGGTCGCCGAGGCGCGCCAGCTGTGGTGGTTGGTGAACCGGCCGAACGCGTTCATCAAGATCCCCGCGACCCTCGAGGGCCTCCCCGCGATCCGGCAGTGCCTGGCCGAGGGCATCAGCATCAACGTCACACTGATCTTCTCGCTCGAGCGCTACGCCGCCGTCGCGGACGCGTTCCTGGCCGGGCTCGAGGACGCACACGCGGCCGGGCTCGACCTCGACCACCTCGGCTCGGTCGCGTCGTTCTTCGTCAGTCGGGTCGACACCGAGATCGACAAGCGCCTCGACACCATCGGCACGCCGGCGGCCGCCGCCCTGCGCGGGAAGGCCGCGATCGCCAATGCGCGTCTTGCCTTCGAGCACTACGAGTCCGTGCTCGCCTCCGAGCGCTGGAAGCGGCTCGCGGCGGCGGGCGGCAAGCCCCAGCGTCCGCTGTGGGCGTCCACCGGCGTCAAGGACCCGACCTACCAGGACACCCGCTATGTGGTCGAGCTGGTCACCAGCGGGGTCGTCAACACCGCGCCACAACCGACGATCGAAGCGGTCGCGGACCACGGCGTCGTCCGCGGCGACACCATCCGCGGCTCGTACGACACCGCTCGTGCGTCCCTGGAGGCGCTCGCCCCGCTCGGCATCGACTACGACGACGTCGTCCGGGTGCTCGAGGAGGAGGGCGTCGACAAGTTCGCGACCTCGTGGCACGAGCTCACCGACCTGGTCGCTTCGCGGCTCACGAAGTAGCGCTCCGCTCGATCGCCGGCGGCTGGGGCGCCGCGTCGCGCGGGGGTTGGCCGCGCGGGGGTCAGGCGCGCGGGGGTTGGTCGTGCCAGGGTCAGGCGTGCGGCGTCGGGCGCCAGAGCACGATCGCGCCGTTCGTCGTGCGCACCCGTTGGGCCCGCTTGCCCCGTGACACCTCGACGACGTCGCCGCCGGGCCCGGCCGCGAAGATGCGTCGTCCCGGCTCTGCCATCCGGCGCAACACCTCGACCTGATCGTGCAGCCGCAGCACCTCGGACTCGAGGGCGAGGATCCGCTTGATCCCGGCGAGGTTGATGCCCTCTTCCTGGGAGAGCCGCTGGACCTCCAGCAGCGTCGCGACATCGCGGAGCGAGTAGCGCCGGCCGCGACCGGACGTGCGGCCCGGGCTCACCAACCCGAGCCGGTCGTACTGCCGCAGGGTCTGCGGATGCATGCCGGCGAGCTCGGCCGCGACGGAGATCACGAAGACGGGTGTCTCCTCGGACGGTGCCATCTCGGTCTCCTCCCCTCGCCTGGTGCGGCGGCGCGGCGCGCCTGTTCAGTCCTTCGCGTGCGCGAGCAGGTCCGCCCGCACGTCCTCGCCCTCGGTCGCCGCCGCAAAGGCCTCGACCGCGCGCCGGGCATCCGCCGAGAGCTTCTGCGGGACGGCCACCTGGACGGTGACCAGCAGGTCCCCCGGGCCGTGCGTGACCTTCACGCCATGACCGCGAACCCGCAGCACCCGGCCCGACGGCGTTCCCGCGGGCACCTTGAGCTTGACGGTCTGCCCGTCCAGCGTCGGGACGTCGATCTGGGTGCCGAGCGCAGCCTCGGCGAACGTGACGGGGAGCATCATCCGCAGGTTCTTCCCGTCGATGCTGAACACCGGGTGCGGCGTCACGTTCACGGTCACCACGAGGTCGCCGGCCGGTGCGCCCGCATCTCCGGGCCGGCCCTTGCCCCGAATCCTGATCTTCTGGCCGTCGCGCACGCCGACGGGGAGCCGCGCTTTGACCGTGCGGCCCTCGACCCCCAGCGAGACGGTCGAGCCCTCGACCGCATGACGGAAGGGAAGCGTCGTCGTCGCCATCAGGTCGGCACCGGGCTGCGGCCTGCGGCTGCCCCCGAAGCCGCCACCGCCGCCACCGAACATGCCGCCGAGCAGATCCTCCAGGTTGCCGGCCGCCCCGCCGCCCTGGGTCGAGTAGCGGACGCGGGTTCCGCCGCCACCGCCGAACAGGCCGCCGAACAGATCCTCGAATCCGCCGCCCGCGGCGCCACCCGGTCCGGCCGAGAAGCGCGCGCCGCCGCCGGCCATCGCCCGAAGCTGGTCGTACTGAGCGCGCTCCTTCGGATCGGAGAGGACCGAGTACGCCTCGCCGACCTGCTTGAACTTCTCCTCGGCGCTCTTGTCCCCTGGGTTGTGATCCGGGTGCAGGGTGCGCGCGAGCTTGCGGTAGGCCTTCTTGATCGCCACCGCGTCGGCATCCTTGGCGACGCCGAGGACCTGGTAGAAGTCCTTCTCCAGCCAGTCCTGACCGGTCATCGCGCCTCCTCGCTCAGTTGTCCGTCGCCGCGGCGATCAGCCGCCATCGTTCCCCGATCACTCAGGATCGGTCACCGCGACGCGCGCGGCCCGCAGGATCCGATCGCCCACCCGGTGGCCCGGCTGGAGAACCTGCGTCACTGTCGACTCGGTGACGTCGTCCGAGTGGCCGTGCATGAGCGCCTCGTGGACCGTCGGGTCGAAGCCCTCGCCGACGGCGCCGTAGCGCTCCCAGCCGAATCGCTGCAGGGCAGCCTCGAGCTTCTCGGCGATCGCCGCGAATGGCCCGCCTTCGAGCTCGCCGTGCCGGCGGGCCAGGTCGATCTCGTCCAAGGTCGGCGTGAGGGCTTCGATCACCTCGGCGATCGCGAGCTCCCGGGCGACGAACCGGTCCCGATCGACGCGCTTGCGGTAGTTGACGTACTCGGCCTGGAGCCGCTGTAGGTCGGCGAGGTACTCGGCCGCCTTGGCCTCGGCCGCGTCCAGCGCCCCGTCGGTCGGGCCGACGTCGAGCGCCCCGTCGGTCGGGCCGACGTCGGCGCCGCCCGAGGCGCCGGGTGACGCGGCCCCCGTGCGGGACGATGCGGCGGCGTCGTGCGGGTGCGCGAACTGCTCGCGTACCTGGCCCGTGGCCGGGTCGAGCTTGCGGCGGTCCCGGATCACCGGTCGGGTGGGGTCGACACCGCCGACCCCACCGCTCGCGCCCGGGCGCTGATCGGTCACTTGTTCTCTTCCTCGTCCACGATCTCGGCGTCGACCACGTCCTCGTCAGAGGCCGGGCTGCCGGCATCGGGGGCCGGCGAGTCGGCTGCCGCGCTCTCCGCCGCACCAGCAGCGTAGATCGCCTCGCCGATCTTCTGGGCGACCGAGCTGAGCTTCTCGGTCTTCTCCTTGACCACCGACGTGTCGGTGCCCTCGAGCGCCGTCTTGAGCTCGTCGACCGCGCCCTTGACGTCGGTCTTGACGTCTTCCGGCAGCTTCTCGTCATGCTCCTTGAGCAGCTTCTCGGTGGAGTAGGCGAGCTGCTCGCCGGTGTTGCGAACCTCCGCCTCCTCGCGGCGCTTGTGGTCCTCGGCGGCGTGCGCCTCGGCCTCCTTGATC